>JABFRB010000019.1 GCA_013141385.1 Bacteroidales bacterium | reverse complement strand
AGATTAATCGCTTAAGATAATGATTTCCAGGGTTTTAAACAAATATTTCTGATGTTATTTTATTGATTTTCAAATATTTAACTAAATTATTAGTAAAGTAGTTTCAACCCTTAATTCGCATTAACAATTTATTCCATCCGGCAACTGCAAATTGATAGGAATGTCCTTTGATAATTGTGTCCCTTGCTTTTTCTCTCATAAGTCCTAGCGAGTCATAATTTTTATAGGCTTCTACCATCCATTTTACTATATCCTCCTTGGTGTTATTGTGCAGAAATCCGTTAACTCCATGTTCAACCACATCGGCAATATCACCAACAGGAGGAACAACAACAATAAGCTCACAGGCCATTGATTCGAGCATTGCACAAGGGATGCCTTCGGATAATGAAGACATTACTAACACTTTAGAATTCAACAGGTATTCCAACACATTGTTCGTTTTTATTACGGACACGTATTGGGTTAAATTATTCTTCTTGATTAACTCTTTAAGATTCTTTTCCAATTGACCAAAGCCTATAAAACATAAAGAAGCATCAATACCCATTTTTCGAATTTCGGTGAATGCTTCAAGTATTAGGTTTGGTCTTTTGTTATCATCAAACTCTCCAATAAAAAGAAAATCAAACCACTTTTCTTGAGCAAATGGTAGAAATACTTCTGTATTTATTGTGCTATGTAGCGGTACAAGATTATTATACCCATTAATTCTCCATCTTTTCGCTGTATTTGCGCCAGGGACTGTTATATAAGTTGCTCTGTTTAATATTTTCTTTATAAAGAAATTAAATAATGAATTACTAAAATAATTCAGAGTTTCTTCATTAATCTCAGCAAAAATAAAGGGTTTACCTGTTATTAATGATGCAACGTAGCCATTAAAACCATGTGGAAATATATTATAGCTGACTATTACATTTGCCCCTTTTTTTCTGATTAACCACGCACCATAAAGCGCTGTGAATAGCCAATAAAACAATCGAATACGAAGAATCTTAGGTAGTGCAATGCACTCTACCTTTTCGTTATTCACCTCAAGGGGTGTTTTTCGCAGAACATAAACCCGCTCAACTAAAGGAGAATTGCTTAATGGTATAATTTTATAATTTATTTGGCTAGGTTTTAGCCGGGCAAATACAAATACGGTGAACTTTTTTTCCATTTTATTCGTGTGATTTTAACCACAAAGGGCAAAACGGATGCTCAAAGAGCGCAAAGAATTTATTTTAAATACTGATTTGTTATATATCCAATCCAAAATTCTAGCGATTGAACTCTGCTCATTAGGTTCTTATTAACCCCATTTTCAACTTTATCATAAGGGTACTGAAGATACTTTTCAAAAGAATCTGGATAGGCTGATTGGTGTAATTGATCGAATAGCTTTGAGGTATGCTCTGAAAAACCGGATTCCTTCTCAAGAGCACCTTTTGAAAAACGTTTTTTAGTGTAAGCCAAAATCTTTCCAAAGGGATTTGTTACATCATCCATTGAATAACCCCTATCGGTATTATATTTAGCAAGTGTTTTATGATTTTTTTTAACAAGGCTTGCGTAAAGCATTGCAATCAACTCTTTGTCCTTTATCCTATTCTCGTTAAATGGATGATATATACCGCAATAAATGGTTTTAGAGAACGCAGTAATAAAATCGAAATCAAGAAACGGGGAAAAGCTATTGGTGTAATCGTTGTAGCTATTCACCTCGTAACCAAAAAAACGGTTAGCAATCCGAGTCAATTTCAGGTGATTATACTTTTTACTCCTATTGTTATAGCACGACATCTCATCCTCTAAACCCTGTAAGCGGCAATTCCACTCATCAATTAGATCGAAACTATTCGTATTAGTCAAAAACTGATCTTGAAATAGTTGATGGGGGAAATGAGGTCTTTCCTTAAAATCGGATTGAATATAGTTAATCAATGCCTCTGATTGAACCTCACTGGGTTTTAGCGCTGCGAACTTAAGCATTTCGTCTCCGAAATTTCCCGAAAGAATAAGGTTCGAAATACCCAATAATTTTGGCATTACATAAAGATAAGGGGCTCGACGATAGCCCCTAACACCATTTGAAAGTATTATTGTACTACTTGCTGAATCGGGGAAATAGTTACCGATGTAAGTTTGATCAAGCAGAAATGGTTTATACCTAAAACCTTCTGATTGCGCAATGGTTTGAGGGATTACAATATCGGGAGAGTTTGTTGTACCATAGGAAAACGTATGAGTTCGTTCGCTAAATTTTCCTAACGCGTACGAAAGTACAAGCCTACCATCCCAACCTCCTGTAAGGGTAATCGCTACATCGCCTTGGTGATTAGCGAACGCTTTGCTGATTGCGACTTCAAGCGCTTGGTTAATAATCTCAAAACCCTCTTTCCTTGGTAACGGCTTCTCAACAATCAACTCTCTGGGGCTCCAGTAAATAGTTTTATTTTCACCATCTGGTTTTAACTGATGGACAGTCGCTGCAGATAACGTATTAATATTCTTAATAAGCGAATGATTCGAAAGTTGATAGTTAAATAGAAATTGTTCGGCACACGAAACAGCATCAAAACCAATGCTAGCCATTAATCCAGATGCAAGGATGCTCTCAATTTTTGAAGCAAAAATGAATTCCTCGCCCGAATCATAGATAAACATTGGAAGAAATCCTATTCTATCGTTTACCAGAATTGCAAGACCTTGCTTTTGATCAAAAAGAAAAATATTAAACCACCCGGTTAAATGCTTTACAAAATCAATGGAGTATTTAGCGTATAGGTATGGAATATACTGATTTTGCGAAGAAAATTCAACTTCTCTATTTTCGCCTTGAACTAATGTTTTTGCTGAGTCGTTTACATAAACCAACCCCTCAATAACCCCGTAAACTGATAACTCTGGATTATGAATAATCCCTGGTTCATTCCCATGGGTTATCGGAAAACTTTTCCCAATCCAAAATGAGTCCTGTACCAATCGATCCGAGGATTGGTTTGAATTAGCAGGCAACCTGGATAACATTCGTTCAAAAGCAGCATTGAGCCGACCCTCTTCGACCTTACTTTTCTTTTGAATTATTCCACAAATGCCGGCCATAAAATGAGAACTATTTAATTATTTCAACATATTTATATTTACCGTTAGATGATGGTAAAAGTTTTGTTGTGTACTCAATACTATAAGAAACATCATATCTCTTTAATAATTCATCAATTTTTTGTTTCAATAATGAATCATCAACACTTCCATTTACCTCAAAAATAATTCTTAGTAATTTTCCATCCCATACCACTCTATGCTTTGAAATAAAAGGAAACTCCCGAAATAGAGTCCCCCCAAAAATGTTAATCGGATGAAATCGCATACCATTGGTTAATGTTATTATATCTGCACTTCTACCTATAAGTTTTTTGAAATATGAAAACTGATACTTTGAGTTTGTTTCTGGAATATAAATGTTATCGATTAAATCTCCTACTTTATATCTAATCATAGGCATTGCATAGTTATCTAAATCAGTAACCAGAATATCCTTCATACCCTCCAAGCCCGAATCAACCGCTTCAACAATTACGTGTGGTTCAAAAATATAATACCGATTATCACCAATTGGGCGAGAAGCAATGCCCATTACCTCTCCAGATCCATAAAAGTCGCCTGTAGGAGCAAAAGTCGCTTCAATAATATCTCGTTGATAATCTTCAAGGTTTTCTGCTGTAGTAAGTACTTGCTTTAAGCCTTTTATTGAAAGGTTATTTTGTTTGAAATGATTCGCTAAAGTATATATTGCACTTGGGTAACCTTCAATTGATTTCGGTTTAAATCGAATGATTTTTTCGGCAATTTCTGAAATGTTATTTTCGTTGAGGTGAGTAGAGGGAATATTTAGCTGATTCATTAGTCTTGTTTTCAACTTCGAAACGATACTATTCCAACGTTCAATTGAAGATGCATTTCCCCAGATATGAATATTTTTCTGTCCTGGTTTCCAACCGGACATTAACCATAGCGCATAATTTGCAGCCCCACCAGCACTTATCGATTGGGTATCGTGATAATAATTTATTGGTATTCCAGTTGTCCCGCTTGAACTCCCCCCGTGCAGATCTTTTGTTTTATAATTTTGGGCTATTAGGTCTTTATTTTTTTGGCGTATTATTACCCTGTCTAAAATGGGAAGTTTTTTTAACTCTTCTGTGCTATTTATCTCTTGAGGAATAATATTATGATTAACCATCCAATTCCTATAGTATGGAACATTTAAGCAGGAATGATTAATAAGACTTTTTAGCCTTTTATTTTGATAGCTAACAACCTGATCTCTGCTCCAATTTAATGTAGAACAATAGAATTTGTATTGATCAGATATGTTAGAGCCTTTTGCTAAATCTATCAGCTTTAGTTTAAACATAATTTTGATTGATGAAAATTAACGCCTGTTTAATCTAACTCATGACCCTTCATTTTTTCAGAAAGCTGAGCCATAGTTAAAACCACAACCCTGTTTTCATCCACATGCTTTTTTATATATTCAAGTACAAAAGGAAATACATTTTCGATATACCAACTATCCATCGAAGGATGAAACCATAAATGGGCAACCATTTTGTGTTTTGAGGCTTTTGAAACAAATGAATTGGCCATTCGAATATATCTTTCTGCCGACCAATTCAGATTTGATCTGTCAAGGTTATAGCTGCTGGGTATTTGAACCAAACCATCATTATTAATAAAAGGAATGTCTATATGGTAATTTGTTGCCTTTCGATAGCTGGTAAACCCAAGTTCTTTTAATGTTGAATAGTTTCCATTCGTTCCCCCAGGAAAAACCATGCTTTTAAGTTGAATACCTTTTTTATTTGCATGCTCAATACACGCCTTTAACTCCGCATCAAATAGATCGGGCGGGCAGTTTTTATCCGTACAGTCAATGTGAGAAAAGGTGTGACATCCTATTTCATGACCAACTGATGATTGCATGATTTGATCTATTAGATCTGGAGCATACCATGCTGGTGATTCGATATAATTTGTACAAGGATCGTGCTCATACCAATCTCCACAGCAAAAACTCCAGTTACTGTTTTCAAAAAACGAATGACGAGGCATCATAGGATGTGCATTTGAACCTTGCTCTTTGCTGCATGAATCGAGAAATAGATGTCCAACCGTAGCCCAAGTAATTGGAATTTGATATTTCTCGAAAAGAGTTAACAATTTAGGAACATTCTCCCTCTCCCTTAAACCCAATTGCTCAGCAATACTTCCTTTGGTTTTGGAATACCTAAAAGCCCAAGCCATCTCAAAATCAGCAGATATAACAATTATCCCTTTGCTAAATGGTGATTTAACCCTTCGATTTACAGTGGGTTTAATTTTCAAGTAATAGAGCAAAACTGTGAGTATGCCATGCCATTGGGTTGGAAATATCTTGCGAATAAAAGTATAGAGTTTCCTCATTTAATAACTCCCTCAATAATCTTGTAATAATTGGACATCATCCTCTCAATCGAAAAATTACTTGCCGCTTTATGCTTTGAGTTTTCGGCCAATAGTTCTCTTTCAAGGTTATTGCAAATCTGATTCATAATCAGACTAGCAAGCTGTTTCGCATTTTGAAATTCAAATAACCTTCCGACATTATTATCTACTATCTCTCTTGTCCCTCCAGTATCGGATGCTATAATTGGCAAACCAACAGCCATCGCCTCCAGAATAGCATTACTACAACCCTCCCCACGTGATGAATGAATAAAGATATCTGATGCGTAAAGAATGTCTTTTATATCCGATCGATTTCCAGGAAAAGTAACATTTTGAGATAAATTATGGATTTGTACTAATCCCTCAATATGTCTCCTCTCAGGACCTTCACCAATAGCAATATAATGAAACGGTATTCCCTTTGACTTGATAATGCTTAATGCTTTTAATACTGTGTCATAATCCTTATAAGGAACTAGATTTGCAACACTTGCCAGCAGAACAACATCTTCTTCAATTTCGAATACTCCTCGAATAAGGGCAGATTGCGTTTGGGGTTCGCAAAAAAAACTGTCATCTATACCGTTATAAAGCACCGCACCCCGATAGATACCATTTGCCTTTAAACCAGCGAAAGAATTTGCTACAATATTTTTGGAGAGATGCAATACTAACAGACGCCAAATTTGATGCAGTTTGAAACGAACAATACCATGCCTAATGCTTCCATTGATATGATTAACGCTAGATGTAAGGGATAAAAAAACACCAAAAGTTGCTTCAACTCCACCCCATGACCAAATTATATCCGCCTTATTCTCTTTAACAATTCCCCTAATTTCCTTAACCCTTTTAATAAAATTCTTCGAAGAAAGGTATATAACATCTTCAGACATTCCATACTCATCAACATAAGAGTTTTGGGTACGATTAAAGCAAATTATTTTGGTTGAAAACTTACTCTTATCGGAGTATTTATGGATTGTTGCTAGCTGACGCTCACGACCGCCTCTGGTTAATGATGAAACAATATGTATTACTCTTGTTTTAATATACGTTATTGCGTCTTATAAAATTTAACATGTCTTAGCGTGTCAATTTTTGAGGTATATCATCTATATATTTAACCAATTATCTGTAAAACACATCTTTTATAGATAATTACGGTTACTCTTCTTTACATAGATAAACGATATCCCTAATAAAATTAACAAATTAGCAATCTGATAAATAATATTTGTCTCTACTAATCCATTTACTAATAATCCAACATAAATGAAAATTGCTTTTAAAGAATAATACACTACTTTACTTATAATAACCGACAGAATAATAGAAAAATAAATATTAAATCGTTTTGTTAACAAGATATTTAAAAAAGCAACATTCAAAAGCAAATCGATTGTAACTAATGGTAATTTAAAGAGAGAGGGGTGACCTGCAAAAATAAAAGAAAACAGAGGCAGCAAAATTGCTAGAAAATAAGAATTTTTATTTTTACTAAATATCAAATAAGAAATTACCAACAATCTCATGGGTTCAAATATATAAAAAGGAAATCCTGTTAAATGTGAAACAGTTGGGACAAATAGTATAACGATAATTGAAATAAAATCAAAAATCACTATTTGTAAATGGTTGTGTTTTTTTACAAGAGTTAACATAAACAAACTAGTCATTAAATTTCAGTAATTAAATCTTCCACCATAAGATATTGAAGGTTTTGTTTACCCTCATGCCAGATCAATTTATTATCCCAATAACCCATGCAATCATCGTATGCCTCAACTGCAAAACCGTAACTCATTTCCGTAACAACAGGATTATTCTGTTTATCAAAAAGAAAATCTAGAGCAAGTAATCTTGTTTCTAATTTACTTGCAATATCAAAAGACAACTTAATAGCCCTAGTATCAATCTGTTCTGGATCATAATCTAAAAAGCCACTACCAGACGCTCTAAAATCATTTTTGCGATTATATCGCCTAATTCCGAAACATCGATTTCCGAGAACAATTATTCGGGTGTCAAAATCATTATTCGGAAGAAATTCTTGAAACATAACATAACCAATCTCCCGATGAATGATTTTTTCATCAAATTTTGGAATAAAGAGTCGGTAAGTGCTTTTGATAACATTAATAAAAGATCTTTTGTTTTTATACCTAAATAGTTTAATTAAACGATCTCTTAAAACTTGAGGCTTATTCGTACTCTTAAAACCTGTTGAATAAGATTTATCTATAAGTCTCTTTGCATTAGTAAAGGATTTAACCAATTGCACATTCTGTGAACCAGCCCCACACCTTAACTTAAAAACAATTGGATACTGAATCTCTTTTGCCCAATTAGTTGCCTCCCTTTTTTCGTAAAATGCGTATGTTTTTGGCATTGGTATATCAAGAGATTCAAACAAATATTTTTGCCCCAACTTGTCATCAAAAAGAAAGGTTGTCCAAAACTCAGGGAAGACTTTAATATTTGTTGCCTTTACCGCAAGCAGAAATTGCCGTGCAAAAAGATAATCCTGATAATACTCATAATTCCAATGCCACATAAGGGCAGAGCATTCCTTTAACTTTTCAATGATATTGGTATCATAACAGTTCACTTTAATAAAAGGAATAGAGTTCCTTGAACAGTACTCTATCCACCTGTTGGTAAAACCAATTTTATTATCATGAATTGCAATAGGTTTCATTTCAATGTTTAGTAAATTTTAAAATTCTTATGTGAAAAAGAATAAACCATCTGAAATAGACAGTTTGATTAAGAATAACCATTTCATGGTTTACTAAGATAATCAACCCACCCTGGAGGAGGTAAGGTTGGTATTGATAATTTTGAAATTTCTTTTATTGTTGTTAATCGTCCATTTAAAATAAGTGAAATCGTTTCCCTTTTTATATTTTGTTCGGCTATTTTAAGAAGTGGTATTTTCTGAATATCAAAACCCATAAGAGTTGCCATACAAATATCCGTCATTGAACTGTTGTTTGTAAAACAAATTACCCCCATTGCTAATGGTTGTGGATTAAGTGGTCCATCTCCCTGTCCTCCAATTATACCATCACAAAGTGAATAAAGTTCTCTTTGTGGCAAACCGGAGATTGTACCATCTTTTTTCCCAAATATTGCTATTTTGTTCAAGTCCATTACCATCCTCCATGTAGTATCATTTCCAAACCACCCAGCAGCTAAATGATGAACATTCTTCGGCAAAGATAACTTCCATGCAATTTTAGATAAATAAACTCCTACCCAATACTTATTTTCTCCTTGATGCCTATTAGCATAATCTAAAAAGAATTCTGAAATACGTCTTAAAATGTTTTTCCCGGGATAGCAGTCTCCTCCAACTCCCGAACCTCCAACCCTGTGATGAGGTAAGAAGTCTTTGTCTCCGTTTAATCCAACCAAATTTTTTAGTGCTCCTGTAATACCTGTTTTTTGATGCGTTTTTATTTTTGGTAAAGATATTACTGTATCTGCATCAAACAATTCGTTTGTAATGCAATATTTGTGCTTTCCAACAGTATGAGACTCTGATAGTCTATCTGGATCGTAATCGGTTACTCTAAAAATATTTTTCGTTGAACTAATTGGTTCTAAGCAACTTTCTTTTCCAAGATCAAATATTGTATAGTTAGTTATTGCGTTCCTTTCTTTTGTAAGATTGTTTTCGAGAGGAATAAAAGTTACTCTCCTGAAATCTTTAATAATAATAGGAATAGAATGGGTTATACTTAATCTTTCTATGCTTTTATAAAAATCCTGACTTATCATTTTTTCCCAATTACAACCTTGTATTGGAGCATCCCCAATAGTGATTTTTAACGGTTTACACTCAAGAATTATTTCAACCAGCGAAAGCAATATGCTATTATGAGTCCTTAAGCAGATTTCGTCATTTTCTTTTCTATTATGCGTTACCCAATTAGGTTTCAGTAAAATCTTTTTCCCTTCGAGGATTTTATGATTATCCAAAACTCCCTTTGAAATTTTTCGAATCTTCTCTTTTAATAAGTTGGGTTGTAGATATAATTCCGACAATAAAGAAATACTTCTTTCTTGTTCTCTTTCAAAAAGTGTTTCAATATTTACAAAACTATTTACAATTGGTATTTCTGACATGTATTTTAATCCGTACAAAAATCTATTATTCTTTTTGTTTGTATTATTGGGTTAAAGTTATCGCTTATCAACATTTGTCCTCTTCGTGCTACTTTCATGGCAAAATCATAATCTTCTAGCACTTCTATTATCTTTGAGGCAAAACTATTTCGATCATCCGTTGTTGTAGCAAAAACATTTACCCTGTCCTTCAAATAAAGATCAAGTTCTCCGGTTAATGTTGTTACTATTGGTCTTCCTGTTGCTAAATACTCAGTAATTTTCGTGGGAAAACCAAAATCACTTTGCAGGGATTTTGGACGACAGGACACTAATAATTTCGCCCCTTTAAGAAAAGCCGGAATATCGCTTGATTGAATACAACCTATATAATGAACCCTCTCTGGCAACTTCAATTTCTTAATAAGTAATATTAACTCCTCTTTTTCTTTAGGTGTTCCATCTCCGGCAATTACCAAGTGAATTTCAGAATATATAGCAGATAATTCTTCAAATGATTCAACTAACGTTAAAACACCGTCCTTTAGCTGATTGAGCGAACCCACATAAGCAATATAATCATATGATCGCGGCACAGAGGTGTTGTAGTTATCTTTTTCGAATCTTTCTTGGTCTACCGTTTGAGGAATAATTAAAATATTTCTATTGGGAATACCTTTCCCTAGAAATAATTTTTTTAATGGGTGTGTCATTACCAAAATACCTGTATAGTATCCATAAAGTTTATTGATAACAAACCATTTCTTAAAAGAATTGAAAATATTGACACCCCTAAAATAGATTTCTGGGTTTTCGCTTTCTTCTTTATAGATTTTTATATTAAAACGTCTAGAGATTAGTATTGAAGACAACTCCACAACAACGCTATTTCCATAAAAGATTATAAAAAAAATCTCTCCTTTCTTCAAGGTCTTATAAAGCAACCTAAGGGAGGCCCATTTAGCATAAAAATCGTTCTTCCTTCTCCCCAAAAAAGAAGCAACCCTTTTTGTTGTTCCTCCCGGATAAGTGTATTTTATACCATTAAATGTGCCTTTCACAAATAAATTTGTAGAATTATAATATGGCTCAGTCGGTCTAATACAGAAAACCTCTGGTTGATAACCATGATATAAAAAACCTTTACAATAGGATAATATTCTATTCGTTCCGGCTAATCCATTTGGAAATGGGCAGGTTGTTATGATAATAATTTTATTTGGATTAATCAACGTTATGAGTTATCTGGTTTTGAAAATCCCGAAAGAACCATTATATTAAGTTATATATAAAAACTATTTCTTTGTTAAATAACATTTACATTGTATTAAACTTATGTGTTAATTGGCACCCTCACGGTACTCAAAGCAGAAGCCGTAAGATTCACTTTAGCATCTAAACCAATTATAAAAAACATTATAAATGATGCATGAAAATTAAATGCCTGGCTAGATAAACCTAGTTGTATGATAATAAAAAAGATTAAGGATAAACTTCGGGGTAAACCATATAATAAAGTTAATTTTCTAATTCCTTTATAGTAAACAAATAAATAAAAAACTCCGAAAATAATACCATACTGGGCAAATATTCCCATAGCACCAAATTCAAAATACACGCCTTCACCAACAGGTCTGTTTGCTTCAATAATTCCTTTGCCAATAAAATGATTTTGTTTAATCACATCTAAAGCCATTAGGAATGAATAAAATCGACCCTGACCTTTTTCTTTTGTCTGAATTGCATCAACTTGTGTTAAAAATTGATTATCTATCTTTTCTTGAAGAAAATTAGCTGAACGATATGTCTTTATTGTTAGTGTAATCATTAATATAAAAATGAAGTATTTCAGAAGCGGATGCAATCTAGATTTTGGAATGGCATAAGCAAAAAAGATTGCTAGTAAAACATAACCCGTTGTTGAAAAAGTGGTTAATAAAATTATTGTTAGTACTATATTTTTTCTGTCAAGAGTATTTCTTGTAAAGAATGTATTAATAATAATTGCCAACATTAAGTAAATTGAATAGGCACCGGGTTCATGAAATATACCTGAATTTCTTAATAGAATAAAACCTGATTCCCGAGGCATTGAGTAAAACAAAATTGACCGTGGCCAATCTGTAATGCCATATTGAAACATAAATTCCATGGCTCCTGTGATCAATGTATTAACAGATGGAATAAGTGATTGCAAAAGATAGATCGGGAATGTAATTATGGAGGAATAGTATATAATATCAAATAAACATTTAAAATATCTTAATCCCAGAAGGCGGTATAAAATATACGGCGTAAGGAATAACAGTAAAGGTTTATATAATCCTGCTGGAGTTATTCCACCAAATAAAGCAAATTGAATTATTATCAAAAAATAAACAGCAATTAAGATCTGAAAAAATCTTTTGCTGTTTTTCAATTTTCCTTTATAAATAGCGTATGCCCATACAAACAACATAAAAATAAAGGGTACATACACGTTTATCAAAGAAAAGAAAGGATTTGCAGTAATAGTCAAAAGGGTAAGAACTAAAACGTAATCAATAAATTTAATTTTTTCATTAATCAATAATTGAGGCATCTTGGAAAAAAGCGTTTTAATAAAAAGATTAATTGACCATTATAATTAATAGATCTGTTAAATCCTCGGATATAATTTGTGGCGAATCAAATTAAAATACACATCTATTAAGTTTGCTCTAAAAACATTCGTATTACTCAGTTCAAATATGTTTTTATAAGCTCTTTGCCCCATTTCATTTCTTTCTTTGTTGTGCTGATACAACCAATATATTTTCTCTGCTAACCCAACATAATCTCTTGGCGGGACAATAAAACCAGTTTTTTCATTTTTAATAAAGAACTCCGATGTTCCTGTTGCAACAATTGGTTTTTTCATTGCCATAAATTCAATTACATCCCTACCCCATGGATCTCCAGTATAGGAGGGTCTTACAGCCACATCAAAAGAATTAACAACTTCAAGTACATTTTTTCTGTTACTTAAGAAAATCACCTCATTTAAAATTTTTTCCCTTTTTAATAGTTTATAAACTTGATAATTAAAGGTATTCCTAAGTAATATTTTTCTTAAAATGTGTTTGATTATATTGGGTTTCACATTAACACTTCCTCCCAAAACAACAAATTTGATATCCTCAAAATTGTTTTTATTTTGCTTTAAATATGCAAGTGCTTTAAGGAAATCGAGAACCCCTTTGTTCCTCTGAAAACTGCCCATCATGCCAACGACAAAGGTGTTTTCGTTAATTCCAAGTTTTTTTCTTATCTTCTTTCCATTGTTACCAATATGAGTAAGTTCATTAAAATCAAAAGTGTTAGGTATTACATGTAAATTTGTATGTGCTTTAAAAACTCTCGCTTCTGTGTCGCTTATACAAATTAATGCATCTGAATTATTCTCGATTGAATCAATTATGTACCTCTGTTTTTGGTGTATTCCATTCCAATCGACCCACTCCCGAATATGGGTAACGATTTTAATGTTAGTAGTACTTCTGAGTATTTTATATATTGGAGCAAAAACAGAATTATTAATGTGTAAAATATCAATCTCTAATTTATTTAGTTCTTCAGCAAAAATCTTAATGTTTAAGAGATCCTGATTGTTTTCTTTGCGTTTTTGTACATTCTCTTTTATTGTTTGAGTTTGTGCGCTAACAGCTTCTGGGAGGTTAACAATTTTTACAAACTCAACATATTCTTCAAACTCCGCTTTCATCTCTTCTGAAGAGATTTGAGTTACAAAAAGATAACTCTCTATATTTTGACCCTGCAAAGACTTTATAAGCAACAAGAGACTTTTAGCTCCCCCACCGTATGCTATTTGGTTACCTAAAAACGCAATCTTTACTTTTCTTTGAAAACTATTATTCATACTACTTTTGGCTGTGCCTCATTATGCGGATAATCTTCCAAATAGATTCCTTGGTTTTTTTATAGGTTTTAAATTCATCATGCTCTCTTCTGGGTTCCATCATTATTTTGTTAAACTCCTCTCTTGACAATTCCATCTTTTTGCAGAAATATTCAATTGCCTCTCCTTTTTTTGAATCTTCAAGAATTGGTTTATTCAATTCCTCAAGTGCTTTTTCGCGAGTTATTTGATTAGCGCAAATCAAACTAGCTAAGTGTGCTCTTCTCTTATCAATACCAAATTTATTGGGCAATATATATGTTTGGTAGAATTTTGTAATAAACGATTCGTGGTGCTTAGCCCCATAGTCCTGCCAATCCATCTCTTTAATTAAGATTGTTTTTGCCGCATCCTTATCATACTCCATAAGAGAAAGTGGCATTAGGTATTTACCATGCCCCTTACCATAGAAAAAATAGTTCCAGAATGAAAGAAATGGGAATGTTTTTATTTTTCTACCAGAACCATATTTTCTGTAAATATCAATAATATTCCCACTATCAATTTTATTGGGATAAAACCAACTTACTGGTAAAATTGATTCCGTTTGATAATTTGAGCCTATTAAAAAATATTCTATTCTTTCCCTTTTTGCAATTTTTTTTATTGCGACAACAATCGCATGGTCAGATAACATCTCAAGATCAACGACAGAAGCAAAAAGAAATGATTTCTGCAAATCTTTAAATTCCTCCCAGTTAATCACATGGGTATAAAGATCAATATTAAGCTTGTTAACCAAGTTGTGTATGTTAGATACTGCCAACTCTGAATTCCATCCATTATCAACATGCACAGCCAGAGGCCGAATACCATAATCCCTAACAAGTTTGTATGCTAGATAAGAACTATCTACCCCTCCGCTTAATCCAATTATACAATCGTATTTTCTGTTAAAACCCTCCTTCTTAACTGTTCTAATTATTTCATTAAGCTTTTCTTGATTTTTAGTCTTCTCGCTATAGTTTTCTTTTAGATGTTGCAATACGTTGGTACAATGATTACAACAACCATTCTCATCAAAAACAATGTCAGGATCACTTGTATCCATAACACATCTGGAACATATCTTATATTCTCTCATTTTAACAACTTTTCTAATTCCTCATATTTCGGGTAACTTATCAGCACTGCCCGATTCACTCCCTGAAAAACAAACATACTCCCAGCCGAAACAGCAGAAGCACCTGCCTTTATTGCACTATAAAAGTCTTGAACATTTCCTGCTCCGCCACATGCCACAACAGGGATCGATACGTTTTCACTTACATATTTAATAAGTCCAAGATCATAGCCTTTCATCATACCATCATTTTCAATAGAATTTATTAAAATTTCCCCTGCACCAATCGCAACTGTTTTTTTAAGAAATGTAATCAACTCTGTTTTTTGCTTAACCTTGCCACCATTGGTATACATATATTGTTTACCCCAAAAGTCTTTATTAACATCAATGGCAACAACAATGCTTTGATTCCCGAATGTTATCGAGGCCTGTCTTAATAAATCAGGATTGGTGTGTGCAGATGTGTTAAGAATCACTTTTTCAACGCCTAGCATAAATAGGTTTTCAATCTGTTCTAGTTTATTTATCCCTCCTCCGTAGCCTATTGGCATAAATGCTTCGGAAACAATCTCTTTAATTTTACTGTAGTTCGGTTCCTTTTTTTCGTTAGTTGCAGTTATATCTAAAAGGATTAACTCATCGACCTCTTTTTCATTAAATATTTTAACTGCATTAATGGGGTCGCCAATATAAACAGGTTTCTTAAACTTGGTGGTTTTAACTAGACCCCCATTGCTTATTAATAATACAGGAATTACGCGATTTCTTAACATACTAAACGACCTAGTTCGTTTATTTCAATTAATTTTTGTTACCCGAATCAAATCTTCATTTTTATTTACTCCAAAATAATTTGAATCATCATCACTGAAATAATCTGAATTTCTTGCTATTTGTAATAAAAATCCGGCATCTTGTAGGTCTTTAAAAAAAACATTTTCACTAAGAACTCTACAATGATCATTATTGCCATAAAAAAACAACCTTAAATCATCTGAATTTATATTGGGATCTTCAAAATTATTACTAAGCAATTTGCTGTAAGGTGTTTGTAAGATTGCAATTCCATTAATATTTAAAACTCTATGTATTTCACTTATTGCATCTTTATAATTGTTGATATGCTCCAGAACATGACAACAAATAATGACATCGAATGTATTATTATCGAAAGGTATTCTTGTGGCGTCAATTTTTTTTATTTTTGGGTCATTGGAAAAAAGATCGGCTTTTATATATTCCCTTGGATTAAGTTTTTCAATCTTCTCTGAAAGTTTAAATTCTTGAGGTGCAAAATGTAGAATTTTATTATTCCTGAATTTTTCCCAGATATTTAACTTGTCAAAAAACATAAATAAATGTCTTTGCCGGTCATCAACACCACAAAAATCACAGCCGAAATTTTCTACATCACTTCCAACAAGGTTTAATTTTAATATTAAATCAGAAAGCCCTAATAATCCGTTTTGATATTTTGAGAAATGGAAAAAGGTTTCTCCACAAATATAGCATTTGTGGGTTTTACCTAGTCCATTAATTCTTAAGGTATATTTACTAATAGTGTGTGTTTTAATAAACCAGTAAAGATTTTTGCTAAAACTAAAAAGATTTTCCCCCAACAATCTTTTTAATAGTGTCTTTATGCTCATAGAATAATGCCTTTTCTTAATATCGTTGATTATTTGAAGATACGATCTTAAAGATTGATGAAGTTTTTTAAAAGTTGCATTCCAAATTTATGGCTCTTTTCTGGATGAAACTGTACACCCATTATATTATTATGTGCAAACGAAGAATGAAAATCAAATCCGTATGAAGTTGTTGATAAAACATCGTTTATATCATTACACATTACATAGTATGAATGAACAAAATAAAATCGAGGGGTTTCATTCATTCCAAATAACAGTGGCGATTCTTTGGAAATATTGATTAAATTCCAACCCATGTGTGGTACTTTATATAAGATATTATTGGAAAATTTAAACTTTTTAACCTCTGCATTTATTAGACCAATTCCTTTTTCATTACCTTCTTCACTATTTTTACACATTAGTTGCATTCCAAGACAAATACCAAGAATAGGTGTTTTATCTACTAATGCTTTCTTCTTAATAATATCCAATAAACCAAGACTAATAATATTCTGCATGGCTTTATCAAAATGTCCAACCCCTGGCAAGATGATTTTTGAGGCAGATTCGATTTTTAATAAATCAGATGTAATCTCGCTACTAAACCCAACCCGTTTTATCATATTAGTAATGGAACCAAGGTTGCCCATACCGTAATTTATGATAGTTATCATTTTTTATGAAATAATCTTTATTAACATACGATGGTACGTAAATTAAATTCAATATCTAACGTCTAAAACTGAAACGAAAATAAATAATATGCTTTTAGCAAAATTTTTCAAAAATTTAAGGCTGAAAATATCCCGATAATTTAGATATCTGAATGCAAGTAAATATTTTATTGCAAAAAAGTTATACCTCATTCTTTCCTTGTAACTACTACTTAATTTTGATAAAGTAATGAATAAACCGACAAAGGTAAACAATTGATTATCCAAAAATCTTTTCCCTTTACAAACCTGCAGTAATCCCTTGTAAGTGTTTATTGCCTGTAATCCTCTGGTTTTTTCATCCCTTAAAGACCAAATTCCCCCCTGATGAATCCTGTAACATGCCATCAACTCGTTTGAATATTTTGATCTGTATCCAAAGCTCAAGAGATATGCATATAAAACATTGTCGTCCAAATATTTAAGCACTGTTAGGCCTTTTTGTGTTTTTTGATTCCATCTAAAAACCATAGAACAGATTTTACATGCAACTCCTCCCAATAAATAATCACTTAATTCGGATTCGAACTTTATGTTTTGTTTAGAATCAAAAAAAGGATGTTGTTCATTTCCCTCTTTATTAACAATCATCACGTTATGATGATGGACTATGAAGTCGGGATTAGATTCTAGAAAATTAACTTGTTTTTGTAGTTTATTTGGGTCAATCCAATAATCGTCTCCTTCGCACAGAGCAATATATTGGCCAGAACACGCCATAAGCGTTCTAATAAAATTCTGTATTGCTCCTAAGTTTTTTTCAGAATTTAATAATTTTATCTTATCTGGATATCTTTGGGAATATTCTTGACAAACTTGCCTGGTCTTATCCGTGGAAAAATCTTCACCGATAATTATTTCTATATTAAAAGTCGCATTTTGCATAATTACACCTTCAATAGCCTTACCTATATAAGACTCATGATTGTAGGAAATTATACAAACGCTCACTAGCATTTAAAAGTTGAACTCTAAGATTTCAAAAATTTTTCATCTTTTTTTCTTGATCTAATTATTTTAGCCGGACTTCCATAGGCTACAACATAACCAGCAATACTTTTAGTTACCAGCGATCCGCTGCCAATTACAGTATGATCTCCGATTTCAATTCTATCTAACAAAACAACCCCCAACGCAATAGCTACAAATTCACCTATTTTAACCTTACCTCCTGTTAGAGAACCGGCCGAAATACTAGCAAAATTTCCCATATAACAATCGTGTTCCAAAATTGCACCCGTTGCAAAAAAACAGAAATTTCCAATTGTTGTATTGGGATTTACAATACATCCAGCCATCATTATAGTTCCTTTTCCTATATTAACATTTTTTCCTAGAATTACTGAAGGATGAATAGTAGAAACAAACTCAAAATCGGGGTCAATGTTTAATATTTCATCTAATACGATTTTACGAGTCCAATTATCACCTATTGTAATTATTCCAGCCTCAATATTATGCTTCTTTATTAACGACTTTAATTCTTCCTGTTTGCCTATGATGTAATATCCCATAATTTTTGTACCTACTTCTAAATAGGGATCAGTTATTCCTACGATATTATATTTATTTTCTTTTTCAATAATATCAATACAATAACGAACATGAGTGCCCCCTCCAAATAGAACAATGTTTTTCATTTTTTCATTTTTTTAATTACATTGCAAATAAAATCAACGTTATCCTCACTTAAGTCCGAAAACATAGGCAAACAAAGTACCTGCTGAGTTATGTTTTCAGCAATTGGCATTTTACCTGTTTTCGCTGATTCTAATCCTTTATATGTGGGGAATTGACTGATTAATGGATAAAAATATCGTCTTCCAAAAATATTCTTTTTTTTTAGTTCTTCATATACTTCATCTCGATTTTTGCCAAACCCTTCATTGTTAATAAATATTGGGAAATAGGAGTAACAATGCTTTACATCTATTATATCATTTATAAAATTTATGCCATCTATTTTATTTAAACCTCTTCGATATCGTTCTGCAATTTTTTTTCGTTTTTCAATCATCCTATCAAGATATTTTAATTGAAGTATACCCATTGCAGCTTGAACTTCATTCATTTTGCCATTAATTCCAGGCGTTACAACGGTAGTTTCGTTCACAAAACCAAAATTTTTCAGATTATCTATCCGTTTTTTAGTAACCTCATCATGACAAATAATTGCACCTCCTTCAAAAGTGTTGTAAACTTTTGTAGCATGGAAACTCATAACTGATAAATCTCCAAATTTCAGAATAGGAATTCCATTAATTGTAACACCAAAGGTGTGACATGCATCATAAATAATTTTTAGCCCATAAGTATCAGCAATTTTTTTAATTTTCTCAACATTGCAAGGATTCCCGTATACATGTACGGGAAGGATTGCCGTTGTTTTTGGAGTAATGGCTGATTCAATTTTATCAACATCAAGGTTAAACGTGTTCGGTTCAATATCTACAAAAACAGGTTTTATATTATTCCACCATAGGGCATGTGTTGTGGCTACAAAACTATATGGTGTTGTAATGACTTCACCAGTAATACGTAGTGCTTGAAGTGCCGTTACAAGAGCGAGTGTACCATTGGAAAAAAGAGATATATATTTTATACCTAGATACTCACAAAGTTCCTGCTCAAGTTGCTGATGAAATGGGCCGTTATTAGTCAAGATATGGCTTCCCCATATTTTTTGAAGATATGGAATAAATTCTTCTATTGGTGGTAAAAAGGGTTGGGTTACAAAAACAGGATGGTCTAAATCTTTACTCATACTATCAAATTATGATTTGTTTTCTAATTTATTTTATAACAATGCAATTTTGAGTTGGGTTTTTTACTTTGTTTTTTATTACTAGTAACATCTTTGTTTTACTTGACAACACCAGATTTCTTCCAAAACAAATCAAGTCTTAATAAAATAACGGTTTTAATTAACTCGAATTCTCTAACTTTTAATAACATAAAAATTAAAATTGTAATAATAATACCTAAAATTGATTGAAGCCCAAACAGAATACCGCTACTTAAGCAATTTTTTAAAATGAGTCCAATAAAATAAACTGATATTCCCATTACAATGGAAATTGTCAATGCGGGCAATAATGCCTTCATAATAATAGAAACATTTCTGTCTATTACTTTCTCAACGAAATAAAAAGAGAGAAAGAGTCCAAATACTCCAAAGAATAAAATACCCCAAGCAACAGTCATTGCACTGAACTGTACTGTTATGAGTAAAATAATAATTTCCATTGGCCTAGCAATTATTGTTTGTTTGATGATTATATCCGACCTTCCTAATACTTCATAAAGTGCATAATTTGCATTAAGTACCGGATAAATCATGCCTGAAATTGCTAATATTTGTACATAAGGAATGGCCATCCTCCACTTTTCACCAATAAGAAAAATAATCATTGGTTCGGAAACTGCAACCAAAAGTACCGAAGCAGGAAATATAAGTAATGTGGTCGCTCTAAGCAATTTAACATATACTGCAATCTTGTAGTTATCATCATCACCTGATGCCGATAGTAACGGAGTATTAACCTTTTGAATGGCAACAGAAAGTGTCTTAGTAACCGTATCTACAAATCCCTTCCCTCTAGTATAAAACCCTAGTTCTTTAAAAGAAAAAAATTTACCAAAAATTAAAGAATATATATTGTTAAATAGTGTAGCGAGGATTTCTCCTACAAGTAATCTTGAACTGAATTTAAAGTGCTTTTTCAATATTATCATAGAAAAAACTATGCTCGGTCTCCAATTGCTAGTAAGCCACAATAATATTGTATATATGCCCGCCCCAATTAGCGCTCTCCAAACCAATGCCCAATATGAAAAACCGTTAAAGGCCAAAAACAAGGCAATTAAACCAGAAACTACATTTGAAGCAATCGAAATTTTTGCATTTAACTTAAATTGTAAATTCTTAAACAGTAATGCTGATTGCACTAAACCAAGACCATTAATTACAGGAATTATTGCAAATACCCTAGTTACATTAACAAGTTCTGGTTTATTAAAAAACCTCGCAATACTCTCTCCCGATAAAAAAATTAACAATCCAATAAGAATACTTATTAAAAAATTTACATAAAAAATGGTGGAACAATCAACCCCTGATAAATCTTTGCTTCTGATAATGGATGTTTTAAAACCACTGTCTACCAAAACGCCAGCAATACCTATAAAAATAGCCAAAACACCAGTTATTCCATAATCTTCCGGAAGAAGTAATCTTGCCAAGATTATTCCAATAATAAATTGTACACCTTGGTTACCGACTGTCTCAAAGAGACTCCAGAAGAGCCCGTGAATTGTTTTTTGTTTAAATGTCAATCTGTTTATTCCCGCTTATTTATTTTGAGTTTTTATCTAACAAACATTCAAGAATTACTAGACAACATTTTAAGTTGTTGCAAAGTGTTTTTTCTGTTGAAATATAGATAAGAGAATGCTTGTAAGTACTACCAATAATAGTATTTCTGTATAAAAAGAATATCGTATAATAATGGGTTCCACCAAAGAAACAAGGCTTAAATTAAGCAGGTGACTAATAAATAAGGTTGCAAGGATTATAATCTCAATGCTTCGTTTGCCTATAAAAAACAATGCTAACAAACAAAGTAATGACAAAAGGGTCCAAGTAAAACCAATAAATCCTCCCATTCCATTGTACATGTTTTTAAAATACAAGGTTAGAAATGGTTTCCAATTGTATAACATCAATTTTTTTGAAATAGAAATGGTTATCTTATCAATTTCCATGTACATATCTGAAATGTTTTTTGACATTATCTGCTTCTGTAAAATTGGATATATCGTTCTCCAACATATTTCATTATATGCAACTCCATAATGATGTATAAAACTCGTGTTTTCTTTACTCGAAAAGGTAGATAAGGTCAATTGTTTGTTTTCCGCTTCTTTAACAATTTTTACGAAAGTTTGTCTTTCTGCTTTATCATAAAATATAGTTGAATCTTTTGAAGAAGATACATAAATCGCATTTGTAGCTAACTGAATTCCTGTAAATGGTGTCCTTATAAATTTTCCACTAACAACATAATGATAGGTCATTTCTAAGAGAAAACAACTAATAACCATTCCAATAAAGATTATTGAAAGCTTTAAAAGTTTAAGTTTATTTGTTGTCGTGAAAATAAATAAATAAAAAAAGATTATAGCTATTAAAGGGTATAAAAAAAGGAATTGACTGCGAGTAAGAATTAGAAGAGTTAAAAAGAAAAAGGAAAGAATGAATTTTCTGTGGTTGCTGCCAGACATACCTTCAAGTATGTACTTAATAGTTATTAGAAATAATGGATATGCTAAAGATTCTGTTAACAGCATATTACCCACCTGTATTGAAAAAATATATGGCGAAAATAGCATAAATGATATAACTAATACCAACCACTTATTTAGAGAAAACTGCTTAAAAAGAAGTTTTGAAAAAACGCCTACTCCAATTAACCCGATTACTATTTGAAGTAAAAGCAATAATTTATCATAATATATACCAACCAATAATTTACAAAACTGAATAATTAAGGGATAAACAGGCGATCTAATAATAGTCGGATTGATATAGCCATCACTATCCGGAGCTAAAATTAAGCCTCGTCTAAAGATTACAAAACATAATATTGAATAGATTAAAAAAGAAAGAACCAGAAAGGGATAATCTTTTTTTTGAAATTTCAATAAATTCATAATAATTTTTCTATTTATCTCTATTGATAATTTGTTTTAATTGAACTGATAATAAGCCCATTCCAAACATAAATATTGAAGCAATTAAACACGCTATTCCAAAAATATAGGTTATTTTAATAAATGTAAAATAGGCAATTGTTAAACTTATAATAGCAAAGAAAATTAACAACATGCTGAAAACCAGAAATATTTTTATTGGATTATAATATAAAATAGCTTCAACAATAAATTGCAAAGTACGCATTGAGTCTGCAAACAGACGAACCTTCGTTTTTCCTATTCTTTTATTATACTGAATTGGTATATACTTCACAAATTTACCTGTCATCATATAGGCTAGTGTAAGAGATGTTGTGAAACTAAAAGTATCACAAAGGGTATTAAAATAAGAGGTAACTGTTTTTTTGGAGAATATTCGAAGTCCTGAATTTATATCAGGAATCTTTCGTCCGGCTGTAAATTCAACAAGAAATTTTAATATTCTCCGATGAATGGTTTTAAATAATGATTCACGATAATGCTTGCCACTTCTTGTTCCAACCACCATATCAAAACCTTTACTATATTCTGAAAGCAACTCTGGGATACTCTCAATTGGATAAGTTCCATCGGCATCGGTAATAATAATTATATCGTTCTTTGCAGCCATTATTCCATCCTTTAATGAACGACCATAACCAATATTATGTGGATGCCTTATAACTTGAGCTCCTGCTATTTTAGCATTTTCTATAGTGTTATCGTTTGAACCATCATCAACAATAATTACCTCCGATTGTGTATCACCACATTTTTCAATGATTGCTTTACATTGTTTGATCGTGCTATCAATAGCATCCTCCTCATTAAAAGCTGGTATTATGATTGAAAACATAGTTTTATTATTTTTTATTTAACACTAATAATAGGGACTGACCAAAAATATTTTTTGTTATTGGATTTATTAATTTTGAAAAAGGGACAATAAATTTGTCGAAAAATTTCATTTGTGTATTTAATGATTTACTATCTAAGTCTTTGTGTTTAATTAATTTATTAAAATACCAACCTATCCCACCAATAAAGTTAAAGTATTCCATTTTGCTTATTATAGATTTATTGGAATTAATGGATTTTACTAAACTCTCCTTTGTGTATCGTCTAAAATGCCCTGCTAATTGATCCATACTATTGTAAAGCGAAGGAAAGGCAGGTACAAAAAGCAATAAATTTCCTTTTGATGCGAGTATTTCAATCATATTAGAAATGGCAACCTCTGCTTCACTTATGTGCTCTATCACGTTAAAGCAAATAATGGTGTCAAATTTATATTGCTTTAAAACATTTACGCATTCTGGATCTGTTATAGATATATTTAAATATATCCCTTCAGGGTCTCTTTGAATCGCTCTATTAATTACATCGCCATCAATATCTATAGAAACATAATTTGAACAAGAACTTTTTAAGTATTTCTTAAAATTTCCTTGACCTGTACCAATCTCTAAAATGTTTTTTCCGATAAAAGGCTTATATTCCTTTAAAATCCAAGAATTATAATTATCTGCATACTCTACAGATGAGGTCATTGTAGAGAATCCCGTTGGTATAGTACCTTGATTATTTTGAGATTCTCTTTTCATATACATATTTATTAAAAACCTTAAACTCATTATTCTCTGTGTTTTCAATCCACATATTCACCGGTGCGTTGAAACCATTTTTCTTCTTGTTTAAAACAAATTCTGGTACTGTGTTTTTTAATGCTTTTTTTAGTATGTATTTCTTAATCCCATTTTTCATCTTTATTGCTGAAGGAATTGACGCGGCATAGTTAACAAGGTCAATATCGAGGTATGGTGCTCGCGCTTCTATACTGCTGTGCATTGTTGAACGATCAACTTTAACTAGAATATCATCAGTCAACCATGTCATAGCATCTACATATAAATGTTGATCGAGCGATTCTAAATCCAATACATTATCATAATATTTCTTAAATACTCTAAAAGGGTCTGTGTCATAAACCAATTCTCTTGATGACTCTCCTAGGATTTTAATACGTTCCTCTTCATTAAATATATTTCGCCAAGAGTAATGTGCTTTTTGATAGTTGAATAATGTTCCACTAAAGAATTGTTGTCTCCTGTAATCGAAATTTATTTTTTTTGTTGAAAAAGGATTAATACTAAATTTTTGCGAACCAAGTAATTGCCTTATTACTTTAGGTACTATTTGTGCTTTTTTATAATAATTATCTGCTGTGTAGGTAATGTAGCCGCCAAATAATTCATCAGCACCATCACCGGAGAGAACAACCGTAACTTGCTTTGCAGCCAACTTAGAGACCTCTATCATAGGAATGATTGAGTTGTCAGAAAACAATTGATCGCTTGCCCAAATTGATTCCTCAAGAATTTGATCGTTTTGTCTTGCATCTACTATTATTCCGTGATGAATTGTATCTGCCCATTTACCGACACGATCTGCATCAGGTAGTTCGTTATAACTTTTTTGATTAAAACCAACACTGAACGTATGCAAATCTCCTTTGTGAAAATTTTTCATTAAACTAACAATACTGCTGGAATCAATGCCACCACTAAGAAACGCACCCACAGGAACATCGCTAATCATGCGTCTTTTTACTGATTCATTCAGCAATTCAAGTATGTTTTTTGCAATTTCTTCTTCGCTTGCTTTAATTTTGGTTCTAAAGCTACCTGCGTAATTCCAATAAAAACCTTTCCGAACAATTTTACAATCTCTAGAAATAACCATGAAAGAACCTGGTTCAAGAAGTTTTATTGAAGAATACATTGTCATTGGGTTTAAAATATAACCCAGCGATAGATAACAATTAATTGCCTCGTGTGAAAATATGTTGCTTATTGACGGATCTTCTAAAAGAGCTATTGTCTCTGATGCAAATGTGAAAGTGCTATTTCCAATTGAATAAAAAAGAGGTTTTTTACCAAAACGATCTCTCGCCAAGAACAGTGATTGGTCTATCTCATCCCAAATTGCAAATGCAAACATTCCATTGAACTTTGTAAGGCATTTTTCTCCCCACTGTTGATATGAATATAACAAAACTTCGGTATCGGAATTTGTATGAAATTTATATCCGATTTTAATTAGTTCGTTTCGAATATCTTGATAGTTATAGATTTCCCCATTGAAAACTATGGAATAACGCCCGGTAGTAAGAGTCATTGGTTGATTTGCCTCAAGAGATAAATCTATAATCGAAAGACGTCTATGACCCATAACCATTGCACCAAATGATTTAACAGAACCAAAGTCTGGTCCTCTATGGATCATTTTATTGCATATATCCAAAACGATTTTCTCGCTTTCTAAACAAATTTCAGAACTTAAACGACCAGCGATTCCACACATACCTCTTAATGAGTAATTAAATACAATCTAATCAGCTTTTTTAAAAAATAGACTAATAGTCAAATAACCTAATAATGCACCCACCAAATACCAAATAAAATCGAAAGGATTAAAAGTGCTACCCATTAATGCTCGGATTACGAAATGCTCGCGCAGGCTATCTAAGAATGGTGTATGAATTAATTGGGTAAACTCTATAGCGCTTGTAACTAAAAAGACTCCAATACTCAACTTTAGGATTGAGAACTTTGGGAAAATAATTGAAAAAAACAGTATCCAGAATACAACATAGATAACTCCACCTAAATGGTTCTGTATGAATTCAAACCCGAATCCCTTGTAAAACTTTGTCAATATTCCAATCAAAATAAGGAATAGTAATAACGTAAATTTCCGATAATATTTTTTTGACGTTGATTTGAATAGCATTCTACTTATCGATTGCTTTGGGCGAAAGTGTTATTCTTTATTGGGTTTTTTATTTAAAAAACTTGAGTATTTGGCTTTTAAGGTTTAAAGGTGCTTCATCACTATCATAATAGCCATTTGAATATTCGTAGGGATATTGGTAGCCATACTTAAAACCATAACCATAGCTATAACCATAATGTTTCTTGGCAATAACATCATTTATTACTAATGCAATGTTTTTAGTCGCCTCACTTGTTCTTAGGTTTTCTACCAGATTTAGCACCTCTTTGTCTGAGTAGTTAAATCTTATAACTAGCAATAAAGCATCGGTAAAACGCGAAATCACAAGAGTATCAGTAACAACCGCCAGAGGAGGTGTGTCAATTACAATATAATCAAATCGTTTTTTAGCTTCATTTATATACTCATCCATTCTTGAAATACCAATAAGTTCCGCTGGATTTGGAGGTATGGGACCCGATGGGGAGATAAATAGATTATCGAATTTAGTCTGAAAAACGATTGAATCAAACTCATCTTTCCCGATTAGGTACGTACTCATACCATTTTGTTGGCTTATTCCAAAAATGCCATTCAACTTTGGTTTGCGAAGATCCAGACCAACCAGTAGCACTTTTTTTCCCGTTAAAGCAATTATTAATGCTAAATTTGAGGCAATAAAGGTTTTTCCCTCACCGCTTACCGTTGATGTTATTGTAATTACTTTTTTGTCCGGCTCTCGCAGAATATATTTCAGATTTGTTCGTAGTCCACGAAACGATTCTGCCAAGGTAGATCGCAGATTTGATACCAAGGGTAAATCTTTATCATATTTATTGTGCCCGATAGTCCCTAGAACTATTGCGGAGGTAAGTCGATGAATCTCTTTTAAATCTGTAACCTTAGTGTTTAAAAAGTTAAGTCCAAATATTATTAAAACAGGAATTATTGCCCCCACAAAAAAACCATTAATATAAATCATCCTCCTATTTGGCTTTATGATAGTTGCGTTCTGAGGTATTGCAAAATCAAGGATTTTATTGTCCGCAATATTAGAGGCTTTGGCTATTGCTGCCTCTGCGCGCTTCTCGTTAAGATATGTATACATCTTATTGATCATGTTAAATTCGCGCTCAAATCTAATTAGTAATCTTTCATTGTAAGGAATTTTGCTCATCTCTCGCTCCAAATCAACCATCCTGCGATTTATCTCCCCAAGGGCAACCTTATTAACATCAATTAAGCTCTTAATTTTTTCCCCTAGAGTTTTCTTTAACGTCTCAAGCGTAAAAGTGTAAGTCGTTAATCCTGGTGTTTGTGGGTTTACCGAAAGCATTAATATTTCTTGTTCAATGTATGCTTTATTAAGTTCTGTAAGAATATCGGCAAGTTGAGCATCTTCCACACCCATAGCGGAAGGCGCAACAATATCTTTTAACTCCTGTTTGTCCTCTAAATATTTTTTTAAATAATTATAGTATCTGCTCTTTAGATCTATCTTTCCCTTATCATCTTGAAGTCTCTGAATACTTTCATATATAATAACGCCCTCTTTATCAATATTAATAACCTTATTACTCGATCTAAAATTCTGAAGCCTTTTTTCAGCACCATTTAATGAATCTGTCATATCGGTTAACTGTGAATCAATAAATCTAATGGTGTTTTCTGCTATCCTATTCTTCTCATCAAGACCTTTTTGAATATACGTTTGCATAAGATTATTAAGATAATCTGCCTCTTTTTCTGGAACAAACCCCGTGGTATTTAAAACTAGAATTGAACCTTTTTTATCATTAAGATCTATTGATACTTTGCTTTTATAAGCATTTGCAAGGGAGTTAAGAGAGTTAAGTACAAAGTAAAACTTGCTTCCCGCATTGTAATTGGAAAATAATTCACGATTTCTAATCTTTAATGTGAAATTGAAAATCTCGCTCTTGAAGGGTTCTCCCCATTTTATTTCTTTTTTAATATTATAATTATTATCTATTTCAAGCAGATACTTCTCATTAGAAAGAATTGTGATATTTACGGGGTAATCCGTGAGGTTACTTTTTGATGAATCGGGAAAAACTTTAAATGGGGATCGTTTATAAAGTTCGTTTTTTACTACCCCTCTTCGACCAACCCCAATATAGGTAATATTAAATTCATCGAGTTCTGATAAGGCCTTGTAGGCTAACGAATATGATTTTAGCACACCAATTTCATTCTGAACGCTTTTTGTATTTCTGACCAATTTTAGCCCTTGAATAAGATTTTCAGCACCTGTAAAACTATTGGGACTCTCATCATCTCTAATGATTAGAGAAGATTGGATACTATAAACATTAACGGAGTATCGACTCACAAGATATCCAATAAATAGCCCGGTAAAAATTGAAAGTGCAAACCAATACCAATTTGATAATATCAAAAATAGATGTTTTTTTATGTCTAATGAATCTTCTTCATGTGGAGGATCCTCTCTCCTGTTTGGTTGATTGTCCATTTGCTTACGGCTATTCGTTGAATTTTTACATTGGTTGAGGATAATATTGGGTTGGTTAAAATAAAAAATAGCAAACTAATTCTTTAACCTACATATTTCTGTTCCTCAATACACAGCTTCGCTTGGTCAGTTACAGCTACACTGTACGACAAAATCAAGAATTATCAATTATCCTACCCTTAAAAAAACAAATGTTTTCAATGGTTTTATCCATAAAAACATATAAATAAAAATAACTTTAAATCATGTATACAAATATAGTAATTGGTGTTTGATTATCCCTCAAGAATCAATTAAATCAAGGGTGAAAATGAATGATTCTTATCAATCTTAAACAACTATTTGAGAATATAGTTTATAAGCAATAGGGTTGTACTTACAATGGAAAGGTAAATTGATATATTGGGTGAATTCATAGTGAATAGTTTACCTTTGCGAGGTTCTACAACAAGCATATCGTTTGGTGTTAAATAATATGCTTCTGAGAATAGGAGGCTTTTATCCTGAAGATTTATTCTTAATGTTTTAACTCCATCTGGTGTTTGTCTAATCAACATTACATTTGTTCTATCAGCATAATCGGTAACATCCCCGGCTAAGCCCAGCCCCTCAAAAATGGTTAGGTTGTCTTTAAGGTTTATCTTAACCCCGGGGCTTTTGACTTCCCCTAAAATTGTGACTTTGAAGCTAAGCATTTTTACTACTGCAATTCCATCATTCAAATATTTTTCTGTCTGTTTTTGAATTAACTCTCGACACTGGTTTATGGTAAGATCAATAATTTTAAGCTTTCCCAGAACGGGTAATTGAACAAAACCTGAGTCTGAAATTGAATAACCATATAAGTAATTTGCAGATTCGTTTGTAAACAACGAGGATTGAATGGCATTACCCATTCCCCTATTATTAAAAAGATTGGAAACAATAGGATCTTGGGTAATTATTTGAATATATAAAACATCTCCGGTTCGAAGAGTATAGTCAGGAATTTTTATCGTTTTGAGGTTTTCATTACTTATATTGTTGAAATAAAGCAATTGCGCCCTTCTATTACATGATGTAAATGCAAACAATATAAGTACACTTAGTAGGAAAATTTCAACAAATAACTGCTTCCTCATGGCTTTATTTTCAATTAAAGCAAAAGTAAGGAAAAAAATTGATAGTTGCTCGTTGGTTTTGGAATGAGGGGCTGAACTAAATTTGAATCTAAGTCCCAAACCAACATCCAACAATATTAATATGTTCTAGTTTTCTGATATCTGATATAAGAACCGTTTTATACTCTTCTTGGGAGTTTTTTCAAATTCTTCTGGGTATAGCTTGATCTTGACGATTTGACTATACTGTGGAAGATTTTTATTAACATCAACCCTGTGCTGCTCCATTATTCTCTCAATATCAGCCGATTTCAATTTTGCTTCGTCAGCAGCATCTAAATCGGGATATACCAATGCAATCAATCTATTATTTTTTTCAATAACCAGAGACTCTGTAACAAATGGTAAATTATTAAACCTAGCCTCAAGTTCTTCCGGGTAAATATTCTGACCGCTTGGGCCCAGTATCATACTTTTACTTCTTCCTTTAATAAAAATAAAACCATCATTATCTATAATACCCAAATCACCAGTATGAAGCCATCCATCAACGAGAGTCTTCCTTGTTGCCTCCTCGTTTTTATAATACCCTTCCATTACGTTTTCCCCTTTAATTAAAATCTCCCCTGCTTCGCTTTCCGGATTCTTCGAATCAATTTTTATTTGGAGGGTTGGTAAAAGAACACCACAAGAACCAGCTTTAATTTTCTCCCATCCGATGTAAGATATTAACGGGCCACACTCCGTCATTCCATAGCCTACGGTATATCTAAAGCGTATTTTGCGTAAAAACTCCTCAACCTCCTTATTAATGGGAGCACCCCCAATAACAATTTCAAGAAAATTCCCTCCAAACGCATTTGTAAGTTTTGCGTTTATTTTCTGGTAAATTGCTTTGTTAAGTATCGGTACATTGATTAGTAACTTCATTGAAGGCTTATTTATAATGGGCAAAATTTGCTTCTTGTAAATTTTTTCAATAATCAAGGGTACCGCTAATACTAATTTAGGTTTAATCTCCTGAAAAGCCTGAAGGATAATCTTAGGCGATGGTATTTTGGTTAAGAAGGTTATATGGCATCCAATTGAAAAAGGCATTAAAAATTCGAAAGCACAACCATAAGCATGTGCTAATGGTAGAAATGAAACAAGTTTGTCTTTTGGTTTTAGGCCAATGTTTTTTCTTCCAAAATCAACATTTGCCACCAAACTATTAAGTGAAAGCATAACTCCTTTTGAAAAACCCGTTGTTCCTGAAGTATAGCTGATAACTCCAAGTTTAGAATTAGGAATTTCAGGATAGGAAATCATACTGGGTGATAACTTCTTGGTTTCGTCATCGATTGTTTTAAGGAAATCCTGATGTTTATGTTCTGCTTTACTTACTCTATTTACTAAAAGAGATGAACTATCAATGGAAAAAATAGCCTTAACGTGTGGCATTGAATTCTCTTCGAGATTATCCCATACAGAATCACCAACAAAAAGCATTACAGAATCAGAATGATTCACAATATGGTGAATATCATTATTTGCAAAATCGGCAAGAATGGGAACAATAACCGCTCCATACGAAATGGTTGCAAGATAGATAACCGCCCAATTAGAGTTATTTCTTCCAATCAGTGATATCTTATCCCCTTTTTTAATTCCCCACATCTCAAAGATTTTATGAAACTTATGGATCTGTTGAGCAACATCCTGATATAAAAGTGTTTTACCCTGATAGTCGGTAAATGCTGGCTGATCCCAGTTTTCCTTAATGCTCTTTTCAATATACTCTTTTACGTAATTGATATTCATCATGGTATTGGGGGATTTAAGTTCGTAATTAGTTTTGAGAAAGTTGATATAGGAATCTTTTAATACTTTTCTTGGGTGTTTTTTCGAATTCTTCTGGATAAAGTTTAACTTTTGTTATCTGACAATATTGGGGAAGTAACTTGTTTATTTCCACACGATTAGACTCAATTACCTTTTCAAGATCTTCGTTTGAATAGCCTGATTTATCGGCCAAATCAAAATCGGGAAAAATTAACGCAACAAGTCTTTGATTATGCTCAACAACCAGCGATTCTTGTACGAATGGCATATTATTGATTCGCGCCTCTATCTCTTCGGGGTATATGTTTTGTCCGCTTGAGCCAAGAATCATATTTTTACTTCTTCCCTTTATATAGAGATAACCATCTACATCAATAATACCAAGATCACCTGTATGAAGCCAACCATCTTCATCAATTGCATGCCTTGAAGCTTCTTCGTTTTTATAGTAACCAAGCATTACATTTTCTCCCTTAACAAGGATTTCCCCGATTATCCTTTGAGGATCCGGAGAATCAATCCTAATCTGCATATTAACAACCGCCTTTCCTGATGAAAATAGCCGATTTGTTTTCCATGAATCATAGGCAATTATGGGTCCACATTCTGTCATTCCATATCCAACGGTATAGCGAAACCCAATATTTCTTAGAAAATTTTCAACTTCAGGATTTAATGCTGCTCCACCAATTATTACTTCTATAAAATTATCGCCAAATATTTTTGTGAGTTTTTGTCTGATTTTACCAAGAACCCTACGATCTATAATGGGCAATTTTAGTAATATCCTTAGAGACGGGCGTTTAAGGGAATCCAAAATATTCTTTCGGTAAATTTTTTCGATTATCAACGGTACGGAAAGCACTACCCTGGGTCTTAACTCGGCAAAGGCTTCGAGGATAATTTTTGGAGAGGGCGTTCTTGTAAGGAAATGAATATGGCATCCGACAGTAAAAGGAAACAAAAATTCGAAGGCAGCACCATAAGCATGCGCAAGGGGGAGAATGGATACCATATTGTCACCCGATTTAAGAGGCATAACCTCTTTGGCAAATACCATGTTGCTCCATAAACTTCTATAGGGCAGCATTACTCCTTTAGAAAATCCCGATGTTCCTGATGTATAGTTTATAACCGCTAACTCCTCTGGTTGATCCTGATGATAAGATACTTGATTAGAAGAAAATCCTTGTGGATATTTTTCATCAAAAAATTCTCGAACACGGCTTCTGATCTCTTTAACTGAAAACGGAGTATTTTCATGTAGAATTGAAAAATCGGTAAGAGAAATAATACATTTTACTCCTCGCATTTGAGCTTCGTTCAGGTTTTCCCAAATACTATCGCCTGCAAACAAAATTCTTGCATCGGAATGATTGATAATATGGTGAACATTATCGGGTTTAAAATCATGTAGTATGGGTACAAGCACCGCCCCAAAACTTACCGACGCTATAAAAGCAACAGCCCACATTGATGAGTTTTTTCCAATAATGGAAATTTTATCCCCTTTTTGAATTCCGGTTTTTTCGAAAATGATATGGATTTTTTCTACTTTCTTCGCCACATCTGAGTATTTCAGTGTAACTCCTTGATAATCTGTAAATGCAGGTAAATCCCAGTTCTGCTTAACACTTTTTTCTATAAGTGAAATAAAACATTTGTCCATTAAAATATAATCAAGTTAAACATTTGTTTATCTAAATATATAATCTCTGAAAACTTGTTCTAAGTATAAATAAGGTGTTGTACTTTTATTTCTCCTCTTTTGTTTTAGAAAGTAACATTTATGTTTCATGTTTTGCTTTTATGGAGATCAAAAAAATACATTACGAATAACCTTTTTCGTTTGCTGTGATTGGTTATTAAATACAATTACTAATTTCAGACGAATAAACGTCAGAAGATTGCACTGTAATGTTAAAATTCTTTATTAATTTGTCATCGAATCCACTTGCAAATGTAAAATTTTTCAACAAAAAGACTTAATTTGATAAACAATAATTACTAATAATTAATTATTTATAGCAAATCACCGAACTTTTTTGTAAAAAAACTTCATTTTATAACCTCTCCCACAACCTTAAAATATGAATTCTAGAAGAATTGTAATAATTGTTGCCGGCGGTTCTGGTACAAGAATGGGTGCAGATATTCCAAAACAGTTTTTACCTCTTCTCGGTAAGCCCATCCTAATTCATACTATTGAGACTTTTCTTGCTTTACCCTCAATTATCGAAATCATCCTTGTTTTGCCAGCGTCTCAGATACCTGTCTGGTTTGATCTTTGCAAAAAGCACCATTTTGACATTAAATACACCATAGCTGAAGGAGGAGAGACTCGTTTCCAGTCCGTTACCAACGGCTTGATGAAAGTAATTGATTCAGATGCGCTTGTTGCAATTCATGATGGGGTAAGACCCTTAGTTTCAAGAGAGGTTATTGAGAGATGCTTTCGAGAAGCAGAAAAATATGGAAATGCAATACCCGCTATTAAGCCATTAGAAACAGTAAGGTTTTGTGAAGAATCGGGCACAATCCCAGTTGATAGGGAAAAAGTATTACTTATTCAAACCCCTCAGGTTTTCAAATCTTCGATTATTAAGCAAAGCTACCAAACACAGTGGCAGTCCTCGTTTACTGATGATGCATCGGTTGTTGAGTATGCTGGGAATCAAGTCCATATAGTTGAGGGGAATCAAGAGAATATTAAAATCACAACCCCTCAAGATTTGTTGTTTGCAGAAGTTATACTTAAGAAAAACAATCCCTGTTGAATGAGTTTTGATACTAAAAAAGGGAGCACCACTGCTCCCTTTTCCTTTTTATTAATGCATTCTATTTAAGCATAAACTCTCCTGATCCAACTAGATTACCATCAACATACACCGTTGCCTGATATTTGCCAGCAACTAATTCGCCCTTATTGTCATAGAATATACATAAATCTATATCCTTATTCTGGTAATCAACCTCGCGTTTAGCTGAATAAACAATTTTTTCACCCTGAAAATCGAAAAGATCTGTTTCTGCTTTTGCAAGGACAAATTGATCCGGTCCAATTATTCTAATATAAGCATCACGAACACCTGCTTTTGCAATAACATTTTCAGAAAGAGTAAAACAAACTCGAAGTTTTTCAACTCTTCTGGCTCGTGTAACCTCGTTTCCTTTTCTACTTACCGCCATTGCAACTACGCTGCGTGCTTTTATTACGGATCCCTTTTCAACCTGACTATTCAACTCTTCGGTTTTTTGCTCCAACTCTTTAACTGTTTTTTTTGCAGTTGTTGCCTCTTCCTTAATTTTAATATTTTCAACAATAAGTTTCTGATTAACTGCATTTAACGAATCAACATCATGGAGTAAATCCTTCATAATTGTCCGAAGAGTTCCCAATTCTCGTTGATACTCTTTAATTTTTGAATAACTAATATTTCTTTCGGATTGAATCTGTGAATAAAGTCTTTTTACGCGATCTTGTTCTGTTTGAAGCTTCTGATTAATTGTGTCATTTGTTGTTTCTAGCGTTTTATAGTCTGCCATTAATCCCTTAAGATTTCTGGCGATGGAGTCTTTTTCTGCGGTAAGTTGAACCTGCATATTCTCCGAATCTCTATTTTTTTGATAATACATCCATCCAACTACAAGGAGGACAATTGCTAAAACAACAATTAATATAGAAAGAAATACAACTGCTTTTGATTTTTCATGGTTGTTGCTTTCTGGTAGGTTGTTACCTGAGTTTTCCATATGTTCTCTTTTTGTGTTTTGTTTTAATGTTCTTATACTTCTTTAAAGATAATCCTTATTTTGTTAATGACTGAAAAATCTCCTCTAGTAGTTTTCCCTTTTGTTGCATTGCTATTAAAGTTAAGCCATTTTCTACTGCAAACCTGAATATCAGTGGTCGTATGTCATCACTACTATTGATTGAAAGAAGCCATGTGTTGTTACCCATGTTCGCAACTGCAGAAACTTCTTTGATTTTATAAAAAACATGTTCTTCTAATGCCTCAACAAATTCAACTAGAATGTTAGATCCGTTTCCCTTCGATTGTGTCATAATATCCTCTGTGGAGCCATCGGCAACAACTTTTCCATTATTTATTATGATTATTTTTTGACAAATGGCCTGAACTTCCTGCATTATATGTGTAGATAATAAAACCGTTTTTTCCCTACCAATATCTTTAATAAGCTTACGGATTTCTAATATTTGATTGGGATCTAAGCCACTTGTGGGTTCATCGAGGATTAAGACTTTTGGATTATGAATAAGCGCTTGAGCCAAACCAACTCGTTGACGATATCCTTTTGATAAGGAGCCTATTTTCTTATTCTGTTCATGTCCAATTCCTGTTATCGAAATAAGTTCGCCTATATGTTTATCTTTGCTTTTACCAAGGTTATAGATATTTGCAACAAAACGGAGATACTCCTTCACATACATATCAGTGTAAAGCGGATTGTTCTCTGGTAAATAACCAATCTCTTTTCTTATATCAATCTCTTGGTTTTCAATATTAACACCATTAACCTCAACAATTCCAGAGGTTTGAGGAATGAATCCTGTAATAATTTTCATCATGGTCGATTTTCCAGCGCCATTCGGGCCTAAAAAACCAACTACATTTCCAGATTGTACCTCGAACGACACACCATCAAGCGCTCTCTGCCTACTATAGTCTTTTACTACATTAGAAACCTTAATTGACATGCTATTATATTAGTACATGCAAACCTAAGAAAAATAACGTTTACTTTTGCACTCCTATGTTTAACAAAAGAGGCATCCTGTTAAAGATGCCTCTTTGAATATTAAACAACATTTATATTAAATTCCAAAAGTTGTTTTGATTTTATCTACATAATCTAATTTTTCCCAAGTAAAAAATTCGACTTCTTTCTCATATTCTTTACCTCCATTGCCTGGTTCTATAAATTTGACCATCCTCTTATAAGGAATACGGCCAAAGTGACCATAAGATGCTGTTTCTTCGAAAATAGGATTTTTTAAACCGAAGCGTTTTACAATTGCCGCTGGGCGCATATCGAAAAGGCCTTCGATTTTCTTTGCTATTTCCCCATCGGATAGTTTAACCTTTGCTGTGCCATAAGTATTTACGAATAGTCCAACTGGCTGTGCAACACCAATTGCATAGGCAACTTGAACAAGAATCTCATCCGCAACACCTGCTGCAACAAGGTTTTTTGCAATATGACGAGCGGCATAAGCAGCAGAACGGTCTACTTTTGATGAATCTTTACCAGAAAAAGCACCACCACCATGAGCCCCTTTTCCTCCAAAAGTATCAACAATTATTTTTCTCCCTGTTAAGCCAGTATCTCCATGTGGACCGCCAATAACAAATTTTCCTGTTGGGTTAACATGAAGAATAAAATCGTCTTTAAAAAGTTTTTGAACCCTCTCAGGAAATAGTGCTTTTGTTCTTGGAATAAGAATAGTCTTTACATCATTCTTTATTTTTTCAAGCATCTTCTTCTCCTCATCAAAATCATCATGCTGAGTAGAAACTACTATTGTGTGAATACGATAAGGATTATTTTTATCATCGTATTCGAGGGTAACTTGACTCTTTGCATCTGGACGTAGGTAGGTCATTTGCTTACCCTCACGTCTGATTTTAGCAAGTTCGACCAAAAGAAGATGTGAAAGCATTAGCGTTAATGGCATGTACTCATCTGTTTCGCGACAAGCATAACCGAACATCATACCCTGATCTCCAGCGCCTTGATCCTCTTCCTTTTCTCTTACAACACCCATGTTGATATCGGGCGATTGTTCATGAATGCTAGAAATAACGGCACAAGACTCAGAGTCAAAACGATACTCGTGTTTGGTATAACCGATACGTCTTATCACTCTACGAGCTACTTCTTGAACATCAATATAGGCTTTGGTTTTGACCTCGCCACTTAACACAGCTAAACCTGTTGTTACTAATGTTTCACATGCAACTTTTGAGTTAGGATCTTGGCGAAGAAACTCATCAAGTAAAGCATCAGAAATTTGGTCGGCAACTTTATCAGGATGCCCTTCCGAAACACTTTCGGATGTAAATAAATATCCCATTTTTTATGTTTTATAGGTTTACTAAATAGGAAAGGTTTCGGGATTGCCAGGCATTCTGCCCTTTTTTAGCATTTTTTTACTGTGGTTGCAATCAGCCAAATCTTTCCACATACATTATTAAGGTTACAAATGTAATGAAATAAATATACGTTTGCTCATTATTCTTGATTGGTTTTAATAATTTTTAATAATTGCGGTGTTTTTTCTATTTTTTTCTCCGTGTGTACTATATACAAACAACTATTCGCATATTAGATGTACCCTCTGGTTATCCGATTAACCAATCGATATGAAAGTGTTGCTAGTATAAAACCAAATGCATTGGCTACTACATCCCAGATTTCTGCTCCTCGATTTATAAAAACTAATTTTTGAAGAATTTCGATTAAAATACCATAACTTATTGAAATTACCCCTGCGATCAGAATGGCTTTTATTGTGGCTTTTTGTTGCAATTTTTGTGAATTGTTTTCAGATATCAGAAGCAAAGTAAAAGTAAAATAAAAAGAAAAGTGTACAATTTTATCAAAATGTGGGATATCAATAATCTTTACTTTGCTAATTTGATTTCCGGGAATGCCACATAGGATAAAAATAAACACTGCCCACGTAATAGATTTCCAATGATTTTTAAAAAATTCAGGCATCTTTATATGTAATAATTATCCGTTGCAATGTAATCCATTGAAACGTAAAAGTAAAAAATCATTACAAACGATTAGCATTTTTATTGCCAAATACGAGTTTTTTAATTTCATTGATTTTTTTTCATGCCATTTGTTACCTTTGTAAGGCTTTAAAAGATACAATGAATACACCTGAAAAAAGAATTGTTGATTTTATTGAGGAACATCATGTTCTAACCTTAGCAACCAGTTTCGAAGAGGAACCGTGGTGTGCAAATTGTTTCTATGTTTACCTTCCTGAAGAGAATAGCCTTGTCTTTACTTCTGATTTTGAGACTAAACACATTCAGCAAGCAAGTCACAATATTTATGTAGCTGGCAGTATTGTTCTTGAAACTAAGATTATTGGTAAAATTAAAGGGATTCAATTTCAAGGAATTATCAGTGAACCCAAAGGTGAATTCCTTGATATGGTTAAAAAAGCATACCTGAAAAGATTTCCCGTTGCAATGCTAATGGAGACTCATCTTTGGGTTGTTGATTTAACATTAATTAAAATGACCGATAATCTGCTTGGATTCGGGAAAAAGTTGATCTGGAAAAAAGATCTTGTGTTTCAGAAAATCAACCTAAAAGACTAAAATCCAAAAAATGATTCTTGTAACCGGAGGAACCGGGCTAACGGGTTCGCATCTTCTCTTTGAATTAACCCGAAAAGGACATTCCGTAAGGGCTATCAAGCGGAATAATTCTTCAATTGAATTTGTCACAAAAGTCTTTTCTCTTTACGCCTTAAATCCCAAAGAGCTTTTAGACCGAATTGAATGGGTCGATGCCGATCTACTAGATTATTCATCATTGCTTAACGCAACCATTGGCATTGAAACGGTATATCACGCCGGTGCTTTAGTTTCATTCAACCCCAAAGATGCCGAAGCTATAAGCGAAACAAATATTAGGGGAACTGCAAATATTGTAGATGCTTGCGTTCACAACCATGTCAAGAATTTGTGCCATATGAGTTCTATTGCTTCGCTAGGAGAAGCAAACGAACAAGGTTTTATTGATGAATCATGCATTTGGACAAAGAATAAGGGAAAAAGTGCATATGCAAAGAGTAAGTTTTTTGGCGAAATGGAGGTCTGGCGTGGTGCTGAAATGGGTTTACGTATAATTATTGTTAACCCGTCTATTATTCTTGGCCCCGGACGGTGGAGTACAGGAAGTGGGCAGTTTTTTTGTAAAATTTCTAAGGGTTTGCTTTTTTATACCAATGGTATCTGTGGCTATATTGATGTTCGAGATGTTGTTAAAGCCATGATTCTTTTAAACGAAAATCCAAATATCAAGAACGAAAGGTTTATTTTAAACTCTGAGAATTTGAGTTACAAAGATATTTTCTTGTTAATTGCAAAAAGTCTTGAGAAAAATCCTCCTCGATACCAAATTACGCCAAAAATGGTTTCTTTTTGTTTCCCAATAATCAAACTATTTGGAACGCTTAGCGGAAAAGAACCTACAATCTCAAGAGAAAACTTAAATTCAGCCTTTAGCAAATCCTACTACTCTTCTGAAAAAATAAAAAAAAGTGTCGATCTTCAACTTTTACCAGTTTCAGAATCAGTCCAATTTATTGGAGAAATCTTTCGAAAAGGTACTCTTTAAACCTCCTTGTTCTTTTGGGTGTATGAGTAAATTATAAAACCAATCCCAGCAATAACTAGCGGTATACTAAGCAGCTGTCCCATATTTAAACTCATGGTCTTTTCAAAATCTACCTGGGGTTCTTTTATAAATTCAATAACAAAGCGTGCTGAGAATACTAACGAAAGAAATAATCCAAACAACAATCCTTTCTGTGGTTTATTGTTCGATTTGTAGTAAATGCTATAAAGCAATAAAAAAATGAACAGATAAGCGAAGGCCTCATAAAGTTGAGTGGGATGCTTGGGGAATTGCTCGCCGTTTCTCACAAAAATAAAGCCCCAAGGAAGATTTGTTTCAACTCCATAGATTTCTGAATTCATTAGATTTCCTAAACGAATTAAAAAACCAGCAAGAGCAACTGTAATAACAATTCTATCAAGGACATATATGGTTGATACCTTATGTTTTATACTGAAAAAAATAAGGGAAATTATAATACCCAAAGCAGCACCGTGGCTTGCAAGTCCGCCTTGCCATATTTTTAATATGTCAATTGGATGGCTCAAGTAGTATTCTGGCTCATAAAAAAGGCAATGTCCGATTCTTGCTCCAAGAATTGTTCCAACAACCATATAAATAGTTAAGGAATCGAGAAATCCTTCTGGTAAACCCTCCTTTTTTACAAATCGGTTAAAAATAAGATATCCAAAATAAAATGAGAGAGCCCATAAAACGCCATAATAACGAATTGCAAATCTTCCTATACGAAATATTTCAGGATCTATATTCCAATGAATCGAAGCAAGTATCATATATTATTCTTTTAAGATTTGAGAATATGTCAATTATTTTAGGAGTGTTTGTTATCTCAAGGATACTATCCTTTGTGGGTATCTCTTAAAACCCCTCCTAGCAGTCATTGCATTAATTCCGTAAAGATAATATATTGTGTTGAAATTCTGTAGAGTCTATTACTCAATATAAAAACACCGTCTAAGTTGACGGTGAGTAATTGATAATCATAAAAAACAAATAATTTTAAAGGCTAAAATCTGTTTAGCCATCTATATCTTCTAGCGGTATCACCTAACTTATAACCAATCATTAACTCATGCGATCCGGCCTTACTGATATTAGACAAATCGTTGAAATTATAATCAAATGCGTATCCAAATGTGAACTGTTGATACCTAGTGCCAAACATCATAATCATAGCTCCAACGGTACGAAAAGAGATGCCTGCCCAATAATCTTGTTTATAGTATGCTTTTACATTCAAGTCTGTTGATGTAGATTTTCTTTCTGTGAACGTCAATAAAATTGAAGGTTCAAATGCAAAATCGCTTTTGTATGGTTCAAATCGATAACCCCCGATTAAATAATACTGACGAAGTATTTTGTATGCTTCATTAGAACTTCCATTCCCAAATTGAAATGCGGTCTGGAAAATATTTGTGGCAGAAAAACCCGCATAATACTTTTCGGTACTAACAAGCATTCCGAAGTTTACATCGGTAGATACCTTTTGATTTATCTTACCGGCTAAAATAAGAGGATCTACAACAAGTGGGTCATAAGTGTCATTTGGTGTAACAGTAACACGAAATTGGTATGCTGCTAAAGAACCACCAAAACTTAATTGAACATCTCTCATATAAATATGATAAGCGTATGTTCCCTGAAAACCTGTTCGCCGGATCCGAGCATTTACATCATTATAAACAAAAGCTCCCATTCCAATGCGTCCACTGGGTCGGCGTTTTCGTGCTCTGGATTTAATCAATCGGGAACGATTCCTAAAGGATGTTTTTAATATTCTTGTTTGTGCACTCAAAGCATACGTGCTTGGACCTTCATTGTAACCAACCCATTGTTCTCGGGCGGTTAGGTGAAAAGCGGTTAGCCCTTCGGCACCAGCAACAGCTGGATTTACCAAAAAAGTGTTGAGCATATATTGGCTGTAGAGTGGTTGCTGCTGAGCATACCCAGCGGTGATTCCACTTACAAACAAAACAGTTAATATGAATACTCTCTTTAGCATTTCTTCTGGTTTTCTTCAGAAGGCATTTTAAAATTTTATCTAACTATAGTAATAGACCCTTTATATGAATAGGTCTTACCTTTAACTATCAATCTTATCATATAATGGTATGAATCCATTGGAAGGGGTTCGCCTTTTAAATCTTTGCCATCCCAGGCAATAAAATCACTATCGGACTCCCACACCAATCTGCCCCATCTGTTAAAGATACGAACCTGAATATTATCAAAGTAAGGGTATAGATCCTGCTCAATCTGTGTGCCTAAAGGTGGAGCAGGAAAATACCATTTATCATTTATTCCATCGCCATTGGGTGTAAAAGCATGGGGAATTCTTAATTCCTCATAATTAATTCCACTTATAAGAATTGTATCAGAGTTTTTACAACCATTAACATCCGTGATCTTAACCCAAAAAGTTTGATTTCCTGGTTGAGCATCTACAGTAATTGATGGAACTATATCTCCGGTACTCCAATCATAAAGTTGGAACTGGGGATCACTAACATCAAGTGTTAATGTTTGGTTTCCAAATAAAACAGTATCATTACCTAGTTTAATCAGTGGTAATGGATTAATTTTTGCTTCAATTTCGTTGTACGAACAACTATACTTTTCATCGATAAGCCGAACCTGATAGGTTCCTGCCACTCCTGTGAAATAAATTCTATTTGTTGAATTGTCCTGCCATAAATAACTTGTAAATAAACCAGGATCCAATGCTACTTGGTTTCCATAACAAACAGCAACGCTAGTAGGAACGCCCTCAAAAGGAATATTAATAGTTGGAGAATTTAACACAATGTTTTGGCGATAAGGATCACCATCCCCACAACCAATATAATCAGGGTGTTCAACAACTTCAAAAGTGTAAATGCCTCCTTTTAAAGTTTCATTCCAATTAATTTGAATAGTATCTCCCCTGTCAATTGGGGTATAAAAAGAAGAAGGAACAACGTTACCATCGGGATCTGTAATTTTCCATGTAAAGTTACTATGGCCATTAAGACCTTTCACCCAGTAACGCTCAACGCTACCAACGCAGGCCATGGGCAAATCTTGCCCATGGCTCTGCATTACAGCAGCTATAGTTAGAGTAAGTGCTAACGCTATGTTAAGCTTCAGTTTCAATGCCTAGTTACGTTTTTGGTAAGCACATAATGTAGATTACTTTTAAACAACTATTATAGTGCCCAACTATTAGGTATATGATAGATAGGACCTGTAACTGGTTGTGGGAATACAATAATATATGCTCTAGTTACATCCGTTGCTGGTGTCCACTTAGAGTTATACCATGTATAGTTAGCATCTGTTATTTGTGTCTCATCACCTGCGGCATTTCTTATTGCAGTATAATCGCATTTACGTGATATTTTAGCATTCCATGACTGAACATCGAATTGATAAACAGTGATCAAATTATTCATTATTCCGAATGTTTGAACTGCACCATAAAGATTTTGTGGTGTTGCTGTAATCCTGTATGGATTAGTTGTATTATTAACATGTGATGCAGCAAAAAAACCTTGTACTTCAAGAGCGGGATAAGTAAGCATAGTGGCTGCTGTAACATCTGCACCTAAAGTAAGATTGTTTAATGCACCCATTGTAGCGTTGTAAACCTTATAGTCAATCTTAACATAGTAAGGAAACTCCTCGTTTGTATTTTCCGCAGCCAATGCAATATTAGTTGCAGCTATTGAACCAGAACAACCAGCAACGATATGACTAACAGGAGTTCCACCAACCTGATAGGTTGCTGGTCCAATTGCAGTTGTTATTCTAACATAAGGTGCATTAATAACTGATACTGAATGTCTAATCGTTGAACCTACACAACCACCATAAGCAGCAGTTGGGGTTTCTACCACATCAACCTCATATGTGGATGTTGTAGTAATTGCAGCTGTGAGGTTTGGTGTAAAAGTCCACTCAGAATAGTTGTCAGTTGCAGGGGCATGAGAGTTGGCAGCATTTGCTACAGGAACTGTTGACCAAGCAAATGATGAGAGAATATTTGTGGCTATAGATGCTGGTGTTGCTTTCAGAGCAGCAGGAGCTATCCATGCAGGGTTTTGAACTGGACTTGGGTAAGCCCAGAATGGTATCGCTTTACCTGTAGTAACCTTGTTTACATTTCGGTTCGCTGTATACTCCTGAATTGTAGGGTTAAAGCTTGCACTCAAAGTAATTGTTGCAGCAGCAACTCCTGTGTAAGCATTCCACTGGGTACCAACTGCTGCATCGCGCAAAAGGTAATTTGTGCCAGCAACGGGTGAAATTCTAATAACACCGTTTACAATAGCATCAAGGTCACCAGCACCACCATCAGTAGCAATAACTGTTTCTGCGCCAGTAGAACTATGCTTTGTATAGATTTGAGATCCATTTGCCGCAGTACCATCAGATTTTTTGACAGTAATATTAACCTGTGCGAAAGCACCTGATACCAGAAGTATCAAAGAGAAGGCCATCGCAATTCTTAAAAAAGTTGATTTTTTCATTGTTTTGTAAATTAAGTTAAGTTTTTGTTTATTTAGTTTTTTTACTGATTTGCTTGTTTGCAATAAATCACGTTGCTATACTTATAGCCTCGTTAAGGTGGAGGGCCATCTCGTATAGGAATCTTTCGGTCGTTCATTTTCCAATTGTTACTTTTGGAAGGCATGTCGATTATTAATTTTTAACACGTTATTAACAGGTAATACGTTGACTTAGCTGTTAAAGTTTACATATTAATACGTAATTTTACTCATTTACTTGATGAACGTACGGTTAAACCTGATAAACGGAACTAATTTTTTTTCAGTTTTCCAAAAAAATGTTAAAAAACTCCATTTTCGGCATTTAAAGAACGTGAGATAAAATCCAACCAACAATCCTGCCATTAGATATAATTAGAAGAGAATCAGACAAAAGAAAATATTTGCTGAATTTACATGTACGAAAATGGGGGAGTATGTTGTTTGGCCTATCAATAATATCTAAATTGCTATAAGCGTTGCCATAAAGTTAATTCCTCAGCAATTGAGGGTTTTATTCATTTTTCAGAATCCTTTCATATAGAAACGATTAATATGAAAGTTGTTGATCTGCTAAATTTCTAAACTCTTAAACTTGGTTTTCGCTTGAATAATGAATGCTTGCCAAAGCGAACAGGAGAAGTTTCATTTAAAAAAAGCATAGATTTAGTTGTCTAATCCTCTATTATTCTTGTTATTAAATCGTGGGCTGGATAAACTTCATACCGTTTTGTAATTGATTTAATAAGAACATCATTAGCATCAAAATACTTAACTTGCATGACTCTTCCTTCAATTTTACTGTGGTATACCCTCTCCTCTCGGCTTAGCTGTTTTCCCTTTTCATCGAGTTTGGTAATGCCTGTTAAATTTTTCTTAGCATCGTAGGTGTAACGAAATTCAACGTTCTGGTTTTGTTTATAAACATACGAGGTTCGAACCTTTTTACCAATAAGCAATCCTTTAGAGTCATATGTGGGTTTTACAGTTATACTTAAAACGGAATCGGAGGGATAAATGCTCCCCTTAATTTTGACTTTGCGAGCAAGTTCAAGGCCCTTATCGTCAAATTTTGAATCAACGGTGTAAACTTTTTTCCCTTGTGAATTTTGAGCTATTATCTTAACAGGATTGCCTGATTTATATGTGAAATTTAGAATATAAAGAATTGATGTGTCGTTTGGTTGTACGGTTTTAACAACCTCTTGGTTTACCAAATTATTCCTATAGCTAAATTCTAGCACTTGAACCATTTTTTCGTTTCTAAATACTAGTGTTCTAACTCTTTCCATTTTATTATAGGCGTGCCACTTGTAGTTATGTGGATAATGATCTTTTAAATCAAACTCTATTTCGGTATGCATTCGATTTAAGGAATCGTAAATTTCCTGTTCAACCGCATAATTTAAATCTTGCTGTTGCCCATTTTCTACAACATAGCTTGTAGTTACAATTACTCTTCGTACATCTTGTACTGGTCGTGTTTGGGCTGATATTTGGAAAGATAATGTTAAAATAAACCCGAATAGAAAAAAGATGGTTTTTAATGAGTCGAATCGTTGTTTGATTTGGGTTGCTGTATTCATATCAAAATTCTTTAGTGATATCATTGTTAAGAATATATACCTATCTCTTGTAAACATAAGTTAATTAAACGAATAGTTGATGTTGAATGTTACAAATACAAAATATTAATAGGGTATTCCATACTGTTTCATCTTGTTATAAAGCGTTTTGCGATCAATGCTAAGTAGCTGTGCTGCTTTACTTTTATTGTATCTGACCTTTTCGAGAGTAGAGACTATCAACTCATGTTCGGCATTCTCCTTTGAGTCACGAAGGTTTTCAATTTTTTTAACTGGGGCAGACACAATGTCTACATTCTCGCTCTGCGTGTATAACTCAACAGGGAGACACCGAATTGTGATCTGCTCTCCAGTTTCAAGAAGTACAGATCTTCGGATAACATTCCTTAACTCACGAATATTCCCAGGCCAGGTGTACCTCATAAATATATCAACTACCGATTGCTCAAAGCCAAGGATGTGTTTTCCCATCTCCCGATTTGCTAAATCGAGAAAATGGTTGGCAAATATTGTTAAATCGCTTTTCCGCTCCCTGAGTGGAGCAACGTTTATTGTGAATTCATTAAGGCGATGATATAGATCTTCACGAAAATCGCCACGTTTAACGGCTTCTATCAAATCATCATTCGAGGCGGTGATCAACCGAACATCAACCTCAACCTCGCGACTACTTCCAATTTTTTTAACCTTACGCTCCTGAATGGCTCGGAGAAGATTAACCTGTACCTCGTAGGGAAGGTTTCCAATTTCATCGAGAAATAAAGAACCGCCATCAGCTGCCTCAAACTGTCCAATTTTATCTGAAATTGCACCTGTGAATGATCCTTTTAGGTGACCGAAAAATTCACTGCTCGCCAATTCCTTCGATAGGGCACCACAATCAATGGCTATAAATGGTTTGCGACTGCGTTTGCTTTCATTGTGGATTTCGCGGGCAATATACTCTTTCCCAGTACCGCTATCTCCCTGAATAATTACCGAAAGGTTTGTTGGTGCAACAATACTAATATAATCATTCACCTGTTGTGCTTGAATACTTATGCCCTTAATAAATTTGGTGACTGTTCTTGAAACATTTTTGTCGGAATCGTTTATTGATGAACCTCTTCGGGCTGTTAGAGCATTTGTTATTGTAAGCAGAATCTCATCGGGGTTAATGGGTTTAGTAACATACTCATAGGCTCCCTTTTTAATTGCGCTAACGGCAATACGAATATCGGCATACCCGGTCATCAGTATAACAATAGTATCGGATGATTTTCTTTTCGCCTCAACGAGAAGATCCATCCCACTATGGTCTGGTAATCTGAAGTCGGAAAGGAGTACATCAACCTCTTCTGCCTTGATTATTCTAATCGCCTCGTCAAACGAAAAAGCCTCCTTGACCTCATGTCCCTTTTTTGAAAGGAAGGTTTTAAGCATAATACAGAAGGTGGAATCATCATCAACTACTAAAATCTTTGCCATGTGTTTCTGTATTGAAAATCGACAGGTGCTAAGTTAGAGAGTTTTTTTAATATAAAGTTGTTGGTTAACAGTTATTGGTCATTGTTTGTTATCTGTAACATATTATTTGACTGGCAAACAGATCAAGAGAAAAAATCTTCTACTCTTTCTCTTTCCAATCCCCATTTTCCTTGATCAACCAAATAAGTTCTTCAACAGCAACATCTTCCGATATATTTTTCTTTTGAATCTCCCTACCTTTATACAAGGATACCTTGCCGCTCCCTGAACCAACATACCCATAATCGGCATCGGCCATTTCGCCCGGACCATTCACAATACAACCCATCACTCCAATTTTAAGCCCCTTAAGATGACTAGTTGCTTCTTTTATTTTGGCAAGAGTTGCCTGAAGGTTATAGAGGGTGCGTCCACAACCGGGGCATGATATGTACTCGGTTTTTGTTGTGCGTGTTCTTGCTGCCTGTAGAACTGAAAATGCGGTTGAGCAAACGATTTTAGAGGATTGATTTTTAGAGGAAATCATAATTCCATCGCCAAGTCCATCAATCAGTAATGCTCCAAAATCGGCTGCGCTCTTAAGCTGAAATGATTCAATATCAGAGTCATCATATTCGCGATGAACAATCACTGGGTTTTCGATACCTGCATTCATTAATTGGATAAAAGTAACTCGTTGATCTGCATACCCATTTTTATTGCTTGTTTTGAGAATTAATATAGTGTTTTTGTTCTTATTTATCGTCTCAATTATAGATTTAGAGAGTTGTTGAAGAGTGATAATAAGGAATATTGGACTTTCTGAATTGTACGACTCTTCAATTTTTTCCGCAATTGTAATAATTGGTAAGCCCTTTAAATTCGTTAACTCCGATACATCAGCATTTCCAAAGAACAAATAATCAGCAGATAATTCTGTGTTCGCCCAAGATTGAACTTTCGTGTCAAATATCCATCCCCACTCTAATAAATCATTATTATTGATTTGTTGTTTATTAGATAGATCTGCAAATACCACCGGGAGGTTATTACCGCCAATTTTTTCAATGGCGAAAGTTTTCCTTCGATTGTATGAAAATGGATCGTAGGGTAAATCAACTATTTCAGGTATAACAGGTTGTGTTTTTCGATTCTCAAAATAGGCAACCAATTTCTTTGCTACAGGAATTTCATACTCAGGTTCTTCTGTTAACGAAACTCTAATTGTATCTCCAATACCATCGGCTAAAAGGGTACCAATGCCAACGGCAGATTTTATGCGTCCATCCTCACCTTCGCCAGCTTCGGTAACACCAAGGTGAAGCGGGTAAATCATTCCCTCCATCATCATTGAACTAACCAGCAATCTATTGGACTGAACCATAACCCTTGTATTGCTAGCTTTCATCGATATAACTATATTTTTGAAATTTTGCTTATGGCAAATTCGGAGGAATTCCATTGCCGATTCTACCATACCTGCAGGAGTATCACCATAGCGGCTCATTATCCTATCGGACAGGGAACCATGATTTACACCAATCCGTATAGCAACCCCTTTTTTAACACAAAGATTCAAGAGAGGAAGAAATCGCTCCTCAACCTTTTTTAATTCATCCTTATATTCAACATCGGTATACTTAAATGTGTCGAATTTAGCACGGGGATCAACATAATTCCCGGGATTGATCCGCACCTTTTCAACATGGAGTGCTGCCTCGATGGCAACTTCTGGATTAAAATGAATATCAGCAACTAAAGGCGTTTTATACCCTTTACTTATCAAATTTTTTTTGATGTTTGCAAAATTTTTAGCCTCTTTTAGGCTTGGAGCAGTAATTCTAAATAACTCCGCTCCTGCGTCTGCTGCTCGGATACATTGATTTACTGTTGCATAAGTATCGTTTGTGCTGGTGGTTGCCATGGTTTGAACACGTATTGGGTTGTCTCCTCCAAGCATAATTCCGCCAATTGATACAGCCGGCGTCTTTAATCGTACAAACTGTGTCAAGCTTTCGCAGTATCTCCTATTTGACATGGTCAATCCTTTTTGCAAAGTAAGGGATTTTGTATTAAATTCTTTGTAACTATTTTCCATTCTAAAAAATTTGCACGCTAAGTCGCAAAGCCGCAAAGAAATTAAGATTTTACTTTGTTGGGTTTATGTAAAGGCAATGAATTGGGGAAAATTATAAGAAAAGCAAAAATATATTAATATAGTTTTATCGAAAATTTGAGAATCTAGTAATAACGATAATTAATCGACGCAAAGGGAAAAAACTAAAAGTTTTTTCTTCTTCGTGAACTTGGCGGCTTTGCGAGAGTTGTTAGTGCAAGCATAGCATCTATATTTGACATTTTCTGTTTTTTTCAAAAGAAATATCTACTAAATTATGTAACAGAGTAGTTACAATTCTTTTTTTCATTTTTGATTATCAACAATACATTATCAATTATTCCTTGTTAACTTCACGCAAACTAATTACTTTTGCTATCGAGCCCTAATACAAAACTTTATAAATCATGAAACATATTATTGTACCTATTGATTTCTCTAAGGAATCGTTAAACGGTCTTCGTTTGGCCATAATTTTTGCGAATCAGTTTAAGAGTAATATACAGATGGTTTATGTTCAAAAGGCCGTATCGGAGATGGGGCGTATTGGTTTGGAGGAGGAGCATCGAATGGCAACCCAAGATTTTGCAAAGCTGATTGGGGAGTATTCACCAAAACTACACGAAGGTTTAGAACTAAGCTATATCATCAAAAAAGGGAAAGTTTATCGTGAAGTGGTTAATCAGGCTGAAGCATTTGAGAATACTGTTATTATATGTTCAACACATGGAGCATCGGGTTTTGAGGAGTTTTTTATTGGAAGCAATGCATTTAAAATAATATCAGCTACTGAAAAGCCCGTAATTACAATACGTCAAGGATCTGTTCCCCATGAGATTAAAAAAATTGTAATGCCTATTGATATTACTTCCGATACGCGTCAGAAAGTTCCCATTACGGCGGAGATCGCTAAGGCTTTTGGTGCAGAAGTACACGTGGTTGCCGTTTCGACAAATGAATCGGATGAGATTGTAACCAAACTTAATGCCTTTACAAAACAGGTTTGCGATTACCTTAAGGATTATGAAGTACCCTTCAAAACGGTAAAAATGAATGGCGATAATTTAACCGATATCACTATTGAGTACGCATTGGATGTTAATGCCGATTTAATAAGCATTATGACAGAACAATCGCTCTCAATTGCCAATTTTGTTCTTGGTACTTATGCGCAGCAAATGCTAAACAAATCGCCAATTCCTGTTCTTAGCGTAACTCCACAGGAGATATTTATACTTGGTAGTTTCATCACCCAAGGAAAACCTTACTAGGAAAATTGGTAAATGAATATTGTAAAATGAAGGGGAATGTTACTGTTCCCCTTTGGTTTTTGCTATTGCATTAATGTAATATTCCCCCGTTAGGGTTTGGGCAGAATCAATCTTTATTAGATTAAAACCGCTAAACAGTTTGCTGTTATCTGTAGAAACAACAAGTGCTTCGCGTGAAAGGGTCTTGGGGCGATTAATACAATCGGTATACACAGCTGAGTCGTTTGCTAACGCATTGTTAATCCTCCTTATAACATGATTAATACTATCATACTGAGTTCCTGTAATAAGATTCTTTGGATACTCCTTTGTAAAGTACTTAACTCGATTCTCTACCCCCGGTCTATTGAATAAAACAAATAGTTGTTTCTCTTGATTTACCTGACTTTCGAGAACTTTTTTAAACATTATTGTGTTGCTATCTAAACTATATCTATTTAATGGGATCAATCCAAGTGTTACATTCCATATCAGCATCCCTGTTGCAATAAAACCAATGAAACGAGTTTCATTTTTAACTATTTGTGACAATACTATTGCAAACAGAATAGGTATCATCACCATAAATTCTGCATTCCCGCTTGATAAAAATGCAAAAACAATTTGAAACAGCATTGCTAGTAAATGAACCCAAATTGGCAAATCCTTTAGTCGCTTAAAATTCCATTGGGTCTGTTTTAAACTAATCAAACCAACAATTAAAAAACCGATAGCAATAACGCCTCCCAGAACAAATAAACTGCTGATTCGGGGCAGAATAGCAAAATATCCGTGAACCTGAAAGAAAGAACGAACCATGCTGATAGCACTAAATATCAAACTACTAATACCCATTGATACTCCTGCCGCACCAGAATAATAATCCCTAAAAACAAATCGCATTAACGAGTCAAGGGTTAATGATTGATTATTGTAAAAAACCAAAACCAATATGTATGAAAGCGGAACAAGAAGAGCAGGAAGAGCAAACCAAACAAAGGGTTTAATTTTTTTCTTGTACGCTACACCAATTAAAAGTGATAACCACCAGAAAAACATTACCTGATGAACAAGACAAGCAAGTGCTACAAAAAAGCCCGAAAGAAAAAAACTAGTTGTTGAATTCTTTTTTAAACTTTTTATAAAAAAATAGCTGCCGAGCATTGAAAAAAAGAGAGGTATTATGTAGGTCTCATTCTCCGTGGCAAATCGCATAATTGCCCATGAACTTCCAATAAAAACAACCCATATAATTAGCCGTTTCCCCTCAACCCCCAACAATCTTATCGTTTTTCCAAATACGTAAAGTGTTGCAACAGCAAATAAAGCATTCAGCGTGATAAGTAGTTTAAGGGTATCAAAACTATAAGCCAGCCCAATTAGTTTTACCCAAACGAAACCTAAGGCGTTATAGAATAAGTGGTGCGAAAGGAATAGATTTTCGCCCAATTTCACGTATGCTGCATATCCCCAAGCATCAACAGAACTATTAATTGTTGGGAAAACAATATAAATAATTAAGAATATTATTGTTACGATAATAATTGTAGTATTTGATTTGTTTAATTTCATTTCACTGTTTATTTATTCTTTTCAAGATTAACGGGAGAGTACATTTAAAAAACAAAGTAAACACTTTAATTGCTATATAGTAGTGTGTTGTCATCTAAAATGTTATCTTTTATTACTTAGGATATAAGAATTTATAACTATTAAGTCCGTGGTATTTTCTTAAAAAGTATTTTTACTGATATTTTTTTATCAACGCCAATGAGAATCCTATTTATATACTCTACCACTAAAACAGTAAACAGAAGAAAACCTCTGCGAGGGCAGGAGGATATATATTTTGGTATCTCCTACATCTCCGTGATGCTAAAGCAATATAACCATCAAACGGCTTTGGTTGTTCTTGATAGAAGGTATGGCACTAAAAACCGTAAAACGGTAGATGATAAAATAGCAGGTTTCAACCCTGATATTATCTGCTATACATCAGTATTCAGCGAGTTTGAGTTTATTAGCGGTATCGCAAAATATATTCGGGATAAATACCCAAGCATATTTACAATAATAGGAGGGGTTCATGTTTCCCTTAATCCCAAGGAGGAGTACCTTAACCTTTACGATGCAATGTGCATTGGCGAAGGAGAGTACCCTGTTTTGGAACTTGCCGAAAAGATTCAGAATGGTGAATCCTACTACAATATCTCTAATCTCTGGTTTAAAAAGGATGGACGGGTTATTAAAAACCCTCCACGCCCATTCACTGAACATTTAAGCGAGTTACCATTCCCTGATAGGGAGATTTGGCAGGAGTGGATGCTAGAACCAAACTCAAGGATTACAGTGCTTTTGGGTAGAGGATGCCCGTTTAATTGCACCTACTGCTGTAACCATAAGATTAGATCGATTACAAGCGGGAAGTACGTTAGGTTAAGGGAGATTCAGAATATTATAAATGAGATGGATGAAGTTACAAAACACTTTCCCACAGTTAATGCGTTTTTCCTTGAGATAGAGACGTGCGGGGTAAATCCCGATTGGCTTATCGCAATTTGCGATGCACTTTATAAGTTTAATGAGCAGTTTACAACACCAAAATCCTTTGCCACCAACCTTCGGGTATTTCCCGGTATTAAGGACGAACCTATCTTTCAATCCCTAAAAAAAGCAAACTTCACCGCTGTTTCAATTGGTTTAGAATCGGGCAATGAAGAGGTACGTAGGAATATCCTTAACCGCAATTACTCCAACGATGATATCCGCAGGGTGGTCGCTACTGCCCGTAAATATGGGATACGGGTTGGTATCTACAATATAATAGGCATACCGGGTGAAACTTATATTCAATTCCTATATACACTAGCGATGAATCAGGAACTGCAGCCCGACTGGCACGCAACCTCTATCTTTTTCCCTTACGAGGGAACGGCACTATACGAAAAAGCCCTTGCGATGGGCATCATCCCTAAAAATATTGATTTTAACAACGAGCGCCAAAGGGCTATATTAGATTTACCGGGTTTTTCGAAACGTCAAATCCAAAAATCGTTCGATTCGTTCCACTACGATGTTTATAAAAAAGCGAAGGGGAGGAGTATTGTAAAACTAGCCATATACTTTATGCAGAAGTTTCTTGGGCATAATCTTATGGCGAATGCTAAGATTGGCTTAATCAGATTGTTGGCTGCTTTTAATCGTTGGAATTGATTTATATAAAGTCTAAAATTAAATAATACATGTTTCTGAGTTTTAAAATATTATTGCGTAAAATTTGCTGCTCCGACAGAATTATGCTAAATTGCGTCACCACAATGACTCAATTATGGATTATTTAGTCAGAGAGCTTTCGGATAATATTATTAAGAAGCTTCAACCCAATAAGGTTGTAATTGTTTGCGGAGCCAGACGGGTAGGAAAAACGGTACTTATTAAAGATATCTTAGGGAAAGTGAACGAACCTTACCTCTATTTAAATGGAGATGATATTAATGTTCATGACAAACTTGCCACTAGAACCGTGGAGAATTATAAACAGATTCTTGGTACAAATAAGCTACTTTATATCGATGAAGCCCAAAAGATACTAGATATTGGTTTGAAGCTAAAACTTATGATCGACGAGATTGACGGGCTAAAAATTATTATTTCGGGTTCATCATCTTTTAACATTCATAAAGATGCCGGAGAACCTCTTACGGGACGGAAATACACATTTAACCTGTTTGCAATATCGGAAAGGGAGTACAATCAGGTTGAAAACAGTATATCAAAAATAGATAAGGTAAGGGAACGACTGATCTTTGGCAACTATCCAGAACTTCTTCATTTGCCCAACCAAGAAGACAAAATTGATTACCTGAATGAAATGGTAAGCTCCTATCTGTTAAAAGATATTCTTGCTTATGAAAATATTAAAAATTCTCAAAAGATTTTTAACCTGTTACGGCTAATTGCCTTTCAAATTGGCGGCGAAGTATCACTTCAAGAACTAGGAAGTCAACTTTCAATTAGCAAAAATACCGTGGAAAAATATCTCGATCTGCTAAGTAAAGTATTTATTCTGCATAAAGTAGAAGGGTTTAGCAGGAATCTACGCAAAGAGATTTCAAAAAGTTCCAGATGGTATTTCTTCGATAATGGCATTAGAAACGTCGTTATAGCTAACTTCAATCCCGTTGCCTCAAGAAATGATGCCGGACAACTCTGGGAGAACTATATGATAAGCGAAAGGATTAAATACCAAGAGTATAAAAAAATTTCCTCGAATAACTACTTTTGGCGAACATACGAACAACAGGAAATAGATTGGGTGGAGGAGCGTGATGGTGCTTTATTTGGCTATGAATTTAAATGGGGAAAAACCAAGGTAAAAACACCTTCGCAATGGAAAAACGCCTACCCCGATTCAAGTTTCGAAGTAATTACTACAAATAATTTTGAAGATTGGATTAAGTAGATAATTCATGTTGGTAATTTCTAGTTAATGACGAATGTTAAGGTGATGATAATAAGAGTAGTTGCCCTTTCCAAAGAAACGTTTTAATTGATTTTTATCGGTTCTATTCCAATAAAATGGCATTTATTGCAAAATTCGGGGTTTTGGTTTTTATACCATAACTCCCTAAACATCTTAAAATCCTTACTGTTTAAGCATTCCATAACACCCTTTTCGAAGACATTTCCAAAATGCTGCTCTTTGGGAAATGGTTTCGAACAACAAGGTGCAACATAACCATTCCAGCAAATATAAAAATGTGTCCATGGAAAGGGGCATTTCTTGAATTCATTCTTTGCCTGAAAATCCCAATTACTTACCTCCACAGAAGTGTGCTTTTGCTTCATGTCCTCAACTCTTTTAAGTTCATCAATAAATGATTTGCTTTTAAAGAATTGGTAATAGTCTAGTTCTATATCAGTTACAGCACAAAGATTGAATAGCGTAAAGTTTATATATTGAATACCTATATTTTCCGAAAATGATATTAACTCATGCATCTGATGGTAATTTTCTTGAGTAACCACCATATTAAGCATTATTGTTGTCTCCGTTCCGATACAACGTTTTGTGAGATATGTAAGATTTTTCTTTACCTTTTCAAAACTTGCATTCTTCCTAATCTGCTCATACACGCCATCTAACCCATCAATTGAAACCTGAATTGTATCAACCTTACCTATTATTTTTTGCACACCTCCAGTAAAATCTGGGGTCATAGCATTGGTTGAGAGAGAAATAATTATTCCCTTATTCTTCAATTTAATATAATCAACAATTTGTTCTATCTCCTTGTAAAGGAATGTTTCTCCCATACCCGTCAAGCCTATCGAATCGAGATATGGCCAAACTTCATCAACAATTTTTTTTGCTTGATTAATATCTATACTCCCCTTATCCATTTCCTTTCCATAATCATACTCCCTTGGACATGTAATACAATGAAGATTACAGTGGTTGGTTAACTCAAGCATTACAGTAGAAGGGAAAGCAACTTTTGTTGACTGGCTATATTTGAAATAAAAATGTTTAATTTTATTAAAACAATAGAGAAAGAAATACTTCCCCTGCGGTAGGTATTTAATTCGTTTTAGGGCTTTTTTTAGTTTTCTTTTATTCATCATATAAACATTTGGACATTATTAACGAACAAGTTCTGAAATAGTAATTGATTTCAAACAATCCGTGCTAATAAGAACAACCTATTATTCATTTAGTATATCATAACTTTAAAATCATCGAAGTTGAGATTTTACGCCCATTATTCCAAATATATAATTTTAACTCACAATCAGGGAGTGTGGTTTGAACCAATACAGGAAACAAGAATTTAAACTCCTGCCATTCATTTAAGGTATCAATGGTCGTAGCGAGATTAAATGAATTCATATAAATATTCTTGCTGCCTGAATCGATTGACGCAACAACATAAACACCATTTAAGTCCTCCACGGTGTAAATTTTTGCATAAAATAGTAAGGCGTGGTTCGACAAACCGCCGTTTCAAGGTACGGAATAAGGAACTATTAATCGAACAGAAGAAGAAGCGATGGATACAACTGAAATTTATAGTTGTTAAGCATCATGTTTATTTGTGCTTACCTTTAATGTATAAATAAAATTCTTCTTGTACATATTTAACAAGTTTCTTTACATATTCTGCTTTCTCTATTATGGAAACGCCAGATCTGCTTTTTGTAATTAAAAAATTTTTTGAAATAGGGTCAAATACAGGTTTATTGTTCAAATAAACAGAGTTAATGTCTTCATATCCTCCCGTTAGAATTCCGACTAATTCTATTTTGTCAGTTACGTAAAAAATAGGACCACCACTATTACCATGTGTTGCATTTGATTCCATTAATGCTATATGATATAAGTCTTTATTTGTCATATTTAATGATGGTTTCCAAACAATATATCCCGGTTTAAATGTCGAAATATTATATAAAAAAGAATATTGAAATCTATTTTCAACATGATCTGGATAACCAAATAACCATACCTGACTTCCAATATAAGGAACAGTCATATAATTAATTGGAAATATTTTAACATTTTTTTTTATTTGCTTTTTCAATAAAAACTTTATTAAAATACATAGGAAACATCAAAATACACCCTAAATCAATTTCTTTATTAGGGTATAAAAAAGTATTTGGAGTATTATCTGAGTTTGTTAGAGGTATTTCTATCCCCCAATAATCAGTCGTTTTAATAGTATCTGCCCATGAAGCTCTAATATAAATGTTTTTCTTATTCTCTGTAAAAAATTTAATTACATGACCAGCAGTAACAACATTATATACTAAATTAGTATCAATCTTGAAATATGTTACCAGTCCTGTTCCAATAGCTACAAACTTCTTAACTTCTTTTTTCACATTATCAGCAATGATTGTATCATTTACTGTTGTTCCTATTGCAACAATAAATTCTTTCATTCCTAAAAAACTTCTTTCTATCTCCTGGTTAGTTTGACAGAATGAATTTTGTGGAATTACAATTGTAATCAATGATATAAAGACATATAATTTTTTCATTGAATTGGTTTTAGTTATATAACAATACGTCCATAGTTTATATATTCTTGTTTAGCATTACCCTTCTTTACATCAAAGTTAATGCAATTTATTAATTATCTAAATACAACTTGATTTTCTACCCATAAGAAAAGGTTTCGGCAAAACACCGTTTTGTGGTACGATTAAGGTTAAGAACAGGTTCAGTTGATGAAACGCCGTAGTGCTGTGGTTGAAATGTACCACGAGGTGGTACTATGTCTGGTATTGGTATTCAACTCCATGAATGGAGCGGTATCATACCCTGTGGGTATTATGTTTAATGTTAATAACAAAAATCAGAATAAACTTATTAAAAAACGTGTTCTATTCTGATATTCATACACTTAAACATCAGGCTGAATACCAAGCTGTTTTTGTATTTTTTTGTAACACAAAGCATTACTATGTTCACAACTATAATTTAATGTTGATATTTTCAAGCTGTGTTAATGGTTCTAAAACAACTTAGTTTCAATAATTTTGCAGAAGTTCTTTGAACAGCGAGTGTGTGAGAAAAAAAGAAGGCCGATAGAAGAGTTTCTAATCAGCCCTCAAAATATGTTTTGATAGTTTTGACACAACAAATTAAGACATTTTTGAATCAAGATGCAAACTGTTGGTCTATTTTTTAATGAACACCACCGCCAAGTTATTCACTACTAAAACCTTTTATTCATAATGCTTTTAGATTATTTTAGGCACTTGCTATTAACAGCAGGAATGAATTTGGCTCTTTTTTTGGTGGTATTGTTTCTAATAGGCGTAATAGTATTACAACCTATACTAAAGAAGAAACAGACCAGCAACGCTAAACGGAAGTTTAGAGCATCTATCGAGTACGAAGAAGATTAGATCTTCGTCTAGTTAAAGAGTTAAAGCCCCATCCAAAAAAGATGGGGCTTTTCATTTTACCTAGGCTAAGCATTCTAAGCATATGCAAGAAGAATAGGATAATTATTTTTGTAGTGCCAAATAAACGACCATTTAAAAAGAATCTGTTTATTATTTCAAGCTCATTGTCAAGTAATTAAATCTACTATCTAAAAAATGAACTTTTGAGAAAGAGAATCAGTAAAAATTGCTTAATTGGGTCAGGACAAGAACCTCGGTTCAATTAGACATTCGTCAAATAATTTGTTCTAAATTTGTTCTAAACTATGCTATCTGTTTGATATACTGAACCATTCAAAGTCCCATCCAAACTCTGTAATACTGTTAGCTTATTAGTAGGCTCATATTTCCGTTAGTTAGAACGGTTTGTGTTATTCTGTCTATCTGGATCAACAATTTTTTCATTTGTTTGTGATACCTTAAACCCCAAGCCGAGATAAATATCCATTACAAATCTTTTCTTTATGGGTGTAAACCCAAATTTGGCAATACCTCCTATTCCTTTTTTTTCTCTGGAAATTAATGGGTAGTAATTTTTTCTTCCTTCGTATTCTGGAAATTGAAGATTGTCATAAAACCCATAAGTTGCAACTATCATTGGTGAAAAATATAGCCCTTCGGAATTATAGAATCTCAAACCTGCTTGTAAAACAAACTGATTATAACACCAGAAAGGATCTTTAAAGGAAAAACCAACGAAATTTGTAAAGTTCTCTCCTTGCCTGTACCCAACCTTTACCTCATACGCTTTATTCTTTTTGTAAAAAGTGGTATAATTAATACTGTAACCTATTTCCCCTATTCCGATCGCAACTATTTTTTTTCCATTAAATGGGGTGTTTGTGCTGTCCTGGGCCACAACAATTGTTGAATAAGAATGCATGTAAAATATAAGCACCAACAAACCTTTCCGAATTATTGATCTAATTAAACTTTTCATTTTTTATAAATCCTTTCCTTATTATAAAAGTAACACAATTTATTTAACCACAAAAGGTCGTGTTTTATATCTTTTTCCCCATGTACAACCTAAAACCCTGCAAAACAATTACATTTGCATTGTTGTTAATAATATAATTCAATCCTAAATGGGATTAAACTAAGATTTATGAAAAGCAAAAAGAAGAAACAGGATAAAAAAGCTAAGAATGGCCTTGGTAAAAAGGCTCTTACAAAAGAAATCCTACAGATATTCGCCAACAACCCCACTTATACATATAATTATAAGCAACTTGCTAAATTGCTTGATATAAAAGATGATGGGCCTCGGAAAATGATCACCGAAATACTCTATGAGCTTCTGGCCGGCAATACGCTCGATGAGGTTTACGCAGGCAAGTTTAAGCTTAAAGCACTAGCAGGTTATTCCACTGGAGTTATTGAGATGAATAACGACGGTACAGCAGAGGTGACTACTGAGGATAACCGTGAAATTTTTATCCCAGAGTTCCGTCTTAACCACGCCTTACACGGCGATAAGGTTCAGATTCTTATCACCCACCGAATGCGGCGTAATCTGCCTGAAGGCGAGGTTATAAAGGTTATTGAACGAGCTAAACGTAATTTTGTTGGAACCATCAGCCTTGAAAGGAATTATGCATTTCTTGTCCCTGATAACAAGCAGATGCCTTATGACATCTTTATCGCACAAAAAGATCTTAAAAAGGCCAAGAATGGTCAAAAAGTAATCGCGCGAATTACCGATTGGCCTTCAAATATGAAAAATCCTAATGGGGAGGTGATTGAGGTGCTTGGTAATCCTGGCGTAAACGAGGTTGAGATGCATGCTATTCTGGCTGAATTTGAACTACCTTACAGATTCCCCGAAGAACTTGATAAGATTGCCAACAAGATTAGCGATAAAATTACTCAAAAGGATTACAGCGATCGTAGAGATTTTAGGGAAATTCCAACTTTTACCATAGACCCCGTTGATGCAAAGGATTTTGATGATGCTCTTTCGTTCAGTGTTTTGCCAAACAGTAACTACGAAATTGGCGTTCACATCGCCGATGTTACCCATTACGTTGAGTCGGGTTCACCAATTGATAACGAAGCCATAGAACGCGCAACTTCCGTTTATCTCGTAGATAGGTGTGTTCCAATGCTGCCCGAAAGGCTTTCGAATTTTGTTTGTTCATTACGTCCAAATGAGGAGAAACTTTGCTTTGCAGCTGTCTTTGAAATGAATGACTCTGCTGAAATCATCAGCCAATGGATTGGCAGAACTGTTATCCTCTCTAAACGCCGATTTTCATACGAGGAGGCTCAACAAGTCATCGAAACAGGCAATGGTGATATGCAAATCGAGATTCTTAAGTTACATGAGCTTGCTCAAAAACTAAGAAAAAATAGATTTAAATCCGGCGCAATTGGCTTTGAGCGCACCGAAGTTAAATTCAATCTTGATGATAAAGGAAAACCGCTTGGTGTATTCTTCAAGGAGAATAAGGCATCCAACCAGCTAATCGAGGAATTCATGCTGCTCGCCAATAAAAAAGTTGCTGAATTGGTTGGGCGTGTTAAGGATAAAACAGCCAAACCCTTCGTTTATCGTATTCACGATAAGCCAAACCCTGAAAAATTTGAATCGTTCCGTAATTTTATCACACGCTTTGGTTACAACATTATGGGAGGAACTGAGAAGCAGATAAGCAAATCGTTGAATAAACTTATGGATGATGTTCGAGGTAAAAAGGAGCAGAACCTCGTTGAAACGCTTGCGTTGCGTTCGATGGCAAAGGCAAGATATTCGACCAATAATATTGGTCACTATGGACTTGCATTTACGCACTATACCCATTTCACCTCCCCAATTCGCCGCTATCCTGATATGATGGTTCATCGACTGTTGGCGCACTATCTGAATCAAGGAACTCCAAAGGATGAGCATGCACTAGAAAAACTCTGCAAGCATTCATCGGATATGGAGGTTAAGGCAACCGAGGCCGAAAGGGCTTCGATTAAGTATAAACAGGTTGAGTTCATGACCGATAAAGTTGGACAGGTATTCTCTGGTGTAATATCTGGCGTTGCTGGTTTTGGACTTTTTGTTGAACTAATTGATAGTAAATGCGAAGGTTTAGTTCCCATTCGCGAGCTGGATGACGATTTCTACGAGTTTGATGAGGATAACTACTGCCTTATTGGAAAGCAAACAGGCAATAAATTTCAACTTGGTGACGAGGTAAAAGTAGAGGTGTGGAGGACAAATCTCGCGAAAAAACATTTGGATTTTAGATTAGCTGAAACGGGCGAAAAGAAAATTATATCAAAAGATAAATCAAAGTTCAAAAAACGCCGTTAGTCTAATCAATATTACTCCATGTAAAAGTCAACGAACTATATGTTTGAAAATAAGTCAAATAATTAAACCTATAAAAAATGAAACGATTTTTTGTATTCGCAATTGTTATTGTATTCCTAACAAGTTGCGGTAAAAAAAATGAGATGAAAACTGGTCCATGGCTAGGAGTAATCCAAATTGACCCACAGGATAACAGTATGGTTGTTCCATTTAATATGACCTACTCTTTAAACGAAAAAGGTGTTGCTCAATTTGAGATAACCAATGCCGATGAAAAGATTATCATCACAGAGATTACTAGAAATGGGGACACCTTGGTTATAAAAACCCCTGTGTTTACAAGTGTAGTGGTTGCCGTACTTCGCAACGATTCTCTTGTTGGAAAATATTATCCAAAGGGGATTGAAGTTGGGAATCCTTATAGGTTTTATGCCGTTTCTGGTGTTGTTGATCGTTTTCCTTGGCATACTGAAAAAGCTGCTTTTGATGTAACTGGTCGTTGGAAAGTAATTGAAAACCCAGGAACATCAGATTCAACAATAATGGTTGGTGAATTCAGGCAAACTGGCGATAAGGTTTTAGGTACATTCCTCAATATTACTGGCGATTATCGTTATCTTGAGGGAAAAGTATCTGGAAACAAATTCCTGTTTTCTAAAATGGATGGTGCTCAATCTTTAATCTTTAATGCCAATATAAAAGATCAGAATACCATGGAGAACGGCAGGTTTATGGGAAGTTCAAAATGGACAAGCAAATGGATTGCAATTAGGGATGAAAACATAGTTCTTCCTGGTAGCGAAGATCTTGTAAAAGTAAAGAAGGGTTACACCACCTTTGATTTTGCGGGTACTGATATAAATGGAAAAAAGATTACCTCAAAAGATGAAATATTCAAGAATAAAGTTGTCGCTGTTCTTGCGGGAGGTAGTTGGTGCCCCAACTGTTTGGACGAAGCAAGGTTGTTTCGCGATCTATATAGTAAATATAAAAATCAAGGTTTTGAGGTTGTTGCATTAAACTTTGAGGATAAAACGTTTGAGATATCAAAGAAAAAGATGGAACGATTTATAAATCAAACTGGAGCAAATTATACCTTTTTGTATGTATCTTCTCGTGGTCGCGAGAAGAGGGACTCTGTTTTATACCCAATTGAAGGTCAAATGGCATTTCCTACAGGATTATTTTTGGACAAAAAAGGTACTATAAGAAAAATTGAGACCGGTTTTTCTGGCCCCGGTACAGGTGAACACTACACAAAGTTTGTAGAGGAAACAACAAAACTGATTGAACTTCTGCTTAGCGAAAAATAGTGCAGAATACAAAAGGGGGTTAGCGCCCCCTTTTTCTATTTACTCCTATATCTCTTAAAAACAATATTGTAAAAAGCCCTAAAAAAGTATTTAAAGTCAGTCCAAAATGGACTTTTTTCATACGCTTCAAGATACTTCATCTCTGAAGCCATAATTTCCTCAAGCGTTTTGGGGTTATCAACATAAAATGGAGGAATCAACCCTGGTTTGAACTTCACCCTCTTTTCTTGAAGTTCTTGCGAATACAAATTAAAATAGTGCTGACTTAAAGGTCTCACTCCAAATAATTTCATGTCGCCACGGAAGAAATTTACAAACATTGGAAGCTCATCAATCCAGAATTTCCGCATAAACCGTCCAAGGGTTGAAACCCTAAAATCGTTGTTAAACTTGCCCCCAGCCTGTAAATCGTTCTTTTCGTATACATAACCCTGAAGATATTCTGCATAAGGATGCATCGTTCTCATTTTATAAACCTTAATAAGTTTCCCCCCCCTACCTACTCTTTTAAGTTTGATAATTGGACCATAGGATGGTTCAAGGTCAAAAGCTGGGGTTTTGACTTTTCGTGCTACTACAAAATATCGTTTATCGATGTACTCCTCGTCAACAATTTCAAAACCACAAGAGTAAAGACGTCCCAAAAGTTCGGCACGACTTAAAACCCTGTTTTCTCCACGAGTAAGAAGAAAGTATATTTTTTTTGTTATTGGAAACTTTGGAAAAACCCTTTTTATTAGAAAGTCGACTGAATAGTAAAAATAATTAAGCACCGGAGGAAATTTCGCTAAAATTCTTTTCTTTCGTAAATCCTTGGTTTCTGCCGTGCAGATAAAAATTCCATTCTTTGGTAGTTTTTCATTAACGGCTTCAAAAAATTTGTTAATCCACTGTATATCGTTAACCCGCTTAATATTTATAATTGCTTTATACAAATTACCATGAATACTCATAATATTAAAACGAGTAGTCGTAGATACTATTAAAGTAGACTCCGCGGAAATGTTAACAAATTTCTCGAAAAAACAGTATGCGGATTCTCCCAATTCTTGAATTATTGCGTTTTTTACAGATAATTCTTGGGGGTAGGTAACTACTGATTCTGGTATTTTTTCAGTGGATCTAAAACGATACTCAAGGATGTCAATCTTTTTTTTATCATGATCTGCGGTATAAAACCCTTCTCGAATAATCGGAGCTCTTTTAAATAAATAGCCAAAATAGAGAAATGAAAACTCAAAAAGAGATGCAAAGAGAATAGTAGCAAAGACAATAAAACCAAAACTCTTGTCAAAACGCATCAAATAAAGAATAACAACAGCAAGCATCAATAAACTAATATTACTAAATAAAACCTGCTTTGTGCTTTCAGTAATACTAACTCTTTTGAAATTATACTTATTAAATAGAAGCGAAATCAACACCCAGAAAAGGCCAAGTAAGTACAATTCATAATAAATATGATTGGTTCTGAAGGATACTGGATTAATTTTAATACTTAACCAAAACCCAACTAAAACAAATTGGATATCAATTACAATAAGACCAAATGCTCGCCGGCTCATTCCGTGATTAATCTTGTTCAAAATCGAGGCAAGTTAACTTAATATTTTTTTGTTTTTATATAAGATGATGAAAATCATTGAAAAAAATACATTCAAAAAGTAATTTTGGGAAGGTAAATCATGCCCCGTTCTCACACTTTTGTTTTTTCAAATAACAAAATATCAACCGTTTAATCAACAAACAAATCATCGATTATGTTATACAATACGTGATTTTTTTTAGTTCTACTCTATTTATGATGTTATTTGTTTTGTGAAATTACCTTTGGGGAAGCAAAATAGGAAGTGGCTGTATGGTAAAAATAAAACATGCTATAAATTAGCAACTTACAAATATAAATACCGGTTTTTACAAATTATTTAAGCACCTCATTGAATATTTCCTAATTTTGAATTATCGGTTGTACATTTGTATCCTGTATTACTTTTTAGATTGAATATTCTATTTCATGTTTTTTCAACCAAAATATATTTAAATGTTATCATCATCATGGAATAGTAAGCTTGATTTAAAGGAAGTGCTCGTAAATGGTTAAATAGTTGATTTACTCTTCTAGTATCGTTATGAAGAAGTTGATTTTTACAATTGCAGTAACATTAGTCGCCTTGTCCGTTGCCGTTGTTTTTTTCTTTTTTTGGTTGCAAAACAAGAGGGAAACCCCCTCGGAGGCAATTCTTGCCGTTCCAACTGACGCCTCTTTTGTCTTAAAGGTTAATGATTATCATCGTTTTTCGGGAAATTTACAAACAAACAATCATCTGTGGGAAACTATAAAGCGATTTACGCCTGTAGCAAAAGCGGATAGTACTATAGCCTTTATTGACAGCCTCTCTAATCGCTCATTACTTTTTAACCAGTTAGTTTCTGTAAATCCTGTTTACATTTCCGCCCATGTTCTTGGGGGGAATAATATTCACTTCTTTGCAACAGTTAAAATACCAAAAGGCTCTAGTAAAAAGGAGCTCCTTGACCTTGTGGAACAGTATATAACAAACAAATTTCGGATTGTAACACAAGAATATAACAAAATCAGCATTTCTACCATTCTTGATTCCAAACGTTCCACCGAACTATTTTACTTCAGTTTTTTTCGCGGTATAGTAATTTGTTCATCATCGATAAATTTGATTACGTCTTCGATTAACCAACTCGAAAAACAATCGTCTCTTTTAAACGATCCCGGATTCTTATCTATTTCACATACCGCTGGTACCAAGGTAGATGCAAATCTCTATGTAAACAATTCAAAGATTCCAGTTACATTTCGCAAATTTTTCAAACAACCTTATCTTTCAGGGATTAATACACTCATTGATATCGCACAGTGGAGTGAACTTGATGTTACCATAAAAGAAGATGCGTTTTTTCTCAATGGGTTCACTTTAACGGCAGACACATTAAATTCTTATCTCAAAGTTTTTGCCCATCAACGCCCTGTTGAGAATAAAATAGCCTCTATTCTTCCTTTAGAAACCGCAATGTTTATCTGTTTGGGAATATCGAATCTCGATCTTTTCCTTGAAGATTATAGACTTTACCTTGATCGCACGGATCGCATTCTTGAGTATACTTCTGCTCTAACAGATTGTAAAAAAAGTTTTGGAATTGATATTCATGAACTTTACCGTTCATACTTTAATAAAGAAATAGCGTTGTTTTTTTCCCCCTTCGATGGTGTCGACACTAAAGATTGTTGGTATGTTGCTGTAAAAAATAATGGCTCTAGCCAAACAAAACAATCCTTCAGCGAACGAATTGATTCATATGTTAAATTAAACAAACTGAAACGCTCTGATTTTAAAACCATTTTTAAGGTTGATAGTGATAAAAGTTACGAAATTTACAAACTCCCATTTAAGGGAATAAACCAACTTCTTTTGGGGAGCCTTTTCTCAGGTGTATCCGATGAGTATATTACCTTTATTGATGACTACGTTATCTTTGGATCATCCAAGGAATCTTTATCTAAAATTATCCTTTCAAATATTCACAATAAGCAGCTTCAACTGGATATATCTTTTCGCCAATTCAGTAATGTGCTAGCCGCTGAATCCAGTTTTTTCTTCTATCTAAATCCTCATAGAGGCGAAAAACTTTTTGAAAATCTTCTTGAAAATCAATACGCATCCTCACTATCCAACAACCACTCTTCCTTAAATAAAATTCAAGGGATCTCATTACAACTTAACGGTGGGAGCAGTATGATATTCAATAATATCAACTTCCAGTACTCACCATTTACATCTGAAGATCCTCAAACCTCTTGGGAAACGAGGCTTGATACAACCTTTTCGATGCGACCACAACTGGTAACCAACCATGTTACAAAAAGTCAGGAAATAATAGTTCAAGATAAAAAAAACAAACTCTATTTACTCAATGATGTTGGACGTATTCTTTGGACAAAGCAACTACCCGAACCAATTAATGGTGAAATTATGCAAGCGGATCTGTTTAGAAATGAAAAACTGCAATACGTTTTTAGTACAAAAAATTATATCTATGCCGTTGATCGAAGGGGGGATTTTGTTGATGGTTATCCAATAAAGTTATCGTCAAAAGCCACAAATCCTGTTTCGGTTTTTGATTACGATAATAGCCGTGACTATCGTTTATTTATTGCATGCAGCGATCATAAAATATACGCATTCAATTGTCAAGGAAAACCCCTTTCTGGTTGGTTTTTTGGAAAAACAGAAAAAATTGTAGGCGGTCAACTCCAACACTTTTGTGTGAACGGTAAGGATTATATTGTTTTTGCCGATGCAAACCGCCCATATATTGTTGATAGGAAGGGAGGTGCAAGGGTCTCTTTACCTCACTACTTTTCCAAATCCGTAAATAGCCAATTTATCCTCGACGAAAATTCCAAAAACCATTCTGTGAGGCTTATCACCACAGATTCTATCGGTCTTATCAAATTCATTTATTTTAATGGTAAAGTTGAAGAACTCGCAATTAAAGTCTTTTCATCAAAGCATGTTTTCAATTATCTGGATGTCGATTCTGATGGCGAAAAAGAGTTTGTTTTTTTAGATAACATGAGCCTTTATGTTTATAAAAAGAATAAAACTTTGCTCTTTTTATATAAGTTTGATGCCGAAATGATCTCTGAAATCTTGACCTGCAGGATCAATAATTTGGGTCTTAAACTTGGATTTATTTCCTTAAAGAACAATAAAATCTTTCTAGTTAATGGAAATGGCTCTTTATATGATGGTTTTCCTTTAAACGGATGCACTCTTTTTAGTGTTGGAAACAACCCCATTAAGGGTTCAAATTTTAACGTGATTACAGGATCTCCTTCGGGTATGTTGCTTAACTATTCTGTAAAATAATTAATTGTATATCAAATGCTTGGCTTTTTAAGATTTATACTGATTGTCTTTATAGTCATTACTGTATTAGGCTATATTTCTCGTTTTCTTTTGAAAATATTCCTCTTTCGTTTGGCAAAAAAGATGAATGTTCAGCAAGAAAAAGATAAAGGACAAAAGGTTGGGGATGCTTATATTAAAGGTAATCCAACTAAAGAAAAAGTTGTAGATAAAAATGTTGGGGATTATGTTGATTTCGAAGAAATTGATACAAAATAGTTTTTCAATTAATCATCAAATTATTATAAATAAAATAATTCTTTAAAAAATGGATGTTGTAGCAGGTATAGATATCGGAGGAACCAATACCGTGATTGGATTGGTTACAAATAATGGTGATTGTTTAATAGAATCATCAATATCAACAAAAAACCATAGGTTTTTTGAGGACTTTGTTAAGTCTATATTTCAAGAAATTGAAACCCTAATTAAAAAAACTGGGGAAAACCATACCCTGATAGGCATTGGCATTGGTGCCCCAAATGGTTCTTATAACCTTGGTGCTATTGTAGATGCTCCAAATTTAGAGTGGAAAGGCATACTGCCTCTATCTAAAGAACTCACAAAGTACACACCTGTTCCTACAATAGTAACCAACGATGCTAATGCCGCTGCTTTGGGTGAAATGTTTTTTGGTGGAGCCCGAAATATGAAAGATTTTATTGTCATTACTCTTGGAACTGGTTTGGGGAGCGGTATCGTTGCAAATGGCAAACTCATTGTTGGGCACGATGGCTTTGCCGGAGAACTTGGACATTTAACAGCCTTCCCCGATGGTCGCATATGTGGATGTGGAAACAAAGGATGCTTGGAAACTTACGCCTCTGCAACGGGAATAAGAAGAACTGTATTTATGCTATTGGCTGATAGCAATCAACCGAGTATCTTAAGAGGGGTGAGCTTTGAAAAACTAACTGCAAAAATGGTGTCGGATGCGGCAATTAGCGGCGATAAAATAGCTATTGAAGCATTTGAATTTACAGGCAAGGTTTTGGGCCTTAAACTCGCTGAGGCTGTTGCAATGTTCAGTCCTGAAGCCATTTTTGTTTTTGGCGGACTTGCAAAAGCAGGCGGCTTAATAATTGAACCCACAAAACGTTACATGGAAGAAAATCTATTTCCTGTTTTTAGAAATAAAGTAAAAATTATCCCTTCAGAACTTGAGGGTAAAAACGCTGCCGTTTTAGGTGCTGCTGCATTGATTTGGCAAAATGTTGGCTAAGCAATTACAAGTACTTTTTTGCTTGTATTTTGATGGCATTTTCTTGTATTTTGAATTATAGATATTAGGTGCTAACTTTATGCCTCATTTCAAAATAACTATAGCATGTTTGATAGTAAAATATATTCGGAAAGACGGTTAAAACTCCGTAAAAAGATTCGTTCGGGAATTATATTAATTCATGGCAATAATGAATCACCAATGAATTACCCAGCAAATCCCTATCATTACCGCCAAGATAGCAATTTTCTTTATTTCTTTGGTCTAAATCTACCCGGATTAGTGGGTGTTATTGATATTGAAGATGGCAAAGACTGTATTTATGGCAATAATGTAGATATAGATGATATTATTTGGATGGGCCCACAACCAACCATTAATGAATTAGCATCAAAAGTTGGTGTTTTATGTACTCACCCATTGAAAGATCTAGCAACAACGCTTCACCGTGCAATTAAACAAGGTCGTAGAATTTATTTTACTCCTCCTTATAGAGCAGAAAACATTCTCTCATTAGAACAACTGCTCGGTATCCATCCTTCATTGGTTCAAAAATATTCATCCGTTGAATTAGTAAATGCTATAGTTTCATTACGTTCTATAAAAGAACCATGCGAGATAGCCGAAATAGACTCCGCTTGTGATATTGGCTATAAAATGCATACCACCGCAATGAAAATGGCAAAAGTAGGAGAAAAGGAACTTAATATAGCAGGTACAATAGCCGGTATAGCAAATTGTTATGGATCTAGTCCTTCATTTCCAATTATACTTTCCCAAAACGGGGAAACACTTCACAATCACGACCATTCTCAGACCCTGAAAGAGGGTCGACTCCTTTTGTGTGATGCTGGTGCAGAGGCTGTTTCGAATTACGCATCAGATTTTACAAGAACAATACCTGTAGGAGGAAAATTCACTCAAAAACAAAAAGATATATACAATATAGTGCTAGCCGCAAACAATAAAGCAATTGAACTAGCAAAACCAGATATTCCTTATTTAAACATTCATTTAGAGGCTGCTAGAATAATAACATCAGGATTAATTCAACTTGGATTAATGAAGGGTGATATTAATGATGCCGTTACAAATGGAGCTCATGCATTATTTATGCCACACGGTCTTGGACATATGATGGGACTTGATGTTCATGATATGGAAGATCTTGGTGAAAATAATGTTGGCTATGACGATGAAATCTCTCGCTCCGACCAATTTGGAACAGCCTACCTTCGGTTGGGTAGAAAACTCCAACAAGGATTTGTGATCACCGTTGAACCTGGGATTTATTTTATCCCAGCACTGTTTGAAAAATGGAAGAATGAAAAGATAAATTCTTCGTTTATTAACTTTGATAAGGTTGCTGATTATATAGGTTTTGGTGGCATACGTCTTGAAGATGATATATTAATCACAGCAAAAGGTTGTCGTTTGCTAGGATCTAAACGTATCCCAATAACCATTGATGAGGTTGAAAAGGAATTTGCTGGTTAATTTTTTCTTATGCCAGAATTATAAAAAGGGGTGGTTCACCCCTTTTTTATTTATATATTAAAAGGCCTCACTTGCTGTAAAGTATAGTGCCGGTTTATTTTCTTGAGTAAAACCAACATCAAAACGGATATGAACATTTGCAGGGTTTACTCTTGCTCTTAAACCAAAACCATAAGTGTATTTGAATTTACTCAAATCAAAATCGTCAATATCGCTTGCAACATCCCCTGCAGAATAAAACATTGAACCTTTTAACCACTTGTAAATTGGAAAACGATATTCTACTTGTGCAGCAATTAAGTTATTATCGCGATATCTACCCTTATAATATCCTCTTAAAATCTCATTACCTCCTATTGATGGCAATAACTGAAACGGAGTGTTTCCCCAAGTAATATCTCCATAAATCTGAAGGCTAATCAGGTGGCTATACACAACTGGATAGTAATTTCTGAAATCTAACGTTAATCGGCTGTATTCCAATTGGCTTCCAAATATTTTGCTGTTAATAAGTAGAGACAATTTGTAAAACTCCCCTCGTGTTGGATAGAACAAATTATCCCGATTATCCCATGTTAGTAGAAATCCCAAACCAGAAGTAAAAAAAGTTTTTGTTCCAATTATGGTTTTATTAATAAGTTCTCCATTATTTTTGAAATCAGACGCTTGATAATAACCAAATTGTGCCTGTACTCCTGCCATAATTACATCAAACATCACTCGTTGACGTTGAAATAGAAGTGAAGCATCCTTTGAAATATAATTTTCCTCAAGCGAATCAGGAGTATTTCGACCTATACCAAAGAACTTATCGGGGTAATAATTGGCTTTAACATGCCCTGAATAGTAAAAATCCCTATCCTCAGTATAAAATTTAGGAAGTAAGGTTAAACTTACTTGATTCTTTAATGTATAAATCAATGTTCCCTGAATATTTGATGCTTTACTTGAGCCTTCGCTGGTAAAATAGTAGCCAGAAGTAATCCCCATGCCCCAATTCGTTTCATCACCATAAAACAGTATGGGCAAAGCAACTATGAAATTTTTGTTTGTATCCTTTAGGGGAATAGTATCTTTAGGCACTAATAAATTTGTTTCCGCTATTATGCCCTGTGAGCACAATAGAAAAATGACAACTAATGTCGAAGATATTTTCATCTTATACATGTAAAGGTATAGAAGCAAAGGTAGTGAGGTTAATGAGATTTGACTAAAATTATTTGATTATTCTGATGTCTTTAGATCCTTTTATGGTGGGATTTGACTGAACTTGTTCACATATTAATTTGTTTAATCGCTGTTAATAAGATTGTGTGTTTTGTATTAAAAATAAATTTGCTTTTAATTTCTCTGTAATCAGTTATACTTTTTTTTCAATCTTCAAAGAGATTTTAAGAAATTTTAAAAATATAGTACACACAACCTATTAACTCTTTTGAATATGTTAGTAACTCTAATTTTATACACTTTTACGATATTAACTAATTGTTAATAACTGTTGAATTCGATTGAATACCAGACACAAATTGTTTTTTACGCTGTTTAAAATTTGTTATCCGAATATTAATAGGCAATTTTGCAAGAACATTTAGATGTTTTTTTTAACCAAATTAACATCCTAACATCATCATCATAAATTAAATTTATAAGTTTAAAAATATGATTATAAATGTTAATACTGTTGATAAATTAGGTTTTATCGATTTAAACATCGATAGTAATTTAGATTTACCTTTCGAAATAAAGAGATTAAAGGAGGAAAAAAATGCAATTATTCTTGCTCATTACTATCAAACTTCAGAGATACAAGATGTCGCTGATTTTATAGGAGATAGTTTAGCATTATCAAAAAAAGCAGAGGATATTGAAGCGGATATAATTCTTTTTGCTGGTGTTAGTTTTATGGCTGAAACAGCAAAAATTTTGTCGCCAAATAAGAAAGTTTTAATACCCGATAGGAATGCAGGATGTAGTTTAGCCGATTCTTGTAAATACGATGATTTTAAAAACTTTATAAAAAAATATGAAGGATATAAGGTAATTACATATGTAAATACTACTGCAGAAATAAAAAGTATTTCAGATATTTGTTGTACTTCTTCAAATGCTGTAAAAATTATTAATAGCATTCCGAAAGAACAAGGAGTTATTTTTGCACCAGATAGAAATCTAGGAAATTATATTAAGAATATCACAGGAAGAGAGAATATGATTGTTTGGGATGGAGCATGTCATGTTCATGAAGAATTTGATTTAGAGGAGATATTAAGGATTAAAAGTAAATACCCTAAGGCAAAATTAATATCACATCCAGAATGTAAGCAACATATATTAGTTGTTTCCGATTTTATTGGATCTACATCAGATTTATTAAATTATACAATAAATGATAGTTCTAATGAATATATTGTTGCTACAGAACCCGGAATAATATATCAAATGAAGAAAGTTAATCCAGATAAGATTTTTATTTCGCCTCCACCAAAAGCAACGAATTGTGGGTGTAATGAATGTTCCTTTATGAAGTTAATCACCTTAAAAAAAATTTATTTAACTTTAAAATACGAATTACCAGAGGTTATTATGGATGATAATTTAATGAATTTAGCACGATTACCTATTAAAAGAATGTTGGAAATTTCGAAGTAGATATATGGAGAATGAATTTTTAAGAGGAAATAAAATAGATTCGGATAAGGATATTGAGCAGAAAATAAGGCCATTTGAATTTCAGGAATTTAGTGGACAAGAAGGTATAATAGATAATTTAAAGATTTTTGTAAAGGCAGCTAAGATGAGGAATGAAGCTTTGGATCATGTATTGCTTCATGGACCTCCTGGTTTAGGGAAAACAACTTTAGCAAATATCATTGCAAATGAATTAAATGTATCAATTAAATGTACATCTGGTCCAGTTTTAGAAAAACCCGGAGATTTAGCCGGAATATTAACAAACTTAGAGAAGTTTGATGTACTATTTATTGATGAGATTCATAGATTAAGCCCTATTGTTGAAGAGTATTTGTACTCTGCAATGGAAGATTACAAAATTGATATATTGATTGATAAGGGTGCTAGTGCACGGACTATACAAATTGAATTAAATCCTTTTACTTTAATTGGAGCTACAACTAGAAGTGGTTTGTTAACAAGCCCACTTAGGGCAAGATTTGGTATAAAATTACACTTGGAATATTATGATTCCGAAACGTTAAAAAGAATTCTTAAAAGATCTGCAAAAATTTTAAATATTGAAGTAAAAGATGACGCCACAACAGAAATTTCTTTAAGAAGTAGAGGCACCCCTCGAATCGCTAATTCCTTATTAAGACGGGTTAGAGACTTTGCTCAGGTAAAAGGGAATAATATTGTTGATAAAGAGATATCAAAGTATGCTTTGGATGCATTAAAGATTGATAAAAAGGGTTTAGATGAAATGGATAACAAGATATTGACCACGATAATTTATAAGTTTAATGGTGGACCAGTTGGATTAAATACTATTTCAACTGCTGTTGGAGAAGATTCAGGAACAATTGAAGAAGTTTACGAGCCATTTCTAATAAAAGAGGGCTTCATTAATAGAACTCCAAGAGGTAGAGAAGTTACAACCCTAGCTTACAAACATTTGGGTATTATTAAAGCAGAAGAACAAGGAAAACTTTTTTAGTAAGGATTCGAGATTTTGTTGAGTTCGGGTCTATTCAAAATTTTAATACGTTTGCCCGAAATAGAAATAATCTTGTCATTTTTGAGATCGGAAAGTAAACGAATAACAGATTCAGTGGCGGTTCCAACTATATTGGATAACTCTGCTCTGGTTAAGGAAATTGTAAGGAAACCTTCATTGTCCTTTCCAAATGTATCTTCAAGCATAATAAGAACTTCGGCTAAGCGTTCTCTAACAGTTTTTTGAGCAATATCTTTGATATAACTATTTGCTTGATTTAATTCCTTACAAGTAAGTTGCATTAATGATAGAGCAAAATCGGAGTTCTTTTTTACAAAAGAGAACATGATGCTTGAAGGTATAAAACAAATTGAAGCATCTTCAATAACTTCTGCTGTTGTACAGGCAGGTTCATTGCTAAGAACAGATCTATAACCAGTAATATCACCTTTTTGTGCAAAAGCAATAATTTGTTCTTTGCCATCAAAGCCAGTTTTGTAAATCTTTAGAATACCAGAATTGACACAATAGCACCCTGATATCCTATTACCTTCTCGGTAAAGAACATCACCCTTTTTATAGGAATTAATAGATTTATTTTTATCAATAAAATCTAAATCTTCTGAATTGAGGGAATTAAAGATGGATGATTCAGTACAAGAACAACCCTTACATAAATGAAAATTCTCTTCCATTGTGTTATTCATAATATTTAAGGTAAATATAACTTAAAGATCATTTTAAACTTGGTTAATTAAGAAAAAAATGAGTTATAAATAGTTCTTAAAATTATTTAAAAAACGAATATCATTTTCAAAGTATAATCTTAAGTCTTTAACTTGGTATTTAAGCATAGCTAGACGTTCAAGACCTATACCAAATGCATAGCCAGAATAAATTTTACTATCAATATTGTTTAATTCAAGCACCCTTGGATCAACCATACCACAACCAAGTACCTCTAACCAACCAGTATGTTTACAAACGGAACAACCTTTTCCGCCACAGAGTTTACATGTAATATCCATTTCTGCAGATGGTTCTGTAAATGGAAAGAAAGAGGGACGAAGGCGAATATTTGTGTCAGAACCAAATAATTCCCTAGAGAAAAACAGTAATGTTTGTTTTAAATCTGAAAATGAAACACCCTTGTCTATATATAAACCTTCAATTTGATGAAAAATACAATGTGCTCTTGCCGAAATTGCTTCGTTACGGAAAACACGTCCTGGACAAATTACACGTATTGGTAGTTTATCGTTTTCCATACTTCGAACTTGAACGGAGGACGTATGGGTTCTAAGAAGAATATCAGGATTTTTTTCGATAAAGAATGTGTCCTGCATATCTCGGGCAGGATGTTCTTTCGGAAAATTAAGAGCTGAGAAAACATGCCAATCATCCTCAATCTCTGGACCTTCGGATAATGAAAATCCTAATTTTTCAAAAATTGAATATAATTCATTCTTAATAAGAGATATTGGATGACGAGAACCCATGAAAAATGATTCTTGTTGAAGAGATAAATCAATTGAATTGTTTCTAATACTTTTGTCCTTGAAATTTAATTTAGAAGAATCAATTATTTCAACAACTTTATTTTTTAAAGTATTTATTACTTGGCCGAACTCCTTTTTCTCATCGGCTGGAATATCACGAAAATCTGAGAACAAAGAGGTTATTAAACCTTTTTTACCAAGCATTTTAATACGAAAAGCCTCAATTTCGTCTAAATTTGAAGGAGAAAAGGAGTTAATTTCCAGATCTATTTCTTGAATTTTTAGTTTCATTTAAATACTATTTTATTACAGAAGCACTAAATTTAATATCTTGTAAAGGTCTATCATTTTTATCAGTTTGAACGGATGAAAGTTCGTCAACAATATTTAAACCTTTAATTATTTCACCAAAAACAGTGTAGTTACCATCGAGATGTGGTATACCTCCAATTGTAGTATAAATTTTGCGTTGTTTGTCTGTAAATTTATACTTAGGATAATTTTCCCAAATAGAATCAATTGCCATACTAACATCCAATGAAATGGAAATAGTATCAATCATTTTTTGATTACTAAATGATGATATTTTTTCTTGAAGAAGTTTTTTATAAAGATTAGATTTATTTTTAGAGTCTCTTTTCTTTTCTAATTCATCTAGTTGAGAATTTGTATAAACTTTTCCTTTAACTAAATAGAATTGTGAACCGGAGGATTTTTTTTCGGGATTAATATCATCGCCATCTCGAGCCATACCAACAGCCCCTCTTTTATGAATTAAACTATCAATTATTTCATTATCAATTAAATAACCAGAATCGTTATTACCATAAAGTGAGTCTGGTTTAGCAGTTATAGTTGATGGATCTCCTCCTTGAACAACAAAATTGTCTATGATGCGATGAAAAATTTGATCATTAAAAAAATTTTCATTGGATAGTTTTAAGAAATTATCCCTATGTTTAGGTGTTTGGTTATAAAGCTTGACTTCAATTTCACCTTTATCTGTAATGATTTTTATGTAATGGGAATCATCTTTGGTAACTCTATTACAAAACGTAAAAACAGAGATAATTATAGAAAGAAAAATGAGTTTGCGAACCATAAAAACAGTTAGTTAAAGGTTTGATATTAAAATGATGCAAAAATACAGAACAGAAAATTATTTATACAATATTAATGCTTCTTTTACTAAATAAATAATTATTCATTAGATAAGAGAATAATTTAATTGTATAGAATAATTTCACTAATAATTTTTATTTATATTTTTTCAGTATATTTTTACCAAGATTAGAAATTACGTGGATGTACAATTCAAGCTACCCATATTTCTTTTATTTCTAAAAGCAAAGGGATTGGCTGTTGAGAAAATGTAAGATTATTTAATAAGAAAAAATGAAAGTTAATATAATAAATAAATCGAGACATGAAAATCCAACCTATTCAACGCAGTATAGTGCAGGATTGGATTTAAGAGCAGATTTAGTTGAATCAATAATATTAAGGCCCTTTGAAAGAGCATTGGTTAAGACAGGGTTGTTTATCGAGATTCCTATCGGATATGAAGCACAAGTACGCCCAAGAAGTGGATTAGCCTTAAAGAAGGGTCTTACAGTGCTAAATTCACCCGGAACAATTGATTCTGATTATAGGGGTGAAATAGGAGTAATATTGATAAATCTTAGTCAAGAAGAAGTGATAATTGAAGATGGAGAGCGTATTTGTCAGATGATATTTGCTAAATATGAACATGTAGAATTTATTAATGTTGATCATATTACAGAAACGAATAGAGGGGATGGTGGTTTTGGGCATACAGGTATTGGATAAATTCAGAAAATGGTTTTTTTAAAAGATAAACGTTTTGTGCTTTTGGTACTAGTAATTTTATTAGTAGTGAATAATTTATATTCACAACAAATAAATGAACTAAGTAAGAAAAAAAAAGAAATAGAAAAGGAGATTGATGCCATTTCGAATCTCCTTGTAAAAACTGAAAAGGAAAGCAAAAAATCATTAAACAGTGTTAGGCTAACTAAGAAGAAAATAGAATTAAAGAATAGCTTAATTAAGCAAATAGATAATGAAAGCGATCAATTAAAAGATAAAATTTATTTACAAAAAGGAAAAATTGATAGTTTAAATCAACAGATAGGCTTAATCAAAAACGATTATAAAAGGATTATTTTATTTAATCAAAACTCAAAGAACAAAAATGTTTTATTATTACTTATTTTAACAGCTAAGGATTTTAATCAAGCATATAAAAGAATCAAATATTATCAACAAATTTTTAATTATAAAAAGAAATTAGTCAGTAGATATTATAATACAATAAATGTAATAAAAGAAGTGAATGAGAAGTTAAGCGATAACCTTAACATGCTAAGCAAAAAACAAACGGAAAAAGAGTATGAAGTTGTTGCCTTAAAAAAAGAAGAAGGTTTGTGTTTACAAAAAATTAATGAATTAAGTAAAAAGAAATCTGAGTTGTTAAGTGAATTAGAAGAACAAAAAAAGATATCGAAAAAAATAAATGATGAAATCAAAAGATTGATTGAAGAAGAGGCTAAGCGGGAGGCAGAAAATAGGAATGTAAATACACAAGAAGTAAGAATATTATTAAGTAATAATTTTAGAGATAATATTGGTAAATTTAATCTTCCCATAAATGGTGGGATAGTAACAGGAAATTACGGGGAGTCATTTCATCCTGTTTTAAAAGAAGTTAAGATAAAAAACAATGGAATTGATATTACGCTATCTCAAAAATCTGATGTTTTTTCAATTTTTAAGGGAGAAGTAAGAAAAATATTTAAAGTACCTGGTTCTAATCTTGCAATAATTATTAGACATGGTCGGTATCTTACAGTTTATACAAACTTAACAAAAATAAATGTTGCGATTGGTCAGGAAATAAATACTTATCAAAAAATAGGAGAAATAAGTTTGCAAAGAGGAGAAGAAACTTCAATATTGCATTTCGAACTTTGGAATGAAAACAAGACTGAAGATCCTTCTAAGTGGTTTAGAAAAAGCGAAAAGTAGTTTTTATAAAAATTCGAAACTATTTATCTTTTTAGTTAGTATAACTAAGATAATTTTAATGTTGCCTGATGAAAAAACAATTAACAATAGATAGCAAAGTTGAGAATATTTGCTATGTTGAAAAAATAATTGATGAAATATCTGATGAAATCAAAATTTCGTCAGATATATACGGGAAAATTTTAATAGCAACGATTGAAGCGGTTAATAACTCGATAGTTCATGGAAACAAGTTAGATCATTCCAAAAAGGTAATGATTGAAATTTATTACGAAAAACCGAATTTACATATTTCAATTTCCGATCAAGGACGTGGGTTCGATTTTAGCAATGTTCCCGATCCAACAACGCCTGAAAACATTGAGAATATTTCTGGAAGGGGAGTTTTTTTAATGAAAAAATTAGCCGATAATTTAATTTTTAATGATACAGGAACACAAGTAGAGTTAATTTTTAAGATATGATAAAACATGGCGATATATTTTACGAATCATCAAAATAAATACAAATTAAAGAATAAACGGAAGATTTCTAATTGGATTAAAGAAGTATCATCAAATTACGAAAAGGAAATAGGTCACATTACAATTATTTTTTCAAACGACGCTTACATTCTTGAAATTAATAAGCAATACTTAAACCATAATTACTTTACTGATATAATTACTTTTGATTACTCGCATGAGAGAAAAATCGAAGGGGATATCTTTATCTCTCTTGATACAGTTTTAGAAAATTCAAAAATATATGATGTTTCTTTTAATAATGAATTATTAAGAGTAATAATTCATGGTATATTACATTTACTTGGATTTAAGGATAAAGAGGAATTAGATAAAACAATAATGAGAGAAAATGAAAACAAATGTTTAGAATTATTTTCCACAAAATATGAATAACAGTTTCGATATTATTGTTGTTGGGGGTGGTCATGCTGGATGTGAGGCAGCAGCAGCAGCAGCAAATCTTGGATCAAAAGTGTTGCTAATAAGCATGGATTTAACGAAGCTAGCACAGATGAGTTGTAACCCTGCTATTGGTGGAGTTGGAAAGGGGCAAATAGTCAGAGAAATAGATGCGCTGGGAGGATATACTGGAATAGTAACAGATTTGACAACTATTCATTTCAGGATGTTAAATACATCAAAAGGTGCTGCAATGTGGAGTCCAAGAGCACAATGTGATAGAATATTATTCTCAATTGAATGGCGGAAGAAATTAGAACAAATATCTAATTTATTGTTATTGCAGGATGAGGTTGTAGATATAGATTTTAAATCAAATAAACTAACAGGGTTAAAAACAAAAAACGGGAACTACTTTAATACAAAAGCGATTATTTTAACTAATGGAACCTTTTTAAATGGATTAATTCATATAGGAAAAACAAGTTTTCCGGGAGGAAGAATAGGTGAGTTGTCTTCATATGGACTATCGGAACTTTTAAAAGACAAAGGATTTGAAATTGGAAGAATGAAAACGGGAACTCCTGTAAGAATTGATGGTCGATCTGTTAACTATAACAAACTAATTGAACAGAGGTCAGATGAGGAGGGAAAGTTTTCTTTTTTAAAGGAAGTTAAGAGTTGCCTTGAGAGAAAAAGTTGCTTTATTGCTCACACGAATTTAAGTGTACACGAGGAATTGAAAAAAGGATTTTTAGATTCTCCTCTATTTTCAGGTAGAATTAAGGGGGTTGGCCCAAGATATTGCCCAAGTATTGAAGATAAAGTGAATACTTTTTCAGAAAAGACTTCACATCAATTGTTTTTAGAGCCAGATGGAATTAGTACATATGAAATGTATCTGAATGGCTTCAGTTCATCATTACCCATAGATGTTCAATACAGAGCACTAACTTTAATTGAAGGATTTGAAGATGTCAATATACTCCGCCCAGGTTATGCAATAGAATATGATTTTTTCCAGCCAACACAATTAAAGCATACCATGGAGTCTAAACTGATAGATAATTTGTTTTTTGCTGGGCAAATAAATGGTACTACGGGTTATGAGGAAGCCGCAGGACAAGGAATTATTGCTGGAATTAACGCACACTTAAAAACAACCAATCAGCAGGAACTTATTATAAAAAGAGATCAGGGTTATATTGGCGTTATGATTGACGATCTTGTAACAAAAGGCGTTGATGAACCATATAGAGTATTTACCAGTAGGGCAGAGTTTCGATTATTGATAAGACAGGATAATGCTGATGAGAGATTAACACCAATTGCAGAACAATTAGGATTGGTTATCGGTGAGAGAGCCCGTGAATTTAGATTAAAGTATGAAAAGATTGCTGATTTAAGTAAGGCAATCGATTCAAAACATATTGAACCAAATGAAATAAATAATTATTTAAAGCGAGTAGGTAGTGTTGCAATAACTCAAAAGAGAAACTTGAGAGAGGTTTTATTGAGACCAGAGGTTTCACTTAGAGGAATATTAGCAGAATGTGAAAACACAACCTTTTTCAATAATATGATTTTTGAAAATGAAATTATAGATTGTGTTGAAACAAAAATTAAGTATTTTGATTATATAGAAAAGGAGAAACTTCTTGCCGACAAGTTTGATAAATTGGAATATATAACCATTAATCCAGACTTTGACTTCTCCAAACTTGAATCGTTAAGTACTGAGGCACGACAAAAATTAGCAAAGCAAAAACCAAAATCAATAGGAGAAGCAAAAAGAATTTCCGGGGTGTCGCCCACGGATATAAATGTACTTTTAATTTATTTTGGTAGATAAAGCTCCACGTGGAGCGCGATGTTTTTTATTCTTGTTCCACGTGGAGCAAAAATATATAACTATTAATCAAGAGGTTATATAATATTGTTTTTTAGTAAGGTTTAAGTATTTTAATATGGTAGGTGTGAAAAAAGCGAGTGTGATCGAGGGAATTATATATGATCCAATTGCAAAGATTGTAATTCCAGGCAGAATAATATTGAAAAATGGCAGGATTGATTGTATTGAACCTGATGATAGCGTTACTGGGCCAATAATTTTACCCGGCTTTGTGGATTCCCATATTCACATCGAGAGTTCGATGTTAGTTCCTACTGCATTTTCGAAGATTGCCGTAAAACACGGAACAGTGGCGGTTGTGGCGGATCCGCATGAAATAGCGAATGTGGCAGGTGTAGAAGGTATTGACTTCATGATTAATAATTCAAAGTCTGCTGAAATAAAATTTTTCTTTGGAGCACCATCGTGTGTGCCAGTATCCCCATTTGATGATTGTTATAAAGTTATAGACTCAACTGAGATAGAAAAATTGATGAAAAGGAAAGATATTTATTTCCTTGGAGAAATGATGAATTTCCCCGGTGTTATTAATTCTGATGTAGATATAATGAAAAAAATTTCTAGTGCATTAGATAATAAGAAACCCGTAGATGGTCATGCTCCTGCATTAATTAATGAATCTTTAAAAAAGTATATTTCTGCTGGAATAACAACGGATCACGAATGTTTCACATTAGATGAAGCAATAGAAAAATTAGCATTAGGAATGAATATTCAGATTCGAGAGGGTAGTGCTGCCAAAAATTTTAATACGTTAAATTCTTTGATTACAACCCACCCTTTGCAAACAATGATTTGTACTGATGATTGTCATCCTGAAGATCTTATATTGGGTCATATAAACAATACAGTTAAAAGATCTTTAAAATTAGGACATAATATTTTTGATATACTTCAGGTTGTTTCTGTTAACCCAATTAAACATTATAATTTAGACGTGGGTTTATTGCAGATAGGAGATCTTGCCGATTTTATTATTGTTGATAATCTTGAGGATTTAAATGTAAAAGCGAATATTATAAATGGAGTGAATGTTCTTGAAAATGGTTTTATTTCTATAGAAACAACATCTGATATTTCTAACTATGCATTTTCTCCATCAATTGATTTAGAAAATATGTGTTTAGTGCCCAAGGGGAGTAAAGTTAAAGTAATAGAGGTGTTAGAAGGAGAACTGGTAACTAATGTAATTGAGAAAAACGTTCTAAGTAAGGAAGGAAAAATAACTTCAGACATAGAAAATGATATACTTAAAATAGTAGTTGTTAATAGATTTAAAAGTAATGAATTGTATGTTGGATTAATAAAAGGTTTTGGTTTAACCAAGGGAGCAATAGCGGAGAGCATAGCGCATGACAGTCATCATATTATAGCCGTTGGGGTTGATGATATGAGTATTTTTAGGGCGATAGACTATATAATTAAGAATAAAGGCGGTGTTTGCTATTGTGATAGTATAGATATTATAGGCTTAGCATTACCTGTTTATGGTTTAATGGGGTTTGATTCTGGAAATGTAATTGCCAATAAGTATAAAGAAATAAATAATAAAGTTGTGGCTGACGGATGTGGGTTGCAGGCACCTTTTATGACATTATCATTTATGGCTCTTTCCGTAATTCCAATGTTAAAGATAACCCCCAAAGGGTTATTTGATGTAACAAAGTTTCAATTTACAGATCTATTTATTCCATGATAGATAAATCTTTTTTAAAAGAGAAGATTGATTTGATGCCTGATAAACCCGGTGTTTATCAGTTTTATAGTGATCTAAATGAATTACTCTACGTAGGTAAAGCTAAAAAATTAAAAAAGAGAGTACAATCCTACTTTTCCCCCAACAATAACCATAGTAAAAAGGTATTAGTTCTTGTAAATAAAACGGTTGATATAAAATATGTTGTTGTTGAAACAGAATCAGATGCCCTTCTGCTTGAAAATAACCTAATAAAGAAATATAAACCAAGGTACAACATACTTTTAAAAGACGATAAAACATTTCCATGGATTTGCATAAAAAACGAAGCGTTTCCCCGGGTCTATTCTACAAGAAGGTACGAGAATGATGGGAGTTATTATTATGGTCCATATACTTCTGGGTTACTTGTTAAGACAATTCTAGATCTTGTTAAGCGATTATACACAATTAGAACATGTAGTTTAAATCTCGACAGAAAGAGCATAGAGCAAAAAAAGTACAAACCGTGCCTCGAATACCAAATTGGAAATTGTTCCGCTCCCTGCATTGGTAATCAATCTGTTGATGAGTACAATAAGAACATAGTGGAAATACAAAACATCTTAAAAGGTAATCTGTCTTCTGTGCAAGAATGGTTAGGCAATAGGATGAAAAAAGCATCAAATGAATGTAAATTCGAACAAGCACAACTTTATAAAACGAAACTTGAAACATTAAAAAAGTATCAAAGTAAATCTACAATTGTAAGTAATAAAATATCTAATATTGACGTTTTTAACATTTTAGAAAAACAGAGTTATGCAGTTGTTAATTATTTAAAAGTTGTTAGGGGATCTATTATCCAGTCATATTCAATTGAACTGAAGAAAAGCCTTGACGAAACCCAAGAAGAACTCCTTGGAATTGCAATAACCGAAATTAGAGACCGTGTTAAGAGCAACGAGAAAAATATAATGGTTCCAATTAAACCGGATTTTTTAATTGAAGGAGTGAACTACAGCGTTCCCCAAAAGGGAGATAAAAAGAAATTACTGGAATTGAGTTTAAGAAATTGTTTAGCTCATTCGCTCGAAATAGAAAAAAGAATTGAAACCCAGAATCCCATTGATAAAACCAATAAGATACTTACAACCATTAAAGATGATTTACATCTATTAGATTTACCAACTCACATTGAGTGTTTCGATAACTCAAACTTACAGGGTACGAATCCTGTTTCTTCTTGTGTGGTATTTAGAAATGCTAAACCATCAAAAAGAGAATATCGTCACTTTAATGTTAAAACAGTGATTGGTTCTAACGATTTTGCCACAATAGAGGAGGTTGTATTGCGCAGATATCAAAGGCTTCTTGAAGAAAAGCAATCACTCCCACAGCTTATTATTATTGATGGAGGAAAAGGCCAATTAAGTTCTGCTGCACAAAGTTTAACGAATTTGGGCGTAATAGATAAAGTAAAACTAATTGGAATAGCAAAAAGATTAGAGGAATTGTATTGCTATGGAGATCCTGTTCCGTTATACCTAGATAAGAATTCAGTAACACTAAAAACCATTCAATATCTTAGAAATGAGGCACATCGATTTGGTGTAAGACACCATACCACAAAAAGATCTATTAAAAATATTAAATCGGAAATGGATGATATAAAAGGAATTGGAGAAACTACTAAGCAAATTCTTTTTAAATTTTTCAAATCATATGATAAGATTTTAAATGCCGAAGAAGAAGAATTAGTCAAATTGATAGGAAAAGCAAGAGCAGATATTCTTTTATCATATTTTAAAAGGAAATAATAGATATTTTTGTTCTATCAAAATTATTCCAGATGCTAACCCCCGAAAATAAAACCGATTTCTTATCAAACACCGACACCATAAGGTTGACGCCTAAATCAACATTTGATACCATATTTGTAAAAACGGAAATAATAGTAAGCCCGATACAAGAAAATTCTCAGAATTCCTTAGATTTAAAGTTAAACAAATCAGGTATTGTAAAAGAAAACATGCAGCATGATAAGAGTTTTCTAATTGGTAATACTGACACAATAAGAGGCCTTCCCGAATTTTGTAAAACAGATACACATCCCAGATCAACAGTAGCGTCATTTGATTGTTTTGTGGGATCTAATTCTTCTCAAGATGAAGTTTGTTATATAGTTAAGAGTTACCATAAGCGTTTTTTTCGTCCTATTTTAATTGAAAATAAAGAAGTTCATTCTTCATCCTTGAAAGAGATTAGCATCAAAGAGAAAAATCCGAACCTCCATGATTGGGCTTTTATTCCATTGTTACTTGGAATGTTTATTATTGCTTCAATTATAACATTTTACAGGAAATATTTAGGGCAACTAATCGAGAGCACTATCTATATATTCTCGTCATCAAAATATCTAAAAGAAAGAAATACTCTTTTCCAACGATTGACTTTTTTTCTGGACTTTCTTTTTATTATCTCTTTCTCTTTACTTGTGGATATGATTGTGAGAAAATTCGAAATTTATACCCCATCGAATAGATTTGATTATTTGATATTTCTGACTTTCTGTGCTTTTTTACTGGCATTAAGGGTTTTTAGAAAGATTATCTATAAAATCTCTGCTCTATTTTCGAATCAGAATAATTTTTTTAACGATTTGTATAGTAATTCTTCTTTATATACAAGAACTCTTGGTGTTTTTCTGCTACCCCTAGTGTTTTTTATTAGCTATACAACAGGTTTTGTTACCCTGTTTTTATTCTATTTAGCAATTTTAATAACTTCTATTATATTGATTACGAGAGTTATAAGAATGTTTAAAGTATTTGTTAAGGCTGGATTTTCAATATTCTATTTCATTTTGTACCTTTGTGCGCTTGAATTAGCACCTCTTTTTATAGTGTGGAAAGAGGTTAATTCTAGATAAATAAGTGGTATAGAATTAAAAAAAGGTGCCTTGAAAATCAAGAAAATCCTAGTTTCTCAGCCTGAACCACAGAGCGAAAAATCACCATATTGGGAGTTGGCTCAAAAGCACAGCTTAAAATTTGACTTTAGGCCATTTATCACAATTGAGGGTGTTGCTGCAAAAGAGTTTAGGCAGCAAAAAATAGATATCTTAGAGCATACGGCTGTTATCTTTACGAGCAAAACAGCAATTGATCATTTTTTTCGTATTAGTGAGGAAATGAGAATTGCTGTTCCTGAAACGATGAAGTATTTCTGTATTACAGAATCCGTTGCTTTATATTTACAGAAATATATTGTGTATCGTAAAAGAAAAATCTTTTATGGGAATAATACTTTTCAGGATTTAATGGAAGTTATTCTTAAGCACAGAGAGGAAAAATTTTTAGTTCCTCTTTCTGATGTTCATAAGCCTGAAATTCCCAAAACACTGGATAAAGCGAAACTCAAATACAATAAAGTTATTCTATATAAGACAATTAGTAGTAACTTATCAGATATTGAGCAGATGTCTTATGATATGCTTGTATTTTATAGCCCGAATGAGATTAAATCATTATTTGATAATTTTCCAAATTTCGTACAGGGAGAGGTTAAGGTTGCTGCATTTGGACCAACAACGGCAAAGGCTGTAAAAGAGGGTGGGCTTAGATTGGATGTTCACGCACCAACACCTACTTGTCCAAGCATGACTCAAGCCCTTGAGGAGTTCATAAAAAAACATAATAAAGACAACAAGTAAAAGGGGTTAAAGCCCCTTTTTTCATATCATGAGACTCTTTCATAGAAAAAATAATAGACTATATATCGAAAGGGAAATAGAAACTCTTTTTAAGGAAGGAGCATCTCATTTTATTTACCCAATAAAGATTTTATATTTAACATATCCGCTTAAGGAAGGGGACTATAAAGTATTAATAAGCGTTTCGAAACGAAATTTTAAAAGAGCCGTTGATAGAAATTTAATAAAACGCAGAATAAAAGAAGCCTTTAGAAAGAATTCGTTTCATATAAAGAAGTCATTGGAAGGGAAGGGGTTGGGTATTTATATTGCCTTTATTTATGTATCAAAAGTAATTATTGATTATAAAGAAATCGAGAATCTTGTAGTTAAGCAGATTTTATATTTATCAAATCATATTGATGGCATTGAATAGATCAAAGTATAAACCGCTATTAATCATATCAAAAGCAATTGTATTTATACCAATTGTTTTGATCAAGATTTATCAAATAACTATCTCCCCTTTTTTCCCGAGCAGTTGCAGATTTACCCCAACCTGTTCTTCATATTCAATTGAAGCATTTAAGAAGCATGGTTTGTTTCGAGGAGTTTGGCTTACGGTAAAACGATTAATGCGCTGCCACCCTTGGGGCGGACATGGTTATGATCCTGTACCATAGGATAAAATCATTATCTGTTTTTCGGTAAAACAATCCTGAAGGAGGTACCCTTGTTGATTTCAGAATAATTGATAAAAATCTTTCCATTATGGTATTCCTCAATAATTCTTTTTGATAGTGTTAAACCAAGTCCCCATCCCCTAGATTTTGTGGTATAGCCTGGCTCAAAGATTTTTTTATATTTCGATTTTGGAATACCTTTTCCGTTATCACTAATGTCGATATATACAACTTGAATATGATCGTGAATGCTAAAAACTATTTCACCATTCCCCTGTATAGCATCAACAGCATTTCTTACAATGTTTTCTATTACCCATTCTACTAAGATAGCATTGATAGGAATAAATACACTTTCTTTTTCGTCATAAAGACGAGTAAATTTAATTCGATTGGATACTCTATTTTTTAGGTAATCGGTTGATATATTGATAATTTCTATAATGTTTTTTTGTTCCAAAGAAGGAATAGATCCAATTTTCGAGAAACGGTCAGCGATTTTTTCTAATCGAAAAATATCTTTTTCCAATTCGATAGCAATTGCCTGATTCTGTGATCCTTCTTTAAGCATATCTAAACAAGCAAGTAAAGAGGAAGTTGGAGTTCCAAGTTGATGTGCCGTTTCCTTTGCCAAACCAATCCAAATCCTGTTCTGTTCGGCTCTTCTTGCTTGACTAAAAGCAAAATATGTGATAATTAAAAAAACAATTATAATAGAGATAAGAACGTATGGGTAGTATGTCAACCGCACTAACGTGGTACTGTCCTTATAGTAGATATAGTTTTTTTTCCCATCAAGTAGGGTTACAAGAATTGGTTCATGCGAATTTCTCATTTTGTTCAGAATCGCTCTTACGTTTTCCGGTGAATCATTCTTTGGGAACGAGAAGTTTCTGCAGGAGAGGATACTATCTTTTTCATCTGTTAGGATAACAGGAACAGTTGTATTATTCTGAATAACTTCAAAAATAAAAGTTATGTCTTTATTGGTGTTTTCGATATTGGAGAGTTGTTTCATCCCCTCTGCCCATAATTCAATTTTTTTTCTCTCCTCATTTGACAATTCCTTTACTAAGGAATTGGTGAAAATAAGAGAAGAAAAGATTAACACAGCAATTAAAATTATTATAAAATTCCATTGAAGTTTATTATGCTGAATATCCATATGTTGATTGTTGATGTTAAAATATTTTAGTTGAATCTATTTCGTCCCATTCAATTTTAAATGGAACTTTTTTGTTTTTATTGCCAACAGAGTCAATTTTATTTATGATTTCTAAACCAATTGAATCTTTAAATGATTTGTCTTTTTTAGATTTTTTAAACTCCTCCTTAATCATGCTTTTAAATGAAGGCCCGTCTTCTTTAATGCTATTTGTTAACTCTAAGAACGAGTTTTTTTTATCAAGAATAAAATTATAGTTATCGCTGCTACCTATCAACCTAAAAAACAAGTTTAAGCCATTATGATTATCACTCTCATAACCTGAATTATATTTATTGTTTTTTAGATATTTTTTGGTTAAAATTTCTTTTAAATTAATCTTCACCAAATAGTTAAAATCTCCACTAAAATAATGCTTTCCTGCAAGATCAAAATCTAATGCATTTGAAGAAATTCTCATTGATGGAATTGTAACTATCCCGTCCTCAATGTTAATTTTGTTTTCAAGTGTTTTAAAATTAACTGATTCCACCTCTTCTAGATTAAGAAATTTCGACAATTTTTCGAATTGATTTAAATTCCGTAGTTTCCCGTTTTCAACTATCAAATTTGATGATAACTTAATAGAAGAAGAATTTATTACGCCTGTTTTTTCTAATTTGTAGGCAATATTCGCTTTTCCTGATAAACTCCCGCTAATATTTTCACTCGTTACTACCTGTTGATCAAAATTATTGAAGGTTATAAAGAGACGATTAATATCAATGTTTTCAAATAAGACAGAAATTTTTGTGTCTTCATTAATAGAGGATGAAAAATTTCCAGTTAGATTACCTGAAAAGGCATTCATTGAAAATCTATCGCAAGTGAATTTCGGGTTCTTATAATTTACACACAATGACAAGTTATTAACTTCAGAGCCTCTATAAATTAGTTTTTTTATTTTAGTGCTTAAATGATAATTATTTGGGTATTTGGCAGATGTACTATTTTTGTTAATTGAAAGAATTGAATCTAGGTTTATTCGATCTACTTCAACTGAAATCACCGGCGAAGGATTCTTTTTGTGTATTAATACATTCAGGAAATCAGGAATCTCTAAACTACCTATAAATGAAGAACTTAACAATTTTCCACCTCCTGTAAATGTTAGCCTATTTTCATCTAGGCGAATGTCTCCTGCTAGTTTTTTAATAATGTCGAATTTATCAATTGTAAGATCCGACATATTAATAGCAGAGTAAAGTTTAATTATTGTTAATGTATTATAATTCAATTTATATATATCGCTTATATTAGCTAATAGTTTTAAATCACCTTTAATAGTACCTTTAATTATAAGATCTTTATTTATATAAAGATCTTTTGTTTTATATACTTTTGAATTAATTAGTATATGTGGTTTTGGGAAATTTACAATTCTTGCATCACCAGAAAAACTTAATCCCGAATAGTTGATTGAGAAATTGCTGATATCGGAGATATTTTTTTTGAAATTATTTAGAAAAAATGATGTTCCATTGAGATTGGAAAGGAAAATGTTTTTATCAAACGAAAACGACAGGTTTTTAAGTTTATATCTAACAGTAAGTTTCTGAGAATTGAAATCGTTGAAATTTGCACCATAGTAAGACTCAAACGAAAAATCCCCTTTATTAACGAAAGGAAGGATATCTCGCTGGATGTTTCTTTTTAATTCTTTGAATGAGATACTTTGAGATGATAGTGATACCTGAAGAGAGTCGTTTTTAAAAGAATAATTAAAAGCAAAACCAAGTTTAATGGTTTTAAGATTTATTAACCCGGTTTCTGAAAAAAGGACATCGTTTTTTTCCTTTACCTTTGTAGAGATAAAAACGGGAGTTGTATTTTTGAAACTGTAATTGTTGAAACGACAAGCTAAACTATCAACATTGCAGTTAAGTCTTATATCAAAAGCGTTTGGAAAAAATGTGCCAGAGCCGACAATATTCCGAAGATGAAATGAAAGGGTGATGTTTTTTCCGCAAGAATATTTGACCAAACAATGTATAATTTTAATTCTTTCGGTTTTAATTATATACGAATTTGAAGATTTATTGGAATCCTTATTTTGGAAAAGTAAACTTACTTTTTCGCTTTTAATGTTTATTGTTCCATCAGAAAATTCAATTTCGGAAAATTCATAAATACTACGAAATAGGTTAATTGTGTTAATTTTGAAGCTTACTTTTTTAGAAGTAATAAGCGTATCCGAATGTTCATTAGAAGTATATAGCACATAAGCATCATTAAGGACGAATGAACAATATGGAAAGTTCTTAAATAGAGAGAGATGAACTTTTGAGAAATTAATGTTGATGTCAGTTTTATCTATAATTTGTTTTTTAAATTTTTCAACAATACGATCCTCAAAAGCAATAAAAATAAATGCTATAGAAAGACCTAAGGTTAAAATTAGAATTAACAAGCCGATGAAAACCTTCTTCATACCTTTTTTAGTTTTATTTCTCCTGAATATTTATCGGAAACCATTTTTATTATTTTTCAATGTTGTAGGAATCTATTATGAGTAAAATAGCAAAAATATTAACCATTTTATTGATTTTCACTTGTTTTATTTTAAAAACAAACATTGGACAGAATATTGATTCTTTGTTTTTAAAGATTCAGTATAGCCAAGATACAACCTCTAAAATTGAATTATACATCAAAATCGCAAGTTATTACTATCAAAAAGAGAAAGATAGCAAAGAAGCAGAAAAAATTTTACTCAAAGCAAAAAAATTAGCAGAAGATTGTGGTAAGCCACTATTAGTAATAAGAACAAACAACGAAATCGGTGTTCTTTATCGCAATTTATCAAGGTATTCGGATGCTCTTTTGCGGCATAAAGAAGCATATCGTTTGGCCGAAGAGGTTAACAATAGGAATCAACTTGCTTTAACGTTAAATAATATTGGAGTTGTTTACAGGAGACTGGATGATAATTCACTAGCTGCAGAATACCATCTTAAGGCACTTAAAATTGCAGAAGAAATAAAGGATACTTTTAGTATTTCTGTGTCGGAAAATAGCCTAGGTAATATATATTCATATAGTAGTAAATTTAGTGAGGCACTTTTGTATTTCAGTAATGCATTGAAATTGTCTCAGCTGCAAAGAAACTTGCTTGGACAAACAATAAATTTAAACAATATCGGAGAGGTTTATGAATTATCTGGCAATTACGAAAAAGCAAAAGAATACTATTTTAGATCTCTAGAAATTAATAAACAGCTTAATAATGAAAAAGGAACAGCCATCTGCTTAAATGGCATTGGCAAGGTTTTGCTTTATACGGATTTTCCAAAAACCGCATATAAATATTTTTCCGAAGCAGCAACGATCAACAAAAAAATTGGAGATAAAAAATTTATTGCCGAAAGCTATATTAATCTTGGGAGATCCCTTGTAAAACTTAAAAAATATGATGAGGCAGAACAGTGTATTAATCAGGGAATAAAAGTTTCTCTTGAAATAAATAGTAGGTCTCATTTACAACTTGCATATGAGGCATTAAGTGTAATTTGTTCGGAGAAGAATAACTTTAAAACATCATTGCAATATTATAAATTATCAACTACTTATAAAGATAGTATACTCAGCGAAAAAAACGCCAATCACATTGCGACCATTCAAGCTGTTTTTGAAACAGAGAAGATAGAAAAGGAGAATCAAATTTTAAAGCAAAAACAAGAGATTAATGAAAAAGAGTATAAACGGCAAAAATATTTTAACTACTCTCTAATCTTAGGACTATTTCTAAGTATGATTCTAATCCTAGTTGTTTACCTTGCTCTAATTTTAAAAAGAAGAGCAAATAAATTACTATCCGAACAGAAAGACGAGATTGAATTTCAAAAGGAGAAAATCGAACAACAAAGAAAAAATATTGAATTAAAGAATAGAAACCTAGAAGAAGCATATCAAATAATCGAAAATTATATTGGAAAAATTACTGATAGTATAAAATATGCAGAACAAATACAAAAATCCATTTTACCAGACACGGCTATTTTAAAATGTATTTTTAAAGAAACATTTATTTTTTACAAACCCAAGGATATTGTAAGTGGTGATTTTTATTGGTATACAGAAAGAGAAGATAAGATTTTTATTGCACTTGCGGATTGTACTGGACATGGTGTCCCGGGCGCTTTTATGAGCATTATAGGCATGGATTTACTTAACCAAATAGTAAAACAGCAAGGTTGTGAAGAAACTGATAAGATACTGTCCTTTTTAAATAACGAGTTGAGAGAGAAACTCAGGAAGGGAAAAGAGGAACTTATTCTTAAGGATAGTATGGATATCGCATTATGTATCATTAATAAAAGAACAAGAGAGGTAACTTATTCAGGTGCGCTAATTCCATTGTTTATTGTTAACGATGGAGAAGTATCAGAGATAAAGCCCAACTATGCATCACTTGGTACATCTAATCGATTATTTAATAAGGAGTTTAGAGTTCATCGGTTTACACTTAGACCCAATAGTTGGCTATATTTATCAACGGATGGTTATATCGATCAGTTTGGGGGAGAAAATCATAAAAAATTTATGAGAACTCGCTTTCTCGAATTTCTAGTTAAAATAAACAATTTAACCGCGGATACTCAACTAGAAGAAACTGAAAAACAGTTTGAGTGGTGGAGAGGAGAAAATGAACAAATAGATGATGTATTGGTTTGGGGTATAAATATTTAATATCCAGTATGTTTTTATAATGGAAAAATCCGAAGAAATAAAAAAACTCAGATATAGTTTTGTTTTACCATTGCTGTTTGTCCTTCTATTGTGGTTAATAAAACTAGTTGATTTTAGTGAACGACTAGATTTATTTGTATTTGGAGTATTCCCAAGAGAGATTAATGGTTTATTGGGCATAATATTTTCACCTCTATTGCATTCAGACTTTAACCACCTTATGTCAAATAGTGTTCCGATATTAATTTTGGGAACTGGCATAATCTATTTTTATAGAGAATTGGCTTATAAGGTAATTGGTATAATTTGGTTTGTAAGCGGTTTGTGTGTTTGGGCTGTTGCAAGAGAGAGTTATCATATCGGAGCAAGTGGATTGATATATGGAATAGCATCATTTCTTTTTCTTAGCGGGGCGATAAGAAAGGATTATCGCTTAGCATCGATCTCCCTCCTTGTAATTTTTTTATATGGGGGATTGGTTTGGGGTGTTTTCCCTTTTTTCCCACAAATATCCTGGGAATACCATTTTTTCGGTAGTATTAGTGGTTTTCTGGCAGCATTCATTTATCGAAAAGATGGTCCAAAGCCGATTGAATGGTCATGGGAAAAAGAGGAAGATGTCAATGACGATGATAACCCCGAGGATTTAACAGTGAAATCGCTCGAATAAACAATCCTTTTTCTATATTTGCTCCCAACAACTAATTAAAATTAACAACTTAATCCGATAAAAATGGCAAAGTATAATGAAAATGAAATGACATCCAATAATATTAATTTAATTGGACAAGGAACAGAAATTACTGGAGATATTATGTGTAGCGGTGATTTGAGGATTGATGGAACCCTTTGTGGTAATATTACATCTAAAGGTAAAGTAGTGGTGGGCGAGACTGGAAGAATAAAAGGGGAAATAAACTGTAAAAACTCAGATATTTCTGGAATTATTGAAGGAAAGATTACTGTTGCAGAACTTTTATCCCTGAAAGCAACAGCAAAAATGATAGGTGATATTACTACAAGTAAATTAGCCATTGAACCGGGATCAAAATTTACCGGTTACTGTAATATGACAAACGACAACGAGAAATTAATGGAGTAGTTTTTAATGAAAATAAGATATTAAACGGGGAATGTCATTTAAACAATTTATTTTTAGAACGATAATGGTGGTATTGATTACTACTATTTTATGCGTTTCAATATTTAAGATTTTCTTCCCGGAGAAGCTCCTTATTATATACTTTTTTTTACCCCTTATTTTTGGTGTCATTAACACCCTTATTTTTAAATCACTTTTTAAGGCGCAGGATTTAACCCTTTTAAAATTTTCGAATAGACATTTATTGTTTACAACACTAAAATTGCTTGGAAGTATTGTATTCATGTTAGTTTTTCTTTTTTTCAATAAAGATCAGGCAATCCCCTTTCTTTCATCTTTTTTGGTCGTTTACTTGATCTTTTTGACTCAAGAAATAATTGAGATTCTCAATTATTTTAAGAAAAATAAGAAAAGCGAAACCACTCAAGCAAAAACATAATAACTTTATGCGAAATTTTTTCAATGTGAAAAGGAGCATTTTAATAGGCCTTTTTTTGTTTGCAATTACCAGTTTTGGTAATTGTAATGAAGTTTTTGCATCAAAAGGGGGAGAAGAACAAACAAGCAACAACGCAGAGGGCGGGAAAAAGAAATTCAACACTGTTGATTTCATTTTTGAACACATTGGTGATTCCTATGAGTGGCATATTGTTACAATTGGAGAGCATCATGTTTCAATTCCTTTACCCATTATACTATATAGTAAACAAAAGGGGTTAAATATATTTTTTTCAAGCAAGTTTCATCATGGGAAAGAGACTTATAATGGTTTCAAATGGGAAGAAGAGGGAAAGTATAAGGGAAAAATTGTAGAGTTGAATTCAACCGGTAAGATACTTGAAGAAAATCCTTTACCATTAAATTTCTCAATTACTAAATTGGTCTTTTCCATATTTTTAGCATCTGGGCTTCTTTGTTGGGTTTTTATTAGTATTGCCAGAAAATATAAAAACGGGGCAGATAAAGCACCAACAGGGATTCAAAACTTTTTTGAACCGATAATTCTTTTCATTAAAAACGATATCGCACTTCCATCAATTGGAGAAAAGCATTACCAGCGCTTTATGCCATTTTTGCTCTCCGTTTTCTTTTTTATTTGGTTTAACAATATGCTTGGGTTAATTCCAATCTTTCCTGGTGGTGCGAATGTAACAGGTAACATTGCTGTTACAATGGTTCTCGCTCTTTTCACATTTGCAATTACAACATTTAATGGAAACAAGCATTACTGGAAAGAGGTGATAAATGCACCCGGAGTTCCTTGGTTTCTGAAATTCCCAATACCCATTATGCCAGTTGTAGAATTTACCGGATTGTTTACTAAGCCAATTGTCCTTATGATACGACTTTTTGCAAACATTCTTGCTGGTCATATGGTTGCAATTGTTTTCTTTAGTTTAATATTTATTTTTGGAGCTCTTAATATTTGGGCTGGTTATGGTATTTCTATTATAAGTGTTTCTTTTGCATTTTTTATGACATTGCTTGAGCTTCTTGTTGCATTAATTCAAGCATATGTCTTTACATTATTATCGGCTATTTACTTTGGAATGGCAACACAAGAGCATCATTAATTATTTAACATAAAAACTAGTTATATGACTACTTTACTTATTATTCTTCAAGTTGCTGCAAATGCCTCGATAGCAAAATTAGGTGCAGCATTAGGTGCAGGTATCGCAGCATTAGCAGCAGGTATTGGAATTGGTAATATTGGTTCATCTGCGCTAAAATCAATTGCTCGTCAACCAGAAGCAGTAGGCGATATTCGTTCCAACATGATTGTTTCTGCTGCTCTTATTGAGGGGGTTGCTTTCTTTGCAATCATTATCTGTGCGCTAGTCCTTTTCTTATAAAAAAAATTATTCCTATGGGACTGATTACTCCTGATTATGGGCTATTGGTCTGGATGTTAATTTCATTCGGATTGGTTCTTTTCGTGCTTAAGAAGTTTGCATGGAAACCTATTATGGAAGGGTTGAAAAGTAGGGAAGAAACTATTTCGAAATCCTTAAGACAGGCCGAAGAGGCAAGAAATGAAATAAAAAAACTTCAGGAATACAACGAAGAACTTGCTGAAAAAGCAAGAGCAGAGAGAGAGTTAGCTTTGAAAGAAGCGAAATCCCTTCGGGATAAAATCGTTGAGGAGGCAAAAGCACAGGCTCAGGCTGAAGCGCAGAAAATTATTGAGAAATCAAAAATGCTGATCATCCAGGAAAGAGAAAATGCACAGAAGGAGCTTGCTCAAATGGTCTCTAAACTTGCTCTTGAGATAACTGAAAAGATCCTTCGGAAAGAATTTTCGGATAAGGATAAGCAGATTGGGTACTTTAAGGATTTGCTTAGCGAGATATCCAGCAAAAACTAGAAACAAAAATGAACGCAGGGCGAATTTCAGTTAGATACGCAAAGGCTCTTTATGATTTAGCCAATGCAGAGAACACGGCAAAAGCTGTTTATGAGCACTCCTATGCCGTGTCACAAATTATTGATTCTTCATCGGAGTTTTACACAGTACTCCATAATCCCGTTATTCTGCCCAGCGAGAAAGAAAGAATAATTAATAGCATTTTAACCAATAATGTACATCCTCTTCTTTTATCTTTTATTATCCTAATGGTTAAAAAAAGAAGGGAATCGTATATTGTAAATGCACTACTTGTATTTCGGAAAATATATAGAGAGAAAGTAGGATTAATAAGGGTTATAATTGAAACGCCCTCGGAATTAGAAGAAGAAACAAAAAAGAATATTTTAGCATACGTAAACAAAAAATTTAATAAAACACCAGAACTTGAAGTCAGGCAAAAACCAAGTTTGATTGGAGGTTTTATTGTTGAAGTAGAAGGATTACTAATTGATTTAAGCATTTCAGGACAACTTGCGAAAGTAGAAAAAGCACTGGTCCAAAATCAAAAAGTACTTTAAAATATTGAGATTATGGCAGAAATTAAGCCTTCGGAAATATCTGAATTACTCAGGAATGAACTTGCTGGAGTTAAGCAACAGGTAGATTTTGAAGAAATAGGGAGTGTTTTACAGGTTGGAGACGGAATCGCTCGAATTTTTGGACTAGATCACGTTCGATCAAACGAATTGATAGAGTTTGAAACAGGAGTAATGGGCATTGTTCTTAACCTTGAAGAAGATAATGTTGGTGCTGTATTGCTTGGACCTTCAGAATTAGTTAAAGAGGGTCATCGAGTAAAACGAACAGGAAGAATAGCCTCAATTAAAGTAGGCGAGGGGATGCTTGGAAGGGTTATTAACACACTTGGTGAACCCATTGATGGCAAGGGACCAATTAAGGGAGAAACCTATGAGTTGCCTCTTGAGAGAAAAGCACCCGGGGTTATTTACAGACAGCCAGTAACCGAACCACTTCAAACGGGTATTAAGGCAATTGATGCTATGATTCCAATTGGAAGAGGACAACGAGAGCTTATTATTGGTGATAGACAAACCGGAAAAACAGCTATTGCAATAGATACAATTATTAACCAACGTTCCTTTTTTGAAAAAGGAGAACCAGTTTATTGTATTTATGTTGCCACAGGTCAAAAAGGATCTACAATAGCCGGAATTGTTAAAACCCTTGAGGAGCATGGAGCAATGGAGTATACCGTTATTGTAGCAGCAACGGCATCAGATCCTGCAGCACAACAATTCTATTCTCCTTTTGCCGGAGCAGCAATCGGCGAATTTTTCCGCGATACGGGAAGACCAGCATTAATTATATATGATGATTTATCAAAACAAGCGGTTTCATACCGTGAAGTGTCTTTACTACTTCGTAGACCGCCAGGACGTGAGGCATTTCCTGGGGACGTTTTCTACCTTCACTCAAGATTGCTAGAACGTGCTGCTAAGATTATTGCTTCCGATGATGTTGCACGGCAGATGAATGATTTACCAGAATCAATTAAACATCTTGTTAAGGGTGGTGGATCATTAACAGCCTTGCCAATAATTGAAACTCAAGCGGGAGACGTTTCTGCCTACATTCCAACCAATGTTATATCTATTACTGATGGACAAATATTCTTGGAGACCAACCTCTTCAATAGTGGTGTGAGACCCGCTATCAATGTTGGTATATCTGTCTCTCGAGTTGGCGGAAAGGCTCAAATAAAATCGATGAAAAAGGTTGCAGGAACATTAAAACTTGATCAGGCTCAATATCGAGAACTTGAGGCTTTTGCAAAATTTGGTTCAGATCTCGATCCAGCAACCCTTGCCGTTCTTGATAAAGGTTCGAAAAATGTTGAGATACTGAAACAAGGGCAATATAAGCCAGTTCCCGTTGAACAACAGGTGGCAATACTTTTCTGTGGTGTTAAAGGTCTTTTGAAGAATATTCATAAAGATAAGGTTAGAGAATTCGAAAAAGATTACCTAGAACTAATTCAGCTAAAGCACAAAGATTTATTAGCAAAAGTTGCAAAAGGTGATTTTGATGATAATACCGCTTCTGTTTTTACCGCAGTTGCTGAAGATGTTGCAAAGAAATATTTAAGTAAATAGTATTTATGGGAAACCTTAAGGAGATTAGAACTAGGATTTCATCAGTAACGTCCACCAGAAAGATTACTAGTGCGATGAAGATGGTTTCTGCCTCTAAATTCAAAAAGGCGCAGGATGTACTTATAAAGTATAAGCCATTCTATGATCATTATAGGTCTTCCTTAGAGTTTGTTATTGCGAATAATGGTAATTGTAACAATAAATATTGTGAAATCCGGAAAGATATTTCAAATATAGGCCTGGTTGTAATATCATCAAACGGTAGTATGTGCGGATCGTTCAATCAAAATGTAATAAAAAAAACCGCAGAGGCTCATTACCAGTTATCTATTAAATACCCTAAAGCAAAAATTCACATATTTTGTATAGGGAAGAAAGCTACAGATATTTTATCGAAAAAAGGGCTAGAAGTTAAACCTTTAAGCTCAGCAGCAGTTGATAAACCAAATATTTTATTAACAAAAAAAATATTTGAAGAGTTATCAGAATTGTTTTTAAAACGAGATCTTGACATGGTAGAGTTCGTTTTTAATTCATTTAAAAATGCCGCAGTTCAAATTCAGACAATATCAGGTTTTCTTCCCTATGCTTTAGAAACAAAAGATAATTCGAGTAATGCTGATATTATTATTGAGCCAAACCCAGAAATATTCATTCAAAAAACACTACCTAAGTTTTTACTATATAAAATTCATGCAGCTATTTTAGAAAGCACCACCGCAGAACATGGCGCACGTATGACTGCTATGCATCAGGCGACAGATAACGCAACAGATCTTCTTAAAGATTTAACTCTTCAATACAACAAAGAGCGGCAAGCTGCTATTACCAAAGAAATTCTTGAGATTGTTTCTGGAGCAAACGCACTAAAGGGATAGTTAAACGTAATTCGTAGTTTTGCTACTCCCGGTCATAAACCCAACTTTATATTTTACACAAGTTGTAAGTTATTAGCAACTAATGACTGGTTATTCGCATTATATATAGATAAATACAGATTGATCGGTTCTTCTATTTATCAACAAAACCAATTAAATTCCCCAAAATATATCATTTAGCAATAAACACTTAATAATTAGAAACTTGTGTAATATCGTTCAAAGAGAGTCAAAGAAAAATTTTAAAATGGTGTGGAATTTTTAGGGATGCTGTTTTGTATATTGAAGAAAGACAATGAAATAGATTTGTGAATGATAAATTAGTAGTTTGATAAAGTATCTAAAAGAGCTATCTTAGTCCGTTAAAATGATTTTATTTTTTTATCACTAAATAAACTTCAAATGTTTCAATTTTTAGCAAGGACAATTTTAAGGTACAAACTGTTTATTCTTATTTTTCTGGGAGTTTTCACATGCTTTATGGCCTATAAAGCAACATTTGTTGAGTTATCATACAAACCCACTCCGCTATTACCAAAAGAGGATTCAGTGCTTATTAGGAGTATCGAATTTTCCAAAAAATTCGGTAAGGGTGAAAACATTATGATAATTGGGGTACAAGACACTTCTTTTTTTTCATTAAAGAATTTTCAAAACTGGAACAAATTAGAGGAAGATCTTAGAACTGTTAATGGTGTAGAACAGGTATTTTCCTTGGTCGATGCTCTTAATTTGGTAAAAGACACTTTAAGCAAAAAGTTTATACCAGAAAAAATATTTGGAAAAAAATCATATTCAGCACAAGAACTTGATTCATTATCTGCTATTACCAGATCGTTGACTTTTTATAAAAACTTGCTGTATAATGATTCTACCAAGACCTATCTGATGCTAGTGACCCTTAATAGGGAGCTAATTACAAAAAAGGAACGGGTTGGTTTGGTTAATAACATTGTTAATGTTTGTAAGGTTTATGAAGTAAATACGACCAATAAACTCTACTACTCTGGACTACCATACATTCGAGTGAAAGTTGGTGAAATGATTAAAGGAGAAATGTATCTATTCGTCGTTCTTGCTGTGCTAGTAGTTTCAATAATACTCTTATTTTTATTTCGCTCCATTAGAGTTGTGCTTATATCGCTTCTTGTTGTAGGAATTGGTGTTATTTGGTCTCTTGGAACGCTTTCGCTTTTTGGATTCGATTTAACCCTTTTAACTGCGGTAATCCCAACTCTTTTAGTAATTATTGGAGTCCCGAGTTGTATCTTTTTAATCAACAAGTATCACCATGAGTATCGACATCATGGAAATAAAACGAAAGCACTTTATAGGGTGGTTACAAGGGTAGGAAGCGCTACTTTTCTATCTAATCTAACTACTGCAATCGGTTTTGGTGCTTTCATAATTACAAATACTCAGGTATTAAAGGAATTTGGTATTGTTGCTTCTTTAAATGTGATGGGTGTTTATTCAATATCTCTAATGCTCATCCCCATTATTTTTAGCTATATAGCACCTCCCCAAAACAAGCATCTAACGCATCTTTCGCGAAAAGGGGTTAAGAGAAATATTAACAGAATTGTTTTAACTGTTTTATACCGAAGAAAAATTGTCTTTGCTATCGCAATAGCATTAATTTGCGCCGGTTTTGTTGGAGTTACTTTCCTGAAGAATAACGGCTATATGGTTGATGATATCCCGAGAAATCATCCTGTATTAGTTAATTTAAAATTTTTCGAGAAAAACTTTAATGGTGTCATGCCTCTCGAAATAGTTTATGATACACAAAAGCCTAATGGTTACTTATCTTCTGGTGTTCTTGTTAGAATCGACAGGCTTCAAAAGAAACTTTCAAACTATCCAGAATTATCAAAACCGGTTTCAATTGTAGAGGCAGCAAAATTTGCTTCACAAGCTTACTATAATGGTAAACCCGACAGATATCGATTGCCAAGTTCTTTTGAGTGGGGGTTTATTTTATCCTATGTTCCCAAGAGTATTGGTGTAAGCGATATGTTTGCTCGTCTTGTTGACTCAACGGGAAGATATGTTAGAGTAATGTATAACGCCGATGATATTGGGACGATTAGGATGAATCAGCTAAACCAGAAAATCAGGTCGGATATCGATACCGTTTTCAAAGATAATTCTAAACATGTTTATATATCAGGTTCAAGCATAGTTGTTACAAAAGGATACGATTACCTTGTTGATAGTTTATTCGTTAGTCTACCATTAGCCATCTGCCTAATTTCGTTTTTTATGGCATGGATGTTTAGGAAGTGGAGAATAGTAATGTTTTCTGTTTTAACGAATATGGTACCCCTTTTGCTCACATCCGCAGCTATGGGATTTATTGGTATTGCTCTAAAACCAAGCACTGTCATAGTTTTTAGTATTGCATTTGGAATTGCAATTGACAACTCGATACAACTATTGGCAAAATATCGGCAAGAACTTCGAAAAACATCCCATAATATAAAAGCATCCGTTATTTATGCAATTAGGGAAACAGGAATAAGTATTCTATACACATCAATTGTGCTATTTTTTGGATTTGGTGTATTTTCTCTTTCAAAATTTGGAGGAACGGTGTCGTTGGGTGTATTAGTTGCATTAACCCTCCTTATAGCGCTCTTTAGCAACCTTTTTATTTTACCATCAATTCTTTTATCGTTCGAAAGATCAACATCCTTAGATCCAGATTATGAGCCCGCACTTGAATTATCGGCTGGATTTGAGGATGAAGATGATAATAATGATAATCCAACTATTGAAAAAGATGTATAGCGTAGAAGAGCTCTCTGAATTGGTTGAAAAGGCACTTACAACCATGGAGTTTCCTAAAGAGCCAAACAACCTGTACGATCCAATCAAATATGTGCTATTATCTGGAGGGAAAAGAATTCGACCTATACTCACTCTTTCCTCATGCAATATGTTCAAAGAGACCTTGAATGATGCTATTTATCCTGCTCTTGCAATAGAGATGTTTCATAACTTTACTCTTGTGCATGATGACATAATGGATAATGCAGATATTAGAAGGGGAAAGGAGACAATTCATAAAAAATGGAATAGCAGTGTAGCAATTCTTTCGGGTGATGCTATGACAATTTTTGCCTATAAATTGCTGGTGAAAACAGATCAAAAATTTATTCTTCCAATAATTGAGATTTTTAATTCTTTCTCTTTAGGTATCTGTGAGGGACAGCAGGTTGATATGGATTTTGAGAATGTAAGGTATACTTCTCTTGAGGAGTATACGAAAATGATAGAACTTAAAACAGCAGTTTTGCTTAAGGGGGCATTACAAATTGGAGCAATTATTGGAGAAGCAAAGAGTTCAGATGTTACTTTAATTGGAGATTTTGGCTTAAATCTAGGTATGGCTTTTCAGTTACAAGATGATTTGCTTGATGTGTATGGAGACACCAATGTTTTTGGAAAAAAACAGGGTGGTGATATTGTTGCGAATAAAAAAACGATTTTAGCAGTCAAGGCGTTTTGCAATGCCAGAGGAGCGAAATTGGATAAATTAAAGATGTTATATCAGCAAAATGACATCGATCCTCATACAAAGATTATCGAGGTAGTTAATATTTTTAATGAAACTAATGTAAAGGAGGAGACAGAGCTACTAATAACAAGTTATTATAATAAGGCAATCGAATCAATTGAAAAAGTCAATATAAGTTCAAGCCGAAAAGACATCCTGCGAAATATTGCTAGCAAAATTATGAACAGAAATAGTTAAAAATATGTTGTATATAATCAAAACAGCAAGGTTTTTAGATTTTTTCTAGGATCAAATATATAAAGTTTATTAACTTTATATGGTAAAATTATCCATGTTATAGGCTAAACTTTGTTAGATATGGAAAATAATACTCTTCGATTATTAATTCCCTGGGATTTTACGCCAGTAGCCGAGAATGCGCTTAAGTACGCTGTTAAAATTGGATCATTGGCAACGGCTTCTCAGGTGGAACTAATCCATGTTGTTGAAGCGGGAGGGTTATTCGCTAAGGGTCGACTTTCCGAAAAGGAGACGACCGAGAAGTTAAAAATTGATTATAACCGAATTAAGGAACAGTACGGAATTGAGGTGAAAACTGCTGTAATGGAAGGAAATATCTTTCATACAATTAGCGATTATGCTGCTGAGGTTAATGCAGATCTTGTTATTATGGGAACTCATGGAATCAAAGGAGTTCAGAAACTTACTGGTAGTTGGGCTCTTAAGGTTATTGCTGGTTCTAGTGTTCCTTTCCTTGTTGTGCAGGATGAACCAAAAGAGAAACGGGTTTTTGAGCATGTTGTGATGCCCCTTGACTTTAGTTTTGATGAAAAGGAAAAATTGACATGGGCAATTAAGGTATCTATTCAATATAAATCACAGATTCATATTATTTTGCCTAATGCATTTGATTCAGGGGTTCAAAAAAAGGTAAATTATAACCTTGCTTTTGCTAAAAAACATCTCGAAAGTTATAATATTCCATACGAGATACACAGTGCAGGAAAAGGAAGTAAGTTTCAAGAGGAGATTGTAAAATTAGCTCTTGATATTGAAGCGGATCTTATTCTGATAATGACATCTGGAAGTCTTGATTTTACTGACTACGTCTTTGGAGCTCAAGAACAGTATGTTATAGCAAATGAATCGAAGATTCCCGTTATGTGTATAAATCAATCAATGTAAAAATTTCAAGACATAAAAAAACCCCAGCGAATGGGGTTTTTTGCTTTATAGGGATTCCTTCAGTTTTTCAATCAAAATCTTACTGTTCATTATAATATCATTCTTGTTGAGTTGGACTATGGTTGGTTTGATTTTTTTAGTACTTAAACCATAAAGATAAGTTTTGTCGTAATACTTTAGAGTGATCTCAATTGCTTCATCAAAACGACCTTCTTGAATGCTTTTGATGGCCCTACTTGCATTATCACTACCCAGCCGTTTAGTAATTCTATTAACCGATGCAGTAAGTAATTCGGGATCACAATTTGTGTAATCTTTAGCAAGTCTTTCTATTCTAATTTCTGTAGGAAGTTCAATTGCAATAACAGGACTATTGAGCATTTGACTGAAAAATTCATTGGGAATAAAAACAGAGCCAATACTCTTGCTTTCATCTTCAACCCAAGAGGGAATATTGGGATCTAATTTAGCAATCTCCTCAAAAAGCAGGTTCTCAAAAAACTCAGTGGAAGGTTGTGGTTTTTGTCCAATAGCCCCAAAGGCAGAGCCTTTATGGTTTGCTAATCCCTCAAGATCGATAACCTGTTGACCAAGTTTTGACAGTTGTGATAAAAGTTCCGTCTTTCCGCTGCCAGTCATTCCTCCCAGAATAGTCAGATTTATCGGTTTTGCCAGATATTCTTTTAAATACCTTCTGTACGATCTATAACCACCAATGAGCGTCTTTGAGTTAAAGCCAGCAAGATTAAAGAGCCACGACATACTAGAACTCCTCATTCCTCCACGCCAGCAGTAAACCAAGACTTTTTTATCTGGTGCAATTGCTGAAACTTTATCGATAAACCCACTTAATTTGGGACCAACAAAATCTAACCCTGCGATAACAGAATTATAACGAGATTCTTGTACATATTTAGTTCCAACTATTGTTCGTTCTTCATTGGTAAATAAAGGGATATTATAGGCTCCAGGAATGTGACCCTTAGTAAATTCCAATGGTGAACGAACATCAATTACTGGAGTATGCTCTCGTTCTGATAAAAAATCAACAATCCCGATATTTTTCACTAGAGTAAAATAAGTTAAACAATTAGTTTAATCCTGAAATAAATTTCCAAGGACAGAACTACTCTCTTTTCCTGAATTTCTGCCGTATGGCGAAATTGCCTGAATTAATTTTCTGATTGGCATTGATTGTAACCAAATCTTACCTGTTCCACGGAGCGTGGCAAGAAATAGACCCTCGCCACCAAAGACCATACTTTTTAGGCTACCTGTTGACTCAACATCAAAATCGATTCGAGGCTCGAAAGCAACAATACAACCTGTATCAATCCTTAGCACTTCATTATTTAGTTGACGCTCTATAACCGTTCCGCCAGCATGAACAAAGGCACGTCCATCGCCCTCAAGTTTTTGGAGGATAAAACCTTCGCCTCCAACAAGACCCGATCCAATTTTACGATTAAAGTGCATTGTTATTTTAGTACCCATGGCTGCGCATAAAAATCCATCTTTTTGAACAATAAGTTGCCCACCCATTTGAGACAAATCAATAGGAATAACTGTTCCAGGGTAAGGTGCCGAAAATGCAACCTTTTTTTTGCCTAGCCCACGATTTGTAAAATGGGTAATGAATAATGATTCCCCTGCCAATACCCTTGAACCTGCCGAAAGTAATTTGTCAAAGAATCCTTGATTTGGGGCAGTACCATCGCCCATTTTGGCTTCAAATTGAATACCATCATCCATATAAACCATAGCACCCGCCTCAGCAATAACTGTTTCCATTGGATCGAGTTCTACTTCTACTAGCTGGATGGATTCACCCATTATCCGATAGTCAATTTCATGTGATTTCATTTCCTGATTATTAGTGGTTTAACGATACTTATCATTATCATCATCGTGGATGCTTAAATAGCTTATGTAACGGGATGGGCTTATAGCACCCTCGTCAACAGCACGAATAACGGCACAACCAGGCTCGTGAATGTGGGTGCAATTATAAAACTTACAATCCGAGGCGATTCTAAATATTTCGGGAAAATAGTGGTATAGCTCATCGTTATCGATATCAACTATTCCAAAACCTTTAATTCCTGGAGTATCAATTATAAAACCACCAAAACTTAATTCAAACATTTCGCTAAAAGTTGTTGTGTGCTTACCCATAAGGTGATAGGAGGATATCAACTCGGTTTTTAGGTTAAGCTCAGGTGCAATTTTATTGATTAGTGTAGATTTTCCAACCCCCGAATTCCCAGAGATTAGGCTAACCTTCCCTGTAAGTATATTTTTTAGTTCGGCGAGATTTTGTCCAGTTTCTGCCGAAACCTGAATACAGTGATACCCAATTTTACTGTAGATAGATATATAGTCGTTGAGCTTACCGATCATTTCATCGGTGTAAAGATCTGTTTTATTGAATACTAAAGTTGTTGGGATTCTGTAAGCTTCAGCAGTAACAAGGTATCTATCAATAAAAGCAAGTTGGGTTTCTGGAAATTCAATGGTAACAATTAGCAGTGTTTGATCCAGATTTGCAGCAATAACGTGCGATTCGCGCGATAGGTTTGTAGAGCGACGAATGATATAGTTTTTTCTATCGTGAACACGGCTAATTGCCCCAACATCACCTTCATCTACCTCAAAATCCACGTAATCGCCCACGGTTATTGGGTTTGTTGTTTTTACCCCCTTTAACCGAAGTTTCCCCCGAATTGAACAGAAATATATTTTTCCATCATTATCCCGAATAGTATATCTACTACCAGTTGTTTTAAGCACCAACCCACTTTTCATTCTACTGCTGAGTCATTAATAAAAAACAAAAATAGGAATTTGAAAATCGATTTATGCTATATCTTATAAAATTATAGCCCTGTGGGGATCTATAAATTAAATGATTATATTTGGGTTAGGGATTGCAATTATAAGACTTAACGAGATTTTATGATGAATCAGTCTGAAAGAAATAGACATATAAACGAGTTATAGGTTAATTATATTGATAAAAATATCTTCTTATGAATAGCGAAACTTATAGTTTGATTGATACAACAATCAAAATTGGATTAGGAGCTATAATTGCATCTTTATCAAGTTATTTATTGACACGATTAAATCATAAATCAGATGCTAGAAAAGAATTTTATAAAAGATATTTTGATACGATTGAAAAAATTTCTGATTCAGCAGAAGATTATTTTCAAAAATGGTCTCGTTGTATAAGTGCTATTTCTGGAGTTTCAAAAGGACAAATAGAGAAAGGGATCCCTGTAAGCGATGAAGGTTGGAAAAAAATTAGAGAAAGAGATGGGCTGTTAATTCAAGCAAGAGATAACAAAATGACAGCTATTTCACGATTGAAATTACTTGGAATTAATGATGCTGCAGTAATTTTGGATGAAACAGCAAATGTCGAAAATGAATTAAGGGAGGTAGTAATATTTGAATGTAAAATACCAAACCTTAAAGAAATTCATTCAATTCAGGATAAGATGAAAAAGAAAAGAAACTTATTTTATATAGAATCGAATAAGCATTATAACGAAAAAAAAATTACCAGTTCCTAATACTGTTAAATTTCAAAGAAATTGATATACATATAAACAAATAGATTCTGTCGTATTTTGGGATGTTTAAATTTACTGTTTACTATTCCTTGTTCTCGTTTAGGCATTAAAAAGGGAATTTGTTTCTACGTCACAAAAATGAACAAAATTGATAAATTAATACAAGTTTTATTATCTAAAGAAAACGTTAAAACCATAGCTGCAGCAAAGAAACTATCAGAATTTGGAATAGATGATGTAACAGAAGTTCTAATACCCTTAATGAAAAAGACGAATCTGAACTTAGAAATAATGCTACTCTTGCACTTGTCGATTTGAAAGACAATAGATCTTTAGAAGCACTGTTTAATGCAATTTTAAAAAAGACAATTATCAACATAATGGAACATTGATTCATGCTTTATCATATTTGAACTGTGAAAAGAAACTTTTGGATTTATTCGAGATTCTTTTTTATCACGAATATGAACCAAGAATGAGTGTTAATGCAATTTTAAAAAACCAAGAATTCTAAACCCCATGATACCTAACCAAATAATTGAATGGTTACTGGATAGCGATGTTTCAATTCAGTATCAGGGTTATCGTGATTTGCTGAGTATTGATAGGTCTGATCTGAAAGAGGGAGTATCGAAGGAGGGTTGGGGTGCAAGATTTTTATCGTACCAGAATAGTAACGGGCATTGGGGGCGTGGATTTTATCAACCTAAATGGATTTCATCGCATTATACAATACTGGATTTAAAGAATTTATCAATTTCAAATCAGTGCAAGGAGATACAGGATACTATCAATAAAATTATTCGTGAAAATAAAGATCCTGATGGTGGAATAAATCCAGCAAAAACTGTCCCCAATAGCGATATATGTATTTGTGGAATGTTTTTAAATTATGCTGCCTATTTTGGAGCAAACGAGGATGATTTAAAATCGGTGGTGGATTTTATTCTTTCTCAGCAACTTTCCGATGGTGGATTTAATTGTCAGTTCAACTTTCATGGTGCAAAACACAGTTCGGTGCATTCAACGCTATCGGTAATTGAGGGGATTTTGGAATATTCACAGCAGGGCTACACCTATCGTTTGAATGAGCTAAAAAAAGTGGAGGAGGAGTCGAGGGAATTCCTTCTTGAACACAAATTGTATAAATCGCATAGAACAGGAGAGATAATTGATAGGAGAATGTTAATGCTATCATACCCATCGCGTTGGAGATACGATATTTTAAGGGCGTTAGATTATTTCCGGTTGGCAGGTGTTGGTTATGATGGTAGAATGGCAGATGCATTGGAGGTTTTGATAAAAAAGCAAAGAGCAGATATGACATGGACTCTGCAATGTAAACACAGCGGGCAGACCCATTTTGATATGGAAACTATTGGGCAACCCAGCAGATGGAACACATTAAGGGCGTTGAGAGTATTAAAACATTTTGGACTGATTGAGCGGATTAAAAAAGCAAAATAGAACATTCTACAGGACTAGCGGTAAAAAGGATGGTAATCTAGTTATTTCTATAGTTGGATTAAACCACCTTCGAGAACTTCAATTGCTAAAATTCCTAAATAACGATTGTACTCAGGTATGGTGAAATTCATGTATGAAAAAAAATATTATATTCGTGTTTAAGAATATTGAATAAAATATTGAATCAAAACTATTGATAGAAAGAGGCAAAACAATTATTCAAGGAAAATGAAAATATTAGTTACGGGGGGAGCCGGTTTCATTGGTTCATCGCTTTGCATTAAGCTTAAAGAAAAATATCCAAGTTATTCAATTGTTGTTTTTGACAATCTAAAAAGAAGAGGTTCGGAATTGAATTTAACAGATTTTCAAGAAAGAGGGATTGAATTTATTCATGGGGACATTCGAAATAACGAGGATCTTGAAGCCATTGGACCTTTTGATGTGCTAATCGAGGCATCGGCTGAGCCATCAGTAATGTCTGGACTTAACTTAGACCCAACTTACATCATAAACAATAATTTGTACGGTTCGATTAATTGTTTTAATGCTTGCTTGAAAAACAAGGCAAAAATTATATTTCTTTCCACAAGTAGAGTTTATCCAATAAGTAGAATTGAAAATGCAAATTTTATTGAAGAAGAAACACGTTTTTCATTTTGCAAAGACCAGAAAGAAAAAGGAATCTCAAACTTGGGAATTTCAGAAGATTTAAATCTTTCAGGTGCTCGTTCTTTTTACGGAACAACCAAGCTTGCTTCGGAATTTTTTATTAATGAATATGCCGAATTTTACAACTTAAAAGCGGCAATAACCCGATTTGGTGTAGTTGCTGGCCCGCGACAAATGGGCAAAACAGACCAAGGTGTAGTGACTCTCTGGATAGCAAAGCATTATTGGAAACAGCCGCTTAAATATATTGGTTATGGTGGACTCGGAAAACAGGTAAGAGATATTTTACATATTGATGATTTGATAAATTTAATAGATATTCAAATTCATCAGATAGAGAAGTTTAATGGAAAAATTTATAATGCCGGAGGAGGATTATTTTCTAGCGTATCTTTATTGGAAATGACCTCTATTTGTGAAAAAATCACAGGAAATAAAATAAAAATTGACGCAGAAACTCAAAATAGACCAGCTGATTTGAGGATTTTCATTTCAGATAACACTAAAATAGAAAATGAAATTGGTTGGAAACCACAAAAAAGTGTAGAAAATATCTTTTCTGATGTTTTCGCATGGATAAACAAAAATGAACAAAAATTAAAAACAATTTTAAAATAATTTCTATGAAAGTTGCAATTGTAACGGGATCTGCTGGACTTATAGGTTGTGAATCAGTTCGTTTTTTTTCTAAAAAAATGGATCTAATTATCGGAATTGACAACGACCAAAGGGCATATTTTTTTGGAAAAGAATCTTCTACGGATTGGTGTAGAAAAGAATTGGAAAAAACGATTCAAAACTATAAACATCACTCAATAGATATTCGAAATTACGATGCGTTGCAAACGATATTTGATAAATACAATTCAGATATAGAATTGATAATTCACACTGCGGCTCAACCCAGTCACGATTGGGCAGCCAAAGAACCAATTACAGATTTTACGATTAATGCTAATGGAACACTTAACCTATTGGAATTAACTCGATTGTACTCTCCTAAAGCGGTTTTTATTTATACTTCAACCAACAAGGTTTATGGTGACACTCCTAACCTTCTTCCATTAGTGGAATTGGAAAACAGATGGGAAATTGCTAAAAGCCACCCTTACTTCAAAGACGGGATTGATGAAAGCATGAGCGTTGATAACTCAAAACACTCATTGTTTGGGGCATCAAAATTGGCAGCTGATGTCTTGGCTCAGGAATATGGAAAATATTTTGGTATGAATGTAGCAGTATTCAGGGGCGGTTGCCTAACCGGACCCAACCATTCAAGTGCTCAATTACATGGATTTCTATCATATTTAATGAAATGCGCGGTAACTGGTAATCACTACACAGTTTTTGGCTATAAAGGGAAGCAGGTTCGGGATAATATTCACGCTTATGACCTTGTGAATATGTTTTATCATTTTTATCTATCTCCAGGTCAGGGAGAAGTATATAATGCAGGAGGGGGCCGTCATTCCAATTGTTCAATGAAGGAAGCGATTGTTTTGTGCGAGGCAATTACGGGAAAAAAGATGAACTATTCTTATGCTGAAGATAATCGAATTGGGGATCATATCTGGTATATTTCGGATGTGTCAAAATTTAAAAAGCGTTATCCAGAATGGGAATATCGTTATAATTTAAACGATATACTTCGCCAAATCTATGATAGTTTAACTTCGAATTAGTTTTTATGTCTGATAGAACCAAAATTTATTTGTGGGTTTTTTTGATTGCAATGTCATTTCGCTTGGTAATGATTTTTCACTCACCTCGTCAAAATGAGAATATTGACCTGAAAATTTATCGAGATGCGGGACAACTGGTTGCAAATGGAGTCAACCCCTATGACTCAACAGACCACGTTAAATTAAGGCAGCAATTAAGAACCGATAAAGACAATTACGATCCATGGGTATGCTCAACTCAGGATAGATGGAACTACTATGCATTTAGCAATCTTCCTTTGGCAACACTTTTTTTTGGAGGCATTGAGTATTGCTTTGCCTCCCCATTGGCTTTCAGATACACTTTTGCATTTTTTGATAGTCTATTAGCTGTTTTGATTTTTGCTTTTATTATTAATAAGTGGCGATATCGCATCCCTAAAAATCGAATTTTAAATAAGCTTCCTATTAAATTACAGCAAAATCTTCCATTACTGATTGGTTTATCTTTAGGTGCTTTGTCTCCAATTTTACTTATTTGGGGTACTTATATTTCTGAACCCAAAGGAATTGGGCTTTTACTAATTCTTTCAGCGATTTATTTTTCCGATAGTTCTAATAAAACATTAGGCCTGTTTATTAGCCCTGTACTTTTGGGATTTTCCGTCGCTTTTGTAGGTATGGGCGTTTTTATTGGGCCATTATGCCTTTATAATATTTATAAAAACAATGTTAATGGTTTTCGAAAAATTATTTTTTATTGTCTTGTTTCATTTCTAGCATGTATAATTTCCATAGCCCCATTTTTGCCAGAACTTATACAAATGATGATACGAAGAATAGGACTTGCTGTTCTTGATCAACCCCAACACGGTTCTATGTGGTTAGGACTATTTAAAGTGCTTCCTAATTCTTGGACTGTGATAAGAAATATTTTTATTTTAATGTTTGTAGGCATTAATATTATTGGCTTTTTAAGAAAGCGACTTGATGTGGTTGTGGTATCGGCAAATCTTTTATTCTTATTTACTTGTATTTATTTAATGAACGGTAGCATGGATCGAATGAATATCGCCTTAGTAGCCCTTATTATTCTTTTAGGATATGGTCAGTTATTTGGTATTACAACCATACTTTGGCTTGTTTATCTTCTATATGCTCTTTTCTCTTTCTTTTATTCTTATTACCACAATATAAGGCAAGATTTTGATGGAACTTTTATGTTGTTTTTCTCTATTCTCTATTTAATTATTTTAGTAGTTCAGACATTCTCACAGCATTTTAAAGATGAAACTAAGCATAGTTATTCCAGCATATAACGAAGAGGAATCAATAGCAGAAACTATTGAACAAATTGAACAAGCATTTGACAAGGTAAAAATTGAGCATGAAATTTTTGTTGTTAATGATAATTCAAAAGATAATACTGAGCAGGTATTGGTTGATCTTCAAAAAAAGCACCCAGCGCTAAGATATGAGACAAATCATGGACCTAATGGATTTGGTTATGCCGTGAGATATGGATTGGAGCGATTTGATGGAGATTGTGTGGCTATCATGATGGCCGATTTATCAGATTCACCCTACGATCTTATTAAGTTTTATACAACAATGATTGAAGGCAACTACGATTGTGTTTTTGGGAATCGCTTTATCAAAGGAGGGAAATTGATTGATTATCCTTTTGTTAAAAAAAGAATCAATCGGATGGCGAATTTTATTATTCGTTTTGTAATGCATATAAAATACAATGACACCACAAATGCATTTAAACTTTACAAGCGTCATACAATTGAAGGGATTAAGCCATTCTTATCTCCACACTTTAACCTGACTATTGAATTACCATTAAAGGCAATAATAAGGGGATATTCATATACTGTAATTCCAAACTCATGGACAAATAGAAAGTACGGCGAATCAAAGTTAAAGATTCGTGAAATGGGAAGTCGATACTTTTTTATTTTGATGTACTGTTTTATTGAAAAATATTTTTCGCGAGGAGATTTTAGAAAAAAGTGGTAAGAATTTTGATTATCGGCTATGATTGTATTTAGTATTGTCTGTTCTAAAAAACAAAAGCCTAGTTGGAATTTTCCAACTAGGCTTTTTTCTCAGCATTTTTCTTGATTAGCTATCACTATGAATTGATTTGAATCCTTCGCCAAGGATTTCGTTTGCGTCAATCACTGTAATAAAGGCAAATGGATCGATTGATTTAATGTAATCCTTTAACATATATACCTCACGGCGGCTAACATTGGTAAAGATCATTTTTTTCTCTTGGCCTTGGTACATACCTGTGACGTTTATTAAGGTACCTCCACGCTCCAGATCAATAATAATCTTATTACGTATCTCCTCCCATTTCTCAGAAACTATGAAAAGAGTTTTATCGTAGCTAACACCTTGGATGGTCATATCTATAACCTTACCAGTTATGTAGATAACAATCCATGAATACATAGGAATCTTCCAATCCTTAAAAGCGAGCAAGGCCAATAGCACAATAGCCGAATCAACATAAATCATCAATTGTCCGAGGGGAAGACGGGTATACTTTGCAAAAATCATGGCAATTATATCAGATCCGCCGCTTGTGGCTTTTGATTTAAATATTAACCCCAATCCGAAACCAATTAATACACCTCCAAAAACTGATGATAGTAGCATATCGTCAACAAGCGGTGCGTAACCCAATAGCCCATGAAGCAAGTCGATGAAAATAGAGGATAGAAGAAAACCGATTACGGTTTTAACCCCAAAGCGAGGGCCAAGTATTTTTATTCCAATTATGGTTAACGGAATATTTAGGATAAGACCAACTGTACCAATTGGTAAACCATCTGGTGCCCAAGAAAACATACCCTGAGTCAAGTAGTGCGTGATAATACCAATGCCATAAACCCCTCCTGGTGCAATTCTGTGTGGGTCGATAAAAAGCACAAAACCCGCCGCCAGAATAAACGCACCAATTGTTATCAAGGTATAGGCTAAAAACCACTCCTTCGAAAACAGCTTTTCCTTCGTAATGTAAGTCATATCAATAAATTATTAGTTTTCAAATTTGTCACAAAATTAATTCTTTCTCTTTTAAAGTTTGATTATGTGTCATTTAACATATTTCTAAAAGTTGGCCACGATACATTAAAAAACCCCGATTTGAGTTCGAGGTTTTTTGGGGTAATTAAATATCAAGTAGTCGTTCAGGTTTATGTTTCAGCAAACATTTTCTTTGAAAGCAAAGATTACATGTTCCTGTCGTAATGCTTAATTTCGTTGAGCCCTAATGGGTTCACGCAAAGTCGCAGAGCACGCCAAGGGAGAAAAAATCAAAGGTTTTTTCTCTTTGCGCACAAATCGTAGATGCAATTGATTTTAGAGGTGCTCCTCATCTATTTTATCTTCTTCGCGACTTAGCGTGAGAATTTTTTAATTGCTGAATAGTAACAATATCGATTTTAGGTGATAATTTCGTCCAATATTTTGCTATAAACGCTTTCAGGGGTAATTAGATTCATACAGGCAAAATCTTTCCTAAAACAGGGCTTATTTCCATAAATGGAACATGGCCGGCAAGGCAGATTAATTTGAAGCGCATGTTTTGGGTTTTGGTTCCATCCATAGAATCCTGCAAAAGGGTGTGTTGCCCCCCAAATACTTACTACGCACGTGTTTACAAGCGATGCTAAATGCATATTTGCGGAATCCATGGAAACAAGCACCTCAAGATTCGAAATTACCTTTAGCTCATCTTCCATGCTAAGTTTGCCTGCAAGGGAGATTGTATTCGGAAAACGTTTCTCCCATCCCTCTAAAATCGCTTTTTCATACTGTCCTCCGCCAAATAGGAATATTTTAACGCCTTTAGTATCGGAAACGAGTTCCATTACCTTCTCCATTAGCTCGAGCGGGTATATTTTCCCTTTGTGCTTTGCAAATGGGGCAATTCCAACCCACTTGTTTTCCCTTGGCCCAGTGATGTTTGTAATTTTTTCGGTTAGGGGCGATTGGGTAAATAGGTAATCGAATTCAACATCAAATTTAAAACCAGCGTCGTAAAATACCTTTGCATAGCGCGATACAGATGTGTCGAGTTGACGTAAAACTTTCTTATTAATTTTAGTGAGATTGTGTTTATCCCTTCGGCCTTTATCAATAATCGCAAAATGCGATAATGAAAAAAGAAATAGAAAACGGAGGATTTTTGTTCTTATTACATCGTGTAAATCGGCGATTACATCAAACTTACCAAGTTTTCGAAGATCAAGGTAAAGACGAATAATCCCCCAAAATCCTTTATGCTTTCCTTTAAGGTCAACTTCAAAATGTCTTACTCCTGGAATATGTTTTAAAAATCCTGAGGCAAATTTTTGTGATACAAATGTAATTTCGGCATCTGGGTAAGTTTTAGTTAATGACCATATAACGGGAACCGTCATTGCAACATCCCCAATAGCACTTAACCGGAATACTAAAATCTTTGCCATCTTTTTTTTGAGATTATTTTTTTTGTGCGTAAAGAACAGGATTCAAGGAGGGATCGTTATACATTTTCATCTGTTTGTAAACTTTCATGTACTTCTTACCACTTTCGATATCGGCAATTAGCTGATCGATAGCAAGAGAGAGATCTTTTTTCTGATCTAAAAGAACATCAAGTTTGATTTGGCATTTAGCAAGATGTTCTGGTGCGGCATCTTTTCTAATTACCTCTTGTTGCATGTGGTAAATCTTTAGCGCAAGTATTGATAGGCGGTCGATGGCCCATGCGGGACTTTCGGTATTAAGGGTTGCTCCCGGTTGCGGTTTAACATCTTTATACTTTGTAAGAAAGTAGCTATCGATTAGCTCAACCAAATCGGTTCTTTCCTGATTCGAACGATCTATCCAACGCTTTATTTCTAATGCCTTAATGGGATCAATTTTAGGATCTCTAATGATATCCTCAAGATGCCATTGTACGGCATCAATCCAGTTCTTTTTAAATAGCGCTCCCTCAATGGTTTCCTCTTTATGAGGATTTGCTAATGTAGCGTATACATTATCCATTGTATGATAGTAAGTTGTACTATCATCAAAAAGTTTATTACAAAGTTCGCTGAAGGTCATTTTTTTGATTTTATTAGTAAAACACAACAAATATTTACAGTAAAAAGTTAACCAAGATAAAGTACTAATTTATATGAATACCCTCTAATTATACCTAATACATAAAATGAATCCTGATGTCATTCCGGGCGAAGTCCCGGAATCTCTTAAACAGAGATAGATTCCTGCATTCGCAGGAATGACAATTTGGATTATTAATTCTCCATTAGGTATTATTGCGGACAATCATATTAGTTTAATATAATTCTATAGCCCATAGTTATTCCAATAGGCATAAGGGCATTCTTAAATTCTATGCTATGATGATCTTTGAGGTCATTAATATAATCATCAACCGCAGTGCTTCTTATGGGCAACAATATAGCAAATGTCCAATAGCTCTTTTTTGAAGGATGTGATTTATAGTCGAAACCAAATCCTACTGTTGGTCCATAAAATAGTTTGTTAAATTCGGTTGCATTTGTTACAGAAATTGCAGCATTGTAGCCATACATTGCAAGACCATAAAATGTGGCTTTTGATTTTGTATTTTCTGAAACAAACCTAATCTTAGCCCCAATATTGTAACCTGTTCCGGCAAACGCATACCCAACACCTCCGAAGAGTCCAATATTCCTTTGTGGATAGACAAGTAAATTTAGTCCCAATCCGCCAAAATCCATACCTAAACCTGCACCCAATGATACTTTGTCGAAATTGCTAGATTGCATAGATGCTGAGTTTCCGTATATAATAGATTTTATCTCTGATTTATCAAGAAAGGTGTCGAATTTTTTGCCGTTTTTATATAAAGTGAAGTGCACTGCTGCGGCATCCTCCTTTTGAATTTTACAAATTATTCTTTCATCATTAAGTCTAATGAGAGTATCCTGTGAGAACGCTGACATGCTTGTAACAAATACCACTAAAAAAAAGAGAAAAAATTTCTTCATAATCAATTACTTTAATTTATTTTTTGGGGTTTGATTACATTTCTGTAATAAAAAAGACTAATCTAATGAAATGATTTAACATTTTATTTTGTTGGTTGAATAAATTTTCCTTTCAGAAAAAATGCAGAATATTTGTTTTTGCTACAATTATTTAATTTTTAGAAATATAATACCACGAAATATATTTAACCATAGTGGAAAATATTGTTTGAAATGATTATCCTAAAAATTTTTCTTGTTGCTAATTTCCCCCAATTTTTTAAGTTCCTCCTCTGATACTACTCTATACAACTTATCTGCTCGCCTTACAGTGGTGTTAACAGGTATAGAACATTTTATTCCTTTTGGACAAAATTGAGCAGGTTTTTCATCAACCCTTATTTCCGAAACGGTTTCTTCAATAACTCCAGATGTTGGGCCAATGATCAAAATTTTATCGTTGAGGTAAAGTTCATGCGCTTCAATTGAAACTTCTGCAACGCCCAAATTAGAAAAGTAGTTGGTGATTTTTCCGCAATATATTTTCCTTTCGGTTGCAAGGCTACCATAAACGTGGCTCCATTCTCCCAGTTTACGACCAAGATAATAGCCATCCCAAAATCCTCTGTTGAACACGGTTGATAATCGATTTGTCCAATCATTTATTTTCTCGGGTGTATAGGAATTATCGCAAATTGCATTAACGGCTTCATTGTAGCATTGGGTGACGGTTTTTACGTACTCGGGAGCACGAGCCCTGCCCTCAATCTTAAGCACCCGAACACCGGCATCAATTAATTTATTTAGGAAGTTTATTGTACACAAATCTTTAGGCGACATGATATACTCGTTATCGACCTCAAGCTGCTTGCCTGTTTCAAATTCCTGAACGGTATATGATCTTCTACAGATTTGAAGGCATGCTCCACGATTTGCCGATATATTTTCCTGATGAAGACTAAGGTAGCATTTGCCCGAAATAGCCATGCATAGCGCTCCGTGAACAAAAAGTTCAATTTTAATTTTGTTTCCTGATGGGCCTATTATATTTTCTCTTTCAATCCCTTGGTATATCTCATAGATTTGCTCTAAGGAAAGTTCCCTTGCTAGAACAACAACATCAGCCCAATGAGAATAAAATTTTAACGATTCAAGGTTGCTAATATTGAGTTGGGTGGAGAGGTGTATTTCGTGTCCAAGTTCAGAAGCGCACATCAAAGCCGCTTGATCGGAGGCAATTATTGCACTAACACCTGCAACACGAGCTTCTTTAAGTAATTCTTTAACAGCGGGTAAATCATTATCGTAAAGGACAGTATTTACAGTAAGATATGACTTTATGCCGCTATCATTGCAAATCCTTACAATTTCCTTTAAATCGGATACGGCAAAATTAACCGATGATTTTGCGCGCATGTTAAGATGACCAACGCCAAAATAAACCGCATTTGTGCCACCCTGAATTGCAGCCATAAGGGATTCAAAGTTGCCCGCAGGCGACATTACCTCTATATCCGAACGTTTCAGCATTAACTTGTATAAGATTAAAATATGGATACAAAGAAACAACTCTTTGTGCTAAAATAAAAAAACATCCCCTGATTTTGAATCAAAGGATGTTTCTTGATTGGTATAAAATATCTATTTCTTTAACTTACTAAAGAACACGGTTACAGCCATCCAATATTCTTTGCTCGATGGATTTGACTCCCAAAGAGCTTTTGAGCCATGCTTCCCAGAATCTGTAGTGGGTTTAAATGTTGTTACCAAAGATTTTGGAATAACAGAAAACATATCAACCATTGCTGGATACTCGTCTTTAGAAGATAGCGCAAGCACAGGAATGGAAATCTTTGAGATCTTTGATTTAATAAAGTTTTTCGGATCAAAGTATTCGCCTGGCGAAAAAACAACTAATGCACCAACCTTAAGTTCCTCACAAGCAACAATTAAACTTAGCGATGCAGAATAAGAACTACCCCAAAGAACAATGGGCTTACTCGACTTTTGCTTGACATAGTCAATTGCAGCATGGATATCGGGAAGAGCATCGAGGTAATTTGTTGAAAGATTTTTTTCCTTTGCTTTAGCCGCAGTCTCATTTTTTATAAAGTTAACCTCCTCACCAGAACGTTGATCCAACGCTAAGCAATTATAGCCTAACTTTACAAGTTTAGGTGCAATTTCCTTATACTCTCCTCGGCTATATCCCGCTTGATGTAAAAGTATTATATAAGGATTTTCCGTTGAGGAGACATAAAGATCGGCGGTGATAATTAAACCATCCTTAGATTCAAAGGAAACTTTTTGCTGAGCCGAAGTGCTTAAAACCATAAGCATTAAAGATAATCCCCAAATTAAATGGCTGTATAAGAAACGCATAGGATACTATTAATTTATTTTACTAATAGAATCAGATAATACCACTACATGGTTTTTTTTAACTTCAATCAGCCCAATTTCAGAGATATCAAAGAAGATTTCTGTTTTATTCAACTCAACAACCTTAATTTGCCCTGGCTCTAAGGTAGATGTTAGGGGTGCATGATTATGCATTACCGCAAAGGAACCCTTTGAACCAGGAACTCTTACAAGGATTATTTCCCCTTTGTAAATTGTCGCTTTAGGCGTTACTATTTCGAGCAACATAGTTTATCAATTAAGATTGGGCTTCAGCAAGCATTTTGTCACCTTTCTTTATTGCATCTTCGATAGTACCAACAAGGTTAAAAGCTGCTTCAGGATATTTATCAACTTCTCCGTCGATAATCATATTAAAGCCCTTTATTGTATCCTTGATGTTTACTATACATCCAGGGATGTTTGTAAACGCTTCGGCAACGTGGAACGGTTGAGAGAGGAATCGTTGAACCCTGCGGGCACGATGAACAATAAGTTTATCCTCTTCGGATAATTCGTCCATACCAAGAATTGCAATGATATCCTGTAACTCTTTATAGCGTTGAAGAATATTAATAACACGCTGTGCTGTATTGTAATGCTCTTCACCAACAATTTCTACACTTAAAATACGAGATGTTGAATCTAGTGGGTCAACAGCAGGGTAAATACCAAGTTCCGAAATCTTACGACTTAATACTGTTGTTGCATCAAGGTGCGAGAAAGTTGTAGCAGGAGCAGGGTCGGTTAAGTCATCCGCAGGTACATAAATAGCTTGTACAGATGTTATAGATCCTCTATTTGTTGAAGTGATACGTTCCTGCATCAAACCCATTTCGGTTGAAAGAGTAGGTTGGTAACCTACTGCTGAAGGCATACGACCAAGAAGTGCTGATACTTCAGAACCAGCCTGGGTAAAACGGAAAATATTATCGATAAAGAATAGGATATCACTTCCTTTGCCTTCTCCTTCTCCATCGCGGAAGTATTCTGCCATGGTCAAACCCGACAATGCAACACGAGCCCTTGCTCCTGGTGGTTCGTTCATCTGACCAAAAACCATAGTCAGAAGGGATTTTTTGAGTTCTTCCTCATTTACTTTTGAAAGATCCCAACCACCAGCATCCATGCTTTTCTTGAACTCTTCACCATAGTTGACAAGGCCTGCCTCAATCATTTCGCGAAGTAAGTCATTACCTTCGCGGGTACGTTCGCCAACACCTGCAAACACTGAAAATCCTTTGGATTGCTTGGCAATGTTATTAATAAGTTCCTGGATGATAACAGTTTTTCCAACACCAGCACCACCAAAAAGACCAATTTTACCACCCTTTGAGTAAGGCTCTAATAAGTCAATAACCTTGATCCCAGTATAAAGAACCTCTTTCTCGGTGCTAAGGTTTTCGTATTTGGGAGGATTATTGTGTATTGAGTAGACTTTTTCCCGACTCAATGTACTAAGACCATCAACACCAGCACCAATAACATTCATCAGACGACCCTTGATATGGTCGCCAACGGGCATCGAGATAGTCGATCCTGTTGCTCGGGCTTTCATACCTCTACGAAGACCATCGGTTGAATCCATTGCGACGGTACGAATCGTGTTTTCGCCAATGTGCTGTTGACACTCAACAACCAGAATAGAACCGTCTTCACGAATTATTTCAAGCGCGTCATGAATATTTGGAAAACTTGTGCCGGCCATACTAAACGTCACGTCAACAACGGGTCCAATTACCTGAACTATTTCACCATACAAATCGGCCATAACAGTAAACATTAAAATATGATTGTGACAAAATTAGCTAATAAATAAAATAATATTGATAAAATGCAACATCTTTATTTTTGAGAACTACCCAGAGTATATAACTCATAGTAATACTGCAAACTTTTTTCTATTCCATTTTTCAAATCAACCTGAGCATACTTTTCGGTTAAAGAACCCAATTCCTGTAGGGTTTGAATGTTAACCTGTTTTTCGTAATCAACTGAATTATCGAATCGATGACTTAAACTGAAATAATAACGTAAGTTTTCTTCGGTTGCTTTTACATAATCCTTAATAATTCGATTAGCCTTTTCTGTTTCGTTGATTTTAAAGTAAGATTCAGCAGTCTTGAGGGTGAATATATCGTATGGATATTTTCTTTGAGGCATCAAATCAACAATTTTGTTGAGAACTGCCAGTGCGGAATCTTTTTTATTCTGAGAGATCAACTCTTCTGCTAATCGGTTAAAGTTGTTCCTTAATCGAAGAACTGTTGTGGTTCGTTGATTATTATGGTCGATATTTACATCGGGTTGATTCATTCTACCCCAATGAAATTTATTCATCAGATTATTGTAAAGAATGTCAACATCAATTCTACCGAAAGATAAATAGTCTTTAGGTTTAGTCTTTATAGGTACTAAATGATAAGCAAAACCTTCGAGTTGTAAATAATCGCTAATCCCTATATCGGAATCACCATAAGGTGAAACAAAGTAAATTGGGCGTTTCCAGTTATTATTGGCAATTACATCAAGCATTATCATATCGCTTTTTTGGATGTAGCTCTTTTTAAGTGTTCCAACAATTTCTTTTACGATTAGTGCGGAATCTTTTTTGTTAACAGTATTGCTTGCTATTACGGCGTCCTTATCAACCGAAACCATATAACTCTTGGTGGGTATATAGGTAACAGGATCTTCATTTGGAATCTGATATTTAGTTTCAGGCTTATCACTTGCAATAAAATCCATTATCTGTTTTAGTTCAATGTTTTGTTTAAACCTCTCGATTACATAAATAATATCACGTTTGCCCTGAACGTATTGATCTATATTCATGCTTATAGGAAGAGGCGCAGATTCATATGCCTTTCTTTTCATTTGATCTATATACCAATCGGTTCCAAGCAAGCTAAGATTGCAGACCCTCACATCGGTCCTAACCCCTTCTACTTCTTGAATGTACCATAAAGGGAAAGTATCATTATCACCATTGGTAAAAAGAATAGCATTTGGAGCACATGAATTTAAATAATTGTATGCGAAATCTCTTGCGGTATAACGTCCCGAACGATTATGATCGTCCCAGTTTTGTGTTCCCATAATGAGTGGAACACCAAGGCACAATACTGAGGCCATAGAAGCTCTCTGAACGGGTTGAAGTAGTTTTGAAAATCCTTCCGATATAGCCAATACGCCTATACCAACCCAAATAGCGAATGCATAAAATGATCCGGCAAACGCATAATCACGTTCACGTGGCTGCAATGGATACTGATTAAGATATATAACAATAGCGACACCCGTTAAAACGAAAAGAAGTGTTACGACAATAAGATTTTTTTTATCGCGCAGAAACTGATAAGCCAACCCGATTAATCCCAAGATTAGAGGAAGGAAATAATACTTATTTCTACCAATTTGATGGAGCTGCTCACTTGTTAATTTATCCTGATTGCCAAGATGAATAGCATCTATTGGTTTAATTCCGCTTATCCAATTACCATTTAGCAACCCTCCTTGGCTTTGAATATCATCCTGTCGGCCAACAAAATTCCACATGAAGTAACGCCAATACATAAACCCCACTTGGAAACTAAAAAAGAAACGTAAATTCTCGGTAAACGTTGGAATGTTTCTTACCTCTTGTTCTCCGTTTTGATTGGTTACTCGTTCAGGGATTCCAACAATATTAGCCCATTTTTTATACTCTTCATCATGCCCTTCGCCAGGACTCCACATTCTTGGAAAAACGGTTTGAAACCGCTCATCAAAAGAGTAATTTGTTTTCAGGTAAGATCTTATATATTTTCCATTTTGGGGAATAAATGTTGTTTTGTTTTCGCTACTAGTCACGGGAGCATTATAATATTGACCGTAAAGTAAAGGTCTGTCGCCATATTGCTCACGATTCAGGTAGTTTTTTAAAGCGAATATGTTCGAGGGATTATTTTCATTTAAAGGTGTATTGGTAGATGATCTTATTAATATCAAGGCATAGGAAGAATAACCAATCAAAATTACCCCAATCGCTAATAGGATTGTATTTGCTAATACTTTTTGAGTTTTAAGAGTATATCTAATTGCCCAAACGAAAATACCAACAATAAGCATTACAAAGAATACTAAACCGCTATTAAATGGTAATCCGAAGCCATTAACAAAGAGAAATTCAAACCACGATGCAAAAACCACAGTGCCTGGGATGATAAAATACATTACAAATCCAAGAATTGCAACAGCAGAAATACTGGCAAAAATTAATCCTTTTCTGGTTGGTGTATAGTTTTTGAAGTAGTAAATAAATACTATTGCAGGTATTGTTAAAAGGTTAAGCAAGTGAACACCAATGGATAAACCCATCATATAAGCGATGAATATTAGCCATCGATTAGCATAAGGTTTCTCAGCCTCGTTCTCCCATTTTAGAATTGCCCAGAAAACTATAGCTGTAAAGAAAGATGAGAGCGCATAAACCTCTCCTTCAACAGCAGAAAACCAGAATGAATCGGAGAAAGTATAAACCAATGCACCGATAAAACCGCTTCCCATTATTCCAATTAACTCTGCCGTTGTGGCTTCAGAATCTTTTTTTACAACTAGTTTTTTGGCCAAATGTGTTATTGTCCAAAATAGGAAGAGTATAGTAAATGCACTAGCAAGTGCAGACATGATATTGACAGTTATAGCTATTTTAGATGGATCGCCAGCGAACATGGTAAAGAATCTACCAATAAGCATGAATATTGGACTTCCGGGAGGATGTCCAACTTCAAGTTTGTATGCCGAAGCAATAAATTCCCCGCAATCCCAAAAACTTGCAGTAGGCTCAATTGTCAATAAGTAGACAATAACCGCTACAAGGAATGCAGCCCATCCCATGATATTGTTAATCAGGTTGTATTTTTTCATCTGTACAAAATTTCAAAAATAATTAATATAGAATCAGTTATTGTTTTTCTTCGAATGATATTAATTACCTAAGTTCAGATGAACCCCAACGGGTTCAGCGAAACTAAATGTCCATGTTTTGATTACTGCGCTTGGTGTTCTTTATTAATATGGACATTTCATAAGTTGATAAAAATATAAACAGCTAAAGTAACCAAAATTCGCTTATAGCCCTCATGTAATATAATTTTAGCTTTGTTTAAAACTATGTTAATCTGTTTTTTGAAGTACTTTTGCCTAAAATTATTAAAATATGAAGGATAATAACTGGAAGGATAGGTTAAATGTTGTCTATTCTACAAATCCTGATTTTCAATACAATCAAGGAGAAAAACATGAGGAGGAAACGATTCCTCCACAAAAGCAAAATTTAATTGTGGCTATTGAGCGAAAAAACAGGGGAGGTAAAACTGTTACACTTGTTAAAGGTTTTATAGGGAAAGAGGATGATTTGATAGAACTAGGAAAGAAACTGAAAACAAAATGTGGGGTTGGTGGATCAGTAAAAGAGGGTGAGATTATTATTCAAGGAGAATTCAAAACTCGCATTGCCGATTTACTGGAAGAATGGGGTTATAAGGTAAAAGTATCAGGTTGATGATTAATAATCAAGAATTTTATTTATAGTGAAGAAAGTTTTATTTATCTTTTTATTTATCCTCTCCTTACAAGCAGAGGCACAATACTTTTTAACCGGAGTTGAGCCTTTTAGTATTAAATGGAGGCAGATAAAAACAAAAAATGCACGAATTATTTTTCCCGTTGAGGCTGAGCAAAAAGCATTTCGTTATGCGAATCTACTAAGTATAATTGATACGGTTGCTCCAAAATCGCTAAATGCGATGCAAAAACCCTATGACGTTGTAATTCACAACAACAGTGTACTTTCCAATGCCTTTGTTGCTTGGGCGCCAAAGCGAATGGAAATAGTTTCGCAATCACCCACATTCACATACGCCCAACCTTGGTTGACCCAGTTAGCATTGCATGAAACACGCCATACCTCACAACTTTATAAGTTAGATGAAGGCCTTGTTAATTTTAGTTCAATTCTTTTGGGCGAACAAATTGTTGGATTATCAGCAGGAATGGTTCCAAATTGGTTTTTGGAAGGAGATGCAGTTGCTTTCGAGACCGCAGCATCCAATTCTGGAAGAGGACGCCAAGCTGATTTTTATCAATATTACAGAACTCATTATCTCACCAAATCAAAGAAGTTTAAATACGATAAATGGTTGATGGGGTCGTTCAAAGACAATATTCCGAATCATTATAGTTTCGGATATCAGCTGGTTAGTTATGCCAAGATTGAATATGGTGATAGTGTTTGGGCGAATACGCTAAATTCTGTTTCACGATACCCATTCACCGTTTTCCCCTTCTACTTTGGACTAAAAAAAGAAATTGGATTTTCAAGAAAAAAACTTTTCGAGAAAACCTTTGATAATCTTGATGGCATTTGGTCTAGCAATCAGAAATACAACAATATTGATAATTTAACCATTATTATTAAAAAGAATAAGGAGTATACTGATTATAGATACCCCTATAGACTAAACGATAATTGTTTAATTGTTTATAAAACGAACCTTTCAACGAACCCTCAATTCACTCTTATTGATTTAAATAGCAAGAAAGAAAAATGTTTGGTTCAACCGGGCTATTTAACAAGCATACCATCATACCACAACGAAAATATTTTTTGGACAGAGTACCAATCTCATATCCGCTGGCAGTACTTAAACTATAGTGTTATTAAGTGGTTTAATATTAGAAATGGACAGATAAAAACAATTTCCGATCAGGGAAAATATTATTCCCCAGTTTACAATCCTCATAACGATCTGGTTTATGCAATATCTGCAAATAATAATGGATTGTATTCAATTGATGCTTTTGATATTTATGGAAAAAAAATTAAAAGCATTAACCTTCCCAACGAATATCAACCATTTGAGTTGATCTTTTCACAGAATCAAAAATCTTTGATTGTAGCAGTGGTTAACGATAAAGGAAAATCAATCATTAATTTAGATGATGATGGTTCATCTAGTATTCTTTTCGGTTCAACTTTTCTTGACATTCACTCTTTATCAATATTTCATGATTTTATTCTTTTCTCAACTACGAATGATTACAAGGAGGATATATTTGCATTTAACGTAAAAACAAAAAAGGTGTTTCAGATTACAAAATCACCTTTTGGTTCAACAGATCCTTCATTTGATTCAAAATCAAACGAAATCTTTTTTTCAAATTACACAACGAACGGATATTCAATATCAAAAATTATTCCCGACACAACAAATACAGAGATCATACTACCAGATATTACAGACGATTTGATCTCAAAAAAATTAAGTCAGGCTTTAAAGTTCAACATCGATTCTACAGTAATTCCAAATAACACCTTTGAGGTAAAACAGTATCGAGGAATTAAAACGCTTTTTAATATTCACAGTTGGGCTCCGTTCTATTACGATCCAATGGAGTTAACAAATGGGGTATTTGCCATAAAACCAGGATTGACTCTGATTTCGCAAAACATAACAGGAACATCTGTCTTAACTGCTGGATATGGTTATGAAAAATCTAATCTGACACATATCAACTATCAGTATTTGGGGTTATTTCCTGTTTTCTCATACAGTTTCGATCTGAGTAATAATTACCCAGCGCTCTTCTACATAAAAAAAACTACACCACCCACTATAACTGAAAAAAGAAAAGAATCTACCCTAAGTATTTATCTACCACTAAAGTTATCTTCAGGTAGATTTACCACCTTGTTACGCCCTTTCATTCAAGCCATTAGTAGTAACGATTATCTGTTTTCGGGTAGCGATAGTTCATATCACAAGAAACTTCAACGGTTCAATTATAGAGTTTACTTTTCTACTCTACAGCAACAGGCTCTTAAAGATGTTCGGCCTTGTTTGGGATTTACGGCAAATATTCAGATGGAAAATGCCCCATTCAATAAAAACAATTTAGGATCTTTAGTTGCTGGCACATTTAATCTGTACCTTCCGGGCTTAGCAGCAAATCATAGTCTATTCGTTAAAGCGAGTTTCCAAAATCAGAATCTTAAACATTATTACTATTCTAATAAAATTATTTTTCCAAGGGGATATGCTAATTATCAATCGGAAACCTATAGGGGAGTGTCTGTAGAATACCTGCTTCCAATTGTCTACCCTGATTTTGCCTTTGGTTCACTTGCGTATCTTAAGCGAATATCTCTAAGTCCCTTTTACGATTATGCAAAAAATCAATATCCTGTAAAAACAGGCGATCAAACCGATACTATGAAATCTTTTGGTTTTGAGGTTTATGTAGATTTTAAACTTTTCCGAACAAGATATCCAATTCGTCTACAACTCCAACAAGGATGGGGTGGAGATGACCTTTTACCGTTTAATTCGTTCGGCTTATTTGTAGATTTTTACGGTCAATAATTGCCGATTATTAGTTGATTTTTCTATTTACCACTTTGGCCTCGGTTTTGTTAATCATCAATATTACATTTAGGTGTTCATCTTTTTTACTTTGTTATGAATCAGGAAGATATTATAAAACAAAAGCAAAACCTTCGGAAAATAGTAAAAGAGTTAAAGAAGAATATCTCCAAGGAGAAAATATATGAAGATTCGCAAAGAATCTTTGGAAAAGTCGAATCTTTACCTCAGTTCAAAAAAGCAAAAACGGTTCTTGTTTATTGGTCTCTACCCGATGAGGTCAGCACGCATGTTTTTGTAATGAAATGGACTGGTGAAAAAAAAATGGTGTTACCCATCGTTGTTGGAGATACTTTAGAATTAAGGACTTTTAATGGGCTAAATGAATTATTTACTAATAATTCATTTGGTATTCAAGAACCGCTATCAGGCGATCTTGTAAATCCTGCTGATATTGATTGTGCTATAATTCCTGGAGTTGCTTTTGATATTAAAGGAAATAGACTTGGCAGGGGAAAAGGTTTTTACGATAGATTTTTAAAGCAAACCAATGCCTATCTTATCGCAGTTGGTTTTGATTTTCAGATATTAGAGAGTGTTCCTGTATCTTCTTTAGATGTTGCCGTTAACATTGTTATTTCAACAAAAAATTAAACTATATGATTAAACGATTTTTATCGATAGCATTATTTGTTGTATTTTCTATTGCTACTTTCTCGCAAATCCCCAACGGGTACTACACAGCCGCAGATGGTAAAACAGGTGCAACACTAAAGACAGCCCTGTATAACATTATTAAGGGTCATACCGATTTAGGTTATGATGGACTATACAATGTGTATACAACATCCGACAACCTTCCCTCGGGAAAAGTTTGGGATATGTATTCCATCAAGGCAGATGGTACTGCAAACTATTTTTATTCTCATATATCTGGTGATCGTTGTGGGTCATATAGTACAGAAGGAGATTGCTATAATCGTGAGCATACCTTTTGCGATAGTTGGTTAGGAAAGGCATCTCCGCAGAGGTCGGATGCGCATCATATTTTACCAACCGACGGTTATGTGAATAATCGTAGAAGTAGTTACCCGCACGGGAAGGTGGGTACTGTATCATGGACATCATCGAACGGAAGTAAATTAGGAAATTCCGATCCTTCAACAGGTTATTCGGGAATAGTATTTGAACCAATTGATGAATTTAAGGGCGATTTTGCCAGAATGTATTTCTACGTTGTAACTCGATACGAAACTCAGGTTGCTAGTTGGGCTTCGAATGGAAGTGCTGGTGAGCTATTGGACGGAACATCTTTCCCTGCTTTTAAGAGTTGGTTTAAAACGTTGATGCTTCAGTGGAGTCAACAAGATCCTGTTAGCCAAAAAGAAATAGATAGGAATAATGCTATTTATGCACTACAGCACAATCGCAATCCATATATTGATCATCCTGAGTATGCTGAGGCTGTTTGGGGAAGTGGAACAATTGCATTGAATTTTACAAGTTCTGCGGTTACATCTGCTACCGTTGGTATGGTTTACAATTATTCGGTATCGGTTGCTGGTCCTGTTGGATCAACGCTTACAATAACCGCCCCAACCAAACCCGGTTGGTTAACACTTTCATCAACAGGAAATACTACTGCAACGTTGAGTGGAACACCTGCTACTTCAGGTTCATTTGATGTAACCCTTTCAGTAACCGATGGGTCTTCTACAAAAACTCAATCATTTTCGATTAATGTTGCAGCTTTAGAAGGACTTAAAATTACATCAACACCGGTTACAATGGCTACAACAGGAAGTGCCTATAGCTATTCGATTACAACATCAGATGTTGCAAATCCAGGGGCAACAATATCAATATCTGCAACCACAAAACCTTCTTGGTTAACCCTAACTTCAACAGGAAATGGTACCGCTACTCTCAGCGGAACTCCCATGGCAGACGATGCTGGATCAAATTCTGTTACAATTTCAGCAAATGACGGTTTTACTACAGTAACACAGCCTTTTGCAATAACAGTTAGTGTTGCAGGAACATCAAATAAGGAAACTTTTACCAATATCGGTGCCGCCTCGTCATCGTATACAAATTTTACTTGGACAGGCGATGATGGTTCAACATGGAGTGCAACATCAGCAAGAACAGATCAAGCAATTGTAGCTAGTAATAAGGCAATTTGCCTTAAAAATGTTGCCGACACGTATATTGAATCGGGAACACTTTCTGGTGGTTGCGGATCAATCAATTTTAAAAATTTACAGGTTTTTACTGGGACGGGTGGAACTCTTACGCTCTTAATAAATGGCGTTCAGATTGGCTCTCCCTTTGCATACTCAACTACTGAGCAGATTGCATCTTTCACAAACATTAATGTTGTAGGTAATTTTGTAATTAAAATTGTAAATAATGGCAATGCTCGTCCTGTAATTGACGACGTTACTTGGACAACCTATACAATTGCTCCTCCAAACATTTCTAATATCTCGGTTTCACCAATAAACCCAACAACCAATGATGATGTGGTTGTTTCGGCAACCATTACCGATAATGGAACAGTTAAGGAAGCAACCCTTGATTGGGGTCTTTCTGCTTCAACGCTTGACCACACATTAACGATGACCCTTGATGGTAATGTTTACAAAGCAACTATTCCAAAGCAATCGGCAGGAACGGTTTACATAAGAGTAAATGCCAAGGATGATTTAGATGCTGTTTCTACATTAGACTATAGCTATGCTATTATTCAGAACGTAAAGCCCTCAATAGCCGATATATCAAATGCGCCTATAAGCCCTTTCACGGGTGAAACAATTAAAATTTCGGCAACCATTACCGACATCGACGGAACAATTGAAGATACTTGGCTAAAGTGGGGAACATCACCATCTGCATTGACAAATCAGTTAACCATGGTATTGGTGGGTGGTAAATATGAGACTAATATTCCAGCTCAAATACAGGCAGGAACAATCTACTTAAGCATTAATGCAAGGGACGATTCTGGTGCAGAAACATCATCGCTTTATAGCTTCGTGATTACTCAAAACCAAACTCCTTCAATAACCAATATTTCATGGACACCACAAAACCCATTAATTGGAGGTATCATAACATTTTCGGCGACAATAAGTGATTCCGATGGATCGATTCAAGAAGCTTACTTGAACTGGGGAACAACTTCGGGCAATTTAACCACTAAAGTAAACATGACCTTGAACAATGGAAAATATGAGGGTGTTATTCCGGCTCAGGCACAGGCAAGAACAATATTCTTTATGGTTAGTGGAAAGGATAACCTTAATCTTACTGGTTCTTCTGCACAGCAGAGTTTTACTATTTCTACCCCCAATGTATTGCCAACAATTACAAATACAATGATTAATCCACAGAATCCGTTAATGGGTCAACCCATAACGGTATTCTCTACTATCACCGATTCAGATGGTACGATTCAAGAAGCCTTCCTAATGTGGGGAACAGTTTCAGGCAATCTTAATAATAAGGTTGATATGGTGTTAAATGGAGGAATTTATGAGGGGATAATTCCCTCTCAATCTATTGTTGTAACTATCTACTACACCATAAATGCGAAGGATAATTCTGGTGAAACAAAGACCACAAGCCAAAGCAGTTTTACAGTAACTGCACCGAATATTCTACCGACCATCTCTGATATTACTCTCAACCCCCAAAACCCACTCACAGGGCAAGCCGTATTGGTATCAACCAATATCACCGATTCCGATGGTGCGATTCAGGAGGCCTACTTAATGTGGGGAATGAATTCTGGCGATTTAGCAAACAAGGTCGTTATGACTTTAAATGGAGGAAGTTACAAGGGGACAATCCCCGCCCAGTCTGTAGCAGGAACGATTTATTACACTATAAATGCAAAGGATAACTCAGGGGAAACTAAGACTACAAACCAAAGTAGTTTTACAGTAATAGCACCCAACGTATTACCAATTATTTCTGATATTACGTTCAACCCTCAAAGCCCACTCACGGGTCAAGAGATAATGGTATCTGCTACCATTACCGATTCAGATGGGACAATTCAGGAGGCTTATATTAATTGGGGAGTTACTGGCAATCTAATTATTAAAGCCAATATGACTTTAAACGGTGGAAAATATGAAGGAATAATTCCATCACAAATACAGGCCGGAACTATTTACTTTATGGTAAGTGCAAAAGATAATTCCGGAGATATTAGTACAAGTTCTGAAGATAGCATAACAATATCACCATCAACAGATATTAACGATATTAATGGTTCGTTAATTAAGATTTACCCGAATCCTGCTAAAAATAGTATTATGGTAGAGTCTAGTGATATTATTGACCATCTTGTGATATCCAATATTATTGGAGAAAAGGTTGTTGATCTACCAGTTATTGGAAAGAAGCAGTTTGTAGATATTAGCAGATTAAATTCAGGTATTTATTTTGTCTCAGTTTCTGGAAATAACTTTAGAAACACAACAAAAATAATTGTTAATAAATAAAAGATGATTAAAAAAACGATTTCAATAGCGTTATTTCTGATTTTCTCGATAACTACTTTTTCTCAAATCCCTAACGGGTATTATTCAGCAGCCGAAGGGAAAACGGGTGCAACTTTAAAAACGGCACTGTTTAATATTATTAAAACTCATACTGTTCGAACCTATTCAAATCTTTGGACTGATTTTCAAACAACAGATAAACGGGATGATGGGAAGGTTTGGGATATGTACTCATCATGCCGTTTAATTTTTGTTACAAATCAGGATAATGGTTCAGGCGGAACAAGTGAATGTGAAAAGTACAATAGAGAACACTCATTCCCCAACAACTGGTTTAATGGAGATCAAGCGTCTCCAATGTACACAGACCTATTCCATCTATACCCCACCGATAAAAAAGTGAATAATACGAGGAGCAATTATGTTTATGGCGTGGTTTTAACCCCAAGTTATACATCATCTAATGGTTGTAAACTCGGTTCTTCCGATCCTACAACTGGTTTTTCAGGTACTGTTTTTGAGCCAATAAATGAGTATAAAGGGGATTTTGCACGCTCTTACCTTTATATGGCTACATGTTATGAAGACAGGATCGCCGGATGGGCTTCATATACAACTGAAACTCAGGCGATATTAGCGGGTAATTCCTTTCCTGCTTATAAAGCATGGTATGTCACCCTCCTTTTGAGTTGGTGCCAACAAGATCCTGTTAGTCAAAAAGAGATTGATAGGAATAATGCTGTTTATTCAATACAAGGCAATCGAAATCCATTTATTGATCAACCAGAATATGCTCAGGCTATTTGGGGAACAAATACCGCTGTAGATAAAATAAATTCATTACCACTAGTTAGTATTTATCCAAATCCTTCAAAAGGGGAAATATGTGTTGAGGCCTTAAATGTAAAGGTAGATATCCTTACGATTGTTAGTGTTACTGGAAATACAATTATTCAAACAACCTATAATGGCGGGAAAAAAATAGTTGATATTAGTAAGTTAAACCCAGGAGTATATTTTGTAATTGCAAGCGGGAAGGCCTTTAAAAATACTACCAAAATTGTGGTCTACTAGAAGTTAAAATAAAAAAACCGAGTAAAAACTCGGTTTTTTACTATATCTTATTTTACCTTATCGCCATCGTAGGCCCATTTTAAATATACAGCACCCCAAGTAAAACCAGCACCAAAAGTTGCAAGAATGATGTTATCACCCCTACGAAGTTGTGATTCCCATTCCCATAGACACAATGGAATAGTTGCACTTGTCGTATTGCCATATTTTTGGATATTGATCATAACTTTATCCTTGCTCAAGCCCATTCTATTGCCCGTTGCCTCAATGATTCTCATATTCGCTTGATGTGGTACTAACCAAGCAAGGTTTTCGGGGGTTAGGTTATTCCTATTCATCATCTCAACAGCAGTATCTGCCATATTGGAAACAGCCGCCTTAAATACAGCCTGACCTTCCTGATAGATATAATGTTGACGTTTATTGACAGTTTCAATTGATGCGGGATACATTGAACCACCGGCTACTTGATGCAAATGCTTGCGTCCAGAACCGTCAACTTTCATGAGAGAATCAATTACACCAAATCCGTCGGTACAAGGTTCTAAAAGAACCGCTCCTGCACCATCTCCAAAAATCGGACAAGTTGCACGATCAGTATAATCAGTTATGGAGGACATTTTATCAGCACCAACAACAATAACCTTTTTGTGTGTTCCTGATTCAATAAATTTAGATGCGGTTACCAAAGCATAAATAAAACTGGAACAACCGGCATTTAGATCATAACCAAATGCGTTTTTGATTCCAACTTTATCGCTGATAATATTAGCCGTTGCAGGGAATAGCATATCGGGGGTAACAACACCACAGATAAGCATATCAACCTCATCAGGGTGAGTATTTGTTTTGCGAAGTAATTCCAGTACGGCTGGTGTTGCAATATCAGATGTTCCTTTACCTTCGCCTTTAAGAATTCTTCTTTCCTTGATACCTATTCTGGTCATTATCCACTCATCTGTGGTGTCGACCATTTTGCTTAACTCCTCGTTCGTAAGAATATAATCTGGGGCATAACCAGCAATACCGGTAATTGCAGCAGTAATTTTTCCCATTAACTAAAAGCCTCCTTGATTTTTAGACAAAGATTCGAACTAATCACCTCTTTGGTTTGAAGTATCATGTTCATTATGGCTTTGGGATTAGATGAGCCATGCGCAATAATTACAGGTTCATTAACACCAAGAATAGGTGTTCCACCATAATTTTCTGCATTGAACATTTCGAGGTAAGGATCCTCTATTTTTCTTTTTTTGATAATTCGATAAAATGCTTCGGCCTCTTTTAGAACGACATTACCCACAAAACCGTCACAAACAACTACATCAGCTTTATCGTCCTTAAAAAGATCGTTCCCCTCCACATTTCCAACAAAGCTAAAATCCTTGTTGTTTTTCATCAAGTCAAAAGTGCTTTTGACCAGAAGATTACCCTTCTCGTCCTCTTCTCCTATGTTTAAAAGAGCTACACGAGGATTTTGATTTCCAAGGATAAATTTTGCGTAAAGCGATCCAAGAATACCATACTGATATAAAACCTCAGGTTTGCAGTCGGGGTTTAGCCCTACATCAAGTAAAAGATTAAACTTGCTTTCACTTACTGGGATGAAACTCGCAATAGCCGGACGAATTATACCAGAAACTTGCTTAATAGTATACATTGCGCCAACCAACATCGCTCCAGTATTCCCTGCGCTGGCAAAACCGTCAATTTGTTTGGTGGCCAATGCCTTAAAACCATTACCTATGCTAGAATCAGGTTTGTTTTTAAACGCCTTAGCTGGATTATCGCTCATTTCGATAACTTCGGTGCAATGAATAACATCAAAGTCATCAGGATTAGCATTACCCTTTTTTATTAATGAGATAATTTGGGTTTCATCGCCCAAAAGTACAATCCTCTGATCGGAAGATAGTTTTTTTTGAGCAAGAATTGCCCCTGATACAACTGCGTCAGGAGCAAAATCACCACCCATTGCATCTACACCAATTCTCATAAATAGATTCCTTTAATTAAAAAAAGGGGTTAATCGGTTAAGCTTTTGCAACAGCCTTTTCGATTGCTAATTTACCACGATAAAAACCACATTCTGGACAAACTCTATGGTACTGAATAGCAGAATTGCAGTTAGAACATGTTCCCAGTGTTGGTAATTCGGCTTTGTCGTGAGTTCTCCTTTTATTCCTTCTTTGCTTGGAAATTTTGGATTTTGGATGTGCCATTGTTAAAGTTGTTAATTGTGTAAAATTTAGTTTAATTTAATATCTTTAAGTTTATTCCATCGAGGATCAACATCTACTGTTTCCTCTTTCTTTAATTTGTTGGATAAATGGCTTTTTAATTTGTCAATCATTTCCTTATTACATTTTTCCTTTAAACCATTCATCCCGTGATAACGTTGTATGGGTAAGCTTAGGCTAATACTTTCATAGATATATTGGGCAAGGTTAATTTCATTATCATCGTTAGTTAAAATAATGATTTCATCGTTGTCCTCTAGCTTTTCACCTCCGAATTTCACAAATAAAACACCTTTATATGAAATAGGAAGATTAAAAGACTCAAGACATCTATCACAAACAACCTCAGCATAACCATTAATACAAATATTAAGGTCAAGCATTTGGCTTTGTTTGGTAAGATTTACGTCAACCAGTAATTTGCCCAGTCTAATATCACCCTCTTGAAACTCGTCAAAAAACCTTTTATCAACCTCGAAGTTAAACGAATGTTTACCCACCCCAAGGCCTTTAAAATGAATTGAATATGTGTTTAAATAGCTAGTCACAGTACTCAAAAAATATCGTGCAAAGGTAAAAAAAATAATATCAAACCAAAAAAAATGCAATTCTAGCAGAAGTTCTATAAATTTATCCCTTCGACCGTCTCTTTCTTTCGTTTTCGTCGAGATAAATTTTACGAAGTCTCATCGACTTAGGTGTTATTTCCACATACTCATCTTCCTGGATGTATTCTAAAGCCTCCTCAAGACTAAACTTTATAGGTGGTGTTAGAACTGTCTTTTCATCCGATCCTGAAGCGCGCATATTGGTTAATTTCTTCGATTTGGTTACGTTTATAACCATATCGCCTGGACGTGTGTTCTCTCCAACAACCTGACCCGTATAAACCTCCTCGTGCTGATCGATAAAGAATTTGCCTCTATCCTGAAGTTTATAAATAGCATAAGCATATGTTGTTCCGCCCTCCATTGCAACCAGCGAACCATTTTGTCGAACTTCTATTTCACCCCGGTAAGGCTCAAAACCCTTTACACGGTGAGCAATAACGGCTTCACCTGCGGTGGCTGTCAAAAGAAGATTTCGTAAACCAATAATACCACGTGATGGGATTTCGAAATCGAGATGAATTCTATCACCCCTACGTTCCATTGTGAGTAGATTTCCTCTACGTCGTGTGACCTGTTCAATTGCTTTCCCTGAAACCTCTTCGGGTAAATCGATTGCAAGGTACTCAATAGGTTCACATTTCTCGCCACCAACTAACTTTATAATAACCTTAGGCTGTCCAACTTGGAGTTCATACCCTTCTCGCCTCATTGTTTCAATTAGAACCGAAAGGTGAAGAACGCCTCTTCCAAATACCGTAAACGCATCGGCAGAATCGGTAGGTTCAACTTTAAGGGCAAGATTTTTTTCGAGTTCTTTGTCTAATCTTTCTTTAAGATGTCGAGATGTTACAAACTTACCATCTTTGCCAAAGAAAGGTGAATTGTTGATGGTAAAGAGCATACTCATTGTAGGCTCATCAACATCAATGGTTGGTAATGCTTCTGGGTTGTCGATATCGGTAACGGTATCTCCAATGTCAAAATCTTCAATACCAACTAATGCGCAAATATCGCCAGATTCAACCTCTTCAACTTTTTTCTTTACTAATCCTTCGAATACAAGTAGATCCTTTATTTTGGTCTTAATAATTCGCCCATCGCGTTTTGCTAAGGAGACCATTTGACCGGGCTTCAGATTGCCTCGATGCAACTTTCCAATGGCAATACGTCCTACGTAAGAAGAGTAGTCTAGCGATGTAATTAAAAGTTGAGGTGTTCCCTTTAGTGATTTAGCCGGTGGAATGTGCTTTATAATGCATTCAAAAAGTGCGGTTGTATCTGTTGCTGGATTTTTCCAGTCATCCGACATCCAACCCTGTTTGGCGCTTCCAAAAATTGTTGGAAAATTGAGTTGATCTTCATTTGCTTCGAGGTTAAACATCAAATCGAAAACCTGCTCCTGAACCTCTTCGGGTCGGCAGTTGGGTTTATCAACCTTATTGATAACAACAATTGGTTTGAGCCCAAGCGCAAGTGCCTTTTGGAGAACAAATCGTGTTTGGGGCATGGTGCCCTCAAAAGCATCAACAAGTAGAAGCACACCATCGGCCATATTAAGAACACGTTCAACTTCTCCCCCGAAATCGGAGTGTCCGGGTGTGTCGATAATGTTAATTTTTACTCCCTTATAGTTAACCGATACGTTTTTGGCAAGAATTGTAATTCCCCTCTCTCTTTCAAGATCATTGCTGTCGAGAATAAGCTCACCTGGTTTTTCATGGTCCTTAAAAAGTTTACCCATGACAATCATCTTATCCACCAGCGTTGTCTTCCCGTGATCGACGTGCGCAATGATTGCAATATTTCTAATCCCTTGCATTTCAGTATATAAATTTGGGCTGCAAAGGTAAGCCTAAAAACGGATAATTGTACTTTTATTTAAAATTATTGAGTATTAACAACAGAACGAGTTAAGCATTTGGTTAATAAAAGATAAGAATGGTAGTAGTTTTATTATTCTAAAGAACTTTTTGGAAACTAGCAATTATAAATTTTATACGAAGAGAGTAGATTGTTATTATTGTGGAAAGGAGTTTATATAACAATAAATATAAAAAGAACACATGGTTTACCATGTGTTCTTTTTTTAGATCCAATTAGAAATAATTACTACTTTGCGGGTGGAGGGGGCGGAGGAGAGGTTAAGTTAGTTTCTGCTGCAATAGCATCAATAAGCTGTGCTTTATTCATTCCCCCTAAAAGATTTTTTAGGTCTTCGGCACTTAATTTTTTAAATGTTTTCATGAGAATTCGTGTAAGGTTTTTAATTTAAGTTGTTACTAATAAAAGCAATAAGAAAAATTAAACTTAAGATCTCTTAAAACATTAAATCAATATTACATTCAACAAGGGTGATATAGAATAATAAACAAAAAGATATTTATAAAATCTTTTTAATGTTTTCTGTTACAATGTGTCCGTCAAATAGTTGAACAATACGATGTGCTTTTTCCGCATCTGTTGGGGAGTGTGTTACCATTATAATGGTTGTTCCCTCGTTGTTAAGTTCTGTAAGCAGACCCATTACTTCTTCGCCATTAGCAGAATCGAGGTTTCCTGTTGGTTCATCTGCGAGAATTAGTTTCGGGTTACTAACAACGGATCTTGCAATAGCAACGCGTTGCTGTTGACCTCCAGATAGCTGCTGTGGAAAGTGATTCCGTCTGTGGGATATTTTCATCCTCTCAAGAACGATCTCTACTTTTTTCTTTCGTTCAGAGGAGGGGACATTTTGATATAGTAGGGGAAGTTCTACGTTTTCAAAAACTGTTAGTTCATCAATAAGGTTAAAACTCTGGAATACAAATCCTATATTGGATTTACGAAGGTTCGTTCTTTGTTTCTCTTTGAATTTTGATACTTCGTGGTCCATAAAAAAGTATTGGCCGTCCGATGGGTTGTCGAGTAAGCCGAGTATATTGAGTAAAGTTGATTTTCCGCAACCAGAAGGACCCATAATTGCAACAAATTCACCGCTTTTTACTTCGAAAGAAACTTTATTTAAGGCGGTAGTTTCTACTTCGTCTGTACGAAATACTTTGAAAAGATCAACGGTTTTAATCATGGTTATTAGTTATAAGGTTTAAAAAAGAGTATTTTAATTTTCAAGTAAGCAAATTAAGAAATTTTTAATAAAGAATAAGTTTTTAATATCCTAAAGTTAAGAAGTAAATTTTTTATTCAAAAAGAAAATCTAAATCTTCACCAGGGTTAACCTCTTTTGCAGGTAATCCTTTTTTGAATACTCTAGCAGGTTTTTGGCCAATAAGTGATAATTTTACATTATCTAAAAGAATCATAGTACCCTCTCGAAGTCCCACAACGTAAACATAAGGATCCATTTCTAGAAACTCTAAAATTCTTTGTTCGCGGGTTTCTCCAGCATGTCCGTCTGGATGCGAATCGATGTAATGAGGATTTATTTGAAATCTAACTAAGTTAAAAGCACCAAAATTATCGGGTTCGGTTATGGGCATGTCATTTGTTGTGCAAATTGTTGGACAAGCAACATTAGCTCCCGCACTCCATCCAACATAAGGAGTTCCACTTAGAACTTTATATCTAACAGCCTCAATAAGATCAAATTGATGAATCATTTTAAGTAGTCTAAATGTGTTACCTCCACCAACTACAATTGCCTCGGCTTCTTGAACAGATCTTTTGGGGAATTTCGAGTGATGAATAGATTCCACCTCTATACCCATTTCGCTGAATTTGCTTTGAACTTTTTTTTCATACTCATCAAAAGTGAACGTTACAGCCGCATAGGGTATGAATAAAACCTTCTTGACATCTTTTAGAAATGTGTTAATTTGCTCTTTAGGATGCTGGAGGTATGCCTCTCCGGCATTAGTGGAGTTGCTAATTAAAAGTAATTTCATCATTTGTGTGTTATGGGTTGTTCGATTCGTCAAATTTAATGAAGGCAATAAAATTTCAAAAATAATGAAAGAAATGTTGTTATTACGTTTAGATTGAAAATATTACAGTACAAATTAGATTATAAATGCAAAGATTGAAATGTCATGTTGATACTCATCCCCTGCTTTTATTAATTCAAGTGTGTTGCAAAAAATTTCTTTTTGTTCTTCGAAAGAAATTTTTGATGTTTTGACAATTGTTTTGCTAAGAGTTTCACAAATTAGATCTAGGTCTGATTCATCAGATGGAGAATGAAAATTTGAAGTAAAAAAATAGAATCGATCTCCTTTATTGGTCTTCAACTCCTTTTTATTATTATTTTTCAAATTTGTAAGTAAGTTTTCATTATTTAGAAAGTACGCATTGTTAGATCCAAAGTATTGTGTTTGTTGGGAATCTTGGTTGTAAATCCAAAAATCCACATTAAAACTGTCTGTTTTTTCAAAAACGTTATCCCAATAGGACTCTTTTAAAATAAAGTTATGATACAGCATTTTAAGATCCATATCTGGATATATATGAGGTAATGAATTATAAAAATCGATTATGGATAAGTATAGAAGATTAGAAGTACCCTTAAGATTTTCAAAAGAGATAAATGCGATACAAAGAAAAGAATCTTTTTGGAATGAAAAGTATTGGTGCAGTGATTCATCATTTAGATGTACATTCCAATTTTTTTCGAGTATAGATGATAAATGTTTTTGTTTGTTTTGGAGAGCATAAAGGTAATTGCCGGTTTTATCAAGCAAGCTGTATAAATCTAGGGTTTGAGCAGATGATTTTATGATGGTTTTTTTCTTCTGTGTGTTTTCTCTGACAAATAGCAGAATTAGGAAAACGAAAAGAATAAATAAACCTGTTGATATAATTATAATTATGCGCTGATTGTATAATTGATGATTTATTTCTGCTAGTTCTTTTTCTTTTTTCTGCGCATCATACTCAGCCTGAATCGTTTCAATTTTTCCAAAAGTTTCTGCGTTTAGAAGCGAATCCTTAATCTGAACATAAAGTTTATAATTTAATAAAGCCTTTTCGTGGTTTCTTGTTTGCAGATAAACGTCAGAAAGAGCCTCGTAAACAGCCTTTTGAGTTTCTTTTTGTTTTAGTTTAATTGCGATACTCAGGCTACGATTTAAATATTTAATGGCTAATTCAGTATTATTTAGTTTAGAGTATACAAGCCCGATGCTCTGAAGAGATGAACAGATACGAGGAGGACTCCCTAAATCTTCAAAAAACTTTAAAGCGTCTAAGTGGTATAGAAGAGCGTTATTATACTGTTGTTTTCTTAGAAATAATGAACCGATATTATCTTTAATAATTGCAACACCCAGTTTAATACCAAGAGAATCATATATTCTCATAGAACGCACATAATAATCAAGAGCGTCATCGTATTTTTTTAGTTCTAAATATGCACTTGCAATATTATTTGCGGCACCAGCAATAGCTCTTTGGGTGTTACTTTTTTTATTAACTACGAGATATTTTTTGAAATATTCAATGGATTTGTCGTATTCTTCTCGGAAATAATATATCTGGCCAATATTGTTTAGCGCGATTGCCCCGTAAGTGATATCTCCTATTTCATCAAAAAGGAGTAATGCTTTTATATAGTTTTCGAGAGCTTTATCATACTTTCCCCAGGCTCGATAAATTAAACCGATGTCATTCAAAAGTTGTCCCGCTCCTTTTTTGTTATTAAGGAAATTGTGAATTTCAAGCGCATTATTCAAGTTGATGAGAGCAAGGGAAAACTCTCCTTTTCTTTGATAGGCGTTACCAATTTGATGATAAACATGTGCAACTCGATTCCTGTCATTTGATCTCTCTGCGAGACTTAATGCTTTATTTAAATAAAGCAGTGATTTGTCGTAAGCACTATCGGTATAAAATTTCGCAACATTTAAACAGGTTTTGTAGACAATAGAATCAACTTTCTCATTTTTTAAACTATTTATAAGGCTGTCAATAGTTCGATCTTGGGCTATACTTGAAAAAGAGAAAGCCCCTAATGTTATATAAATGATTAAATGACGCATAGCGAGAGATCATTATAAATCTTTCAAAAGTATAAAATTAATTGATTTTCAACCCCAAAATTGATTTATGAATTATGTTATATAAAATAAAAAAGCTGCCCGTTCGAGCAGCCTTTGAATAAGTTTAATGTTGAGTTAGTCGTTGAAATCGAATAAGACCAAGCCAATAGAGAAGGGATAAACTTCAGGACCTTTATCTTTTTCGAAAAGCGCAACAGGATAATAGTTTGCAAATAGTTTTAAACCTCTATACCCAATTCTTGCTGTGAAACCATATCTAAATGTTGAAAGATTAAAATCATCACGATTTTTATCTTTTTTTCTTCCTCCGTTTTCATAAATTACTTTTGTGTGCGTACCGATCCTTAAGCCACCTACTACACCCCCAGAAATGTATATTCTATGTCCTCGCTCACCCGTTGGGATTTGAAATTCTAAAAGTAATGGTATTGTTAAATGCGTTGTTGATAGTTTAGATTTTTGAACATCAAAATTTCCTGTGATGTAAGAACTATCGACAATAGTCAACCCATTTTCCATTTTAAGTGAAATGGGATTTGAAAAATGATAATTGCTAAATTCTAACCCCATGCCAGTGACTAGCCCTATTTTATCGGTTCCAAAGCCAATACTATACTGTGTAAAATTAAGGTTAATATTCCAAGAACGTGCTTGCTTGAGATCCAATGCGGCCAAATCACCTTTCAATGTTAATGATTGATTTTTATCCATTAATCCATTTACACCAAACTCCAATCCAGACCAATGCCCTTGAAAACTAGATTTGTGGTGATACTCGGTATCCCAATCTTCGTCGTATTTTTTAAGGTTTGGTACTTTAAAAGTTGTATTATCGCCGTCATCAATTATGGTGATGGTGCTTCGACCAATACGAATTTTTGCTGAATCAGATTTTACTTTTGGTGGCTGATGTTCTTTTAGAGTATCTGTTTTTTGTAATAATAATGTTGAATCCTTGCTCTCCAATACTTTTAGTTTTTGTATTTGTAATTCTGGATCTTGTGAATAAGCTGCCGATATGAAGCTTAAACATAATAAACTGGATATTAACTTTTTCATAGTATTAAATGTTAATTGGAATTTGATTTTGTTATTTTATTGGTAGGACGGATTAAGAGTAAAAATAGTTACAACCCTTCCTGTTTTTTCCTCATTGGGGTTGAGAAAGCAATTAAACTTGATTCAAAGCTTAGTTTCTCAATACTCCCGTTCTTATCTTTTTTTGCATTCAAATGAACATCTTTTCCCATTAATTTCCCGAATGATTGAATACCATATTGTAGGATTTCAAAAATACCAATTTCTCTTATGCCGGATTTATTCGTTACGTTATCTGCGTAGCCATTTTTATCAATCACTGAAAAACTATTGTGTCTGGGATAAGATGCGGCTAATCCCATAATCTCTTCATTTTGAGTCGCTTCTTCTACAACAATTTTTTTAGAATTAATACTCAATAGTTTCGCGGGAATTGGCTCTTCTTTTCTAGTTGTTTGTGTACCAATATTTGTGACTAGTTTATTGGATTTGATATGGATTTTTGGTGTTTTTTTGGTCAGAACAGAATCAAGAGATTTTACAAGTGATAATTGGTTATTTAATAGTAATTCTTTTTTTGGATTGATTAATATCGGATTAATAGAAGCAATAATATTATTATTTTGGGGTTTGTGCGAAGAATTCGTGTTAACTAGGATTTTTCCAATAGTATAAATACTTAATAATAGCCCAATAGAAGCCGCAATTCCTATTGATCTTTTTAGTGTTGAATAACGGATAGGAATTATTGAGGTTCTTTTTAACCTAGTTTTATTTGGAAATACAATTGAATGAGAGGGTTGAATGATAGTTTTTTGGTATAGCAATAAATCAAAATTTCTTGTGTGATCTTTTTTTACCATTGCATCCAAACGCACTTTTTCCTTGTCTGATATTTCTCCTTCTATGGAAGCGATGTATAGATATTCGGATTCGTTCTCAATACCATTCCTTGAGAACGATTTTTTTTTGAGATTTGCTTTATTTGGATAAGAAATAGTCTCGTCTGTCAGAACAACATCCTCTAATCCATCGAATTGATTCTTTAGTTCAGGGTTTTGTTCTAAGAAAACAATGAGTTCCCCCGCTAACGATGGATTCAGTGTACCATCGAGATAGTCAATAAGAAACACTTCATAATTGTACCTATTTATTTTCATTGTGTTTCTAAATAATATTTTCGATGCTTACAAGGTAGTTCTTCAAAAATAGCCGGGCTCTAAAAATATATACCTTAACTTGAGATTCGTTGAGCCCTGTAATTTCTCCAATCTCTTCGTATGAATAGCCTTCGTAATCCCGAAGAAGCAATACCGATTTTTGAATATCTGGAAGTCGCTCAGCGGCTTTATTTAAAACTTCACCAATATCACTATACTGATCAATAGTAGATGTATTGGATAATTGAATGAATTCAAAATCGGTTCTTGTTCTTTCTTTTCGGATTACATCAATTGATGTATGATATGTTGTTGTAAAAAGGTAAGATTTTACCTTTTCGTAAGAAACGTCGGAATGCTTTGTCCAAAGTTTTTCATAAGCATCCTGAACGATATCTTTAGCCTTTTCCTGATCTTTTATAGTTTTCAGGGCAAAGCGATAGATGCCATCGGCATACAAGTCAACACATTTATTATATTCCTCTACTGTCATTAAAAGTCTGCGGTTTCGAAAATAAGACGATTCCGATTTAAGAAAGTTACAATGATAAAAGAAATCTTTTTTATTCTATAAAGATTCACCTGTAAATAACGTGAGTTCGATGTGAACTGCCATCCTGAGCGGAGCGAAGGATCTAATTGCCTAGAAAATAGATGCTTCACTTCGTTCTGCATGACAAAGTAACAATCTATTGCTGTGCTGAAAATCAATATTTTATGCTTACATCGAACTCACGTTAAATAGAAAAATAGCGATGAGTAAAAAGAAAATATAATTATTTGGAATGTAAAATGATAAATTCAATACTAGTTCTGCGAGATAAATTTATCAATAATTTGAAGCATTCCATCTATTTTAATGGGTTTTGCCATAAAACTATCGAAACCACAGTCAATTGCAATTTGATTATTGTCATTGTTTGGGTAGGCGGTTTGGCAAACAACAGGTAGGTGATTGTTGTGAAGTTTAATAAGTTTAGTGGCCTCATAACCATCCATTTCGGGCATTACGACATCCATTAATACAATATTAATATCAGGATTATTCCTTACGAGCTCAACTGCCTCAATGCCTGTTTTTGCCCAAATTACTTCTGCCGAGGTGTGTTTAATTGCCGCTTTTAGATATACATAGTTTGAATCGATATCATCAGCAACCAGAATTTTTTTATTTTTCCAATTATAAGTTTGTTTTTTCTCCTCTTTTTGTTCTGGTTCAAATTTAAAACGGACAGGGATATATGGGATCGTAAAAAAGAAAGTAGAGCCTGACTCAGGAATACTTGTCAACCATATTTTCCCCCCTAACTTCTCAACCATATGTTTTGATATGGCTAGCCCAAGACCCATACCTCCAAATCTTCTTGTATTTGAATCATCCGCTTGCCGGAAAGGGTTAAAAATGTATTTTTGCTTTTCGGGTTCAATTCCGATACCGGTATCAATAATATAGAACATTAACGTTCTTTCATCTTTAAAGGTATATCCAAATTCAATAAAACCGTTTTCAGTGAATTTAGTGGCATTGGAGATTAGGTTATTTAAAACCTGCTTAAGTCGAAGGGGATCCGTAAGTATAGTAAAATCCTCAGAACGTATTTCTTTCTTAAAGTTAAGTTTAACGTATTTTCCTTTTTTATCTTCATTTAAATAGGTCTCTTGAAGCTCTGTCATCAATTTATTAACACAACATTCCCCTTTTTTAATTGCAAGTTGACCTGTCTCAATCTCTGAAATTTCAATAAGGTTTTCAATTAACTTTAAAAGATCGTTAGAGTTTTTATAAAGAACGTCCGAAAGATTTTTCTTTTCAGTTATTGACAGATCCGAATCTGTAAGCAAAGAAGAAAAGCCGATAATAGCATTTAATGGAGTTCTTATTTCGTGTGATAAATTGGAGAGAAACGCAGTTTTTAGTTTGTCAGATTCTTCTGCTTTTATTTTGGAGAGAAGCAGTTCTCTTTCATTCTCTTTTCTGCTAGTGATATCTTCCATACTTGCTATACCGTGGGACACTTCACTTCTTCGGTTAAATATGGGAGCAAATGAAGCGAGAACCCAAAAATGTTCTCCTTTTTTGTTTTGCAGTTGAATCTCTCCTTTCCACACATTACCATTTTTTACGCATTCAATAGCGGTAAACAGATTTTTTCCCGAACTGTATTCAACCTTCATTTCAAGAAGGTTTTTATGTATAGAATCTGTTAAGGAATGACCCGTTAGAAAGGTGAAAGAGGGATTGATAAATTCTATATTCCCCAATGGATTGGTTATAACAATGCTTACGGGCGAATTTTTAATGGCTTTTGATAGGACATACAGAAAATGTTCGGTTATTTTTTTCTTAGTAATATCAATTGAAACTCCACCAATCTTCCAATTATTATCAAGTCCATGAAACCTAAACTTATGAGTAACAAAAGTCTTATCGTGACCCTCTTTATCCGTTAATGTTTCTTCGAACTCAATTTTTCCATGTTGTAAAACTTTTTCGTCTTCCAACGAAATTCTGTTACCCCATTCAGGATTGAGTTCTTTACTTATATTTTTACCAATAAACTTATCAAATCCAAATACATTTGTTAAATACTTGTTTTGATATAGAAGGACTCCCGAATAATCTTTAATAAAAACACCAATAGGCATATTATCCATAAAAGCAGAGAATTGTTCCTCTGTCTTTCTAAGCGTGTTTTCTACTTCAAATTTTTCTGTTATATCCTTAAAATCTTCAATAATCCCAAGTAATTCCCCATTACTGCCCCAAAAAGGAACGGCTGAGTGTTGGCATCTGATTTTTTTCCCCCCTTTTTTAAATCGAACCTCCTCGGTTTCAACAGTCTTTTCACCTTCACGGATACGATCAAGTGGACAATTTGTTGTATGACAGAAAACTCCGGGAAAAATATCGTAACATTTTTCTCCTTCAATAGATTCTCTGGTTGTGCCGGATATCCTACAAAAGGACTCATTTACTCTTATAATATCATAGTTTGTATTAATAATCCTCAACCCATTTGCCGTAGAATTAAATATTTGATGAAGTTCAATATTGGTATTTAAAACCTCCTTTGTACGATCGGCAACCTCGCGTTCAAAAGTTTCCTCTATGTTAAAAAAACGAGCAATTAATCGATTAAAAAAAAGTCTAATTAATATATATGAGAGGGCAATAATTAGTAAAGAAAGTAAAACTGAACGGGTTAAAAGGTTGTAAAAAGGAGCTTCAATATTTGTAACATCAACGGCAATAATTATATATCCTGCGTTTTTATTATTGGACAAGATTAAATCCCCCGCATTAATCAGAGCATAGTATTTATTATCACACCTAGTCGTAACTCTTTTCCCTATTATAACTTTGTTAAGTTTTTGGTTGTCAAGAATTATATTCTCTTTATTTAAAGAAATAATTGCCCAGCCATTATAGTAAACCGTTGAATTATTCCTATTTAAAATCGTATTTGCTAATTCGGGTTTAAGAACGGTTAAGACCTTAAAGCCCTTTTTGTTTTCTAGTGCTTTAACATCTTCTTGATCTCCAATGCCCATTTCAATAAATCCAGCGCTACCATTATTGACAGGAACGGAAACTATCCGATTAAGCCCCTCAGAGTTAATAAAAAATCGAGAAGATATAGAATCAATGTTTGTTGGGCTTTCGTAAGAATTATAGAATAATCCTATTTCATGCTTGGGATTAGAACCAAAAATCAGACTTCCATCAGAAGAATAAGCGCAGATGCGGTGGCATAATTTGTAATCCTCTTGTTTAATTAGGGATTCTAGTGAGCGGAAAAAAGAAATTGAGTCTTTATCAATAATGGATTTAACAATTTCCTGAGACGAACCTAAACTACTATAGTGATTGAAGGAACTTAAGTAAAACTGGTTTAAATCATACCTTAACTCATTCGTCTTAAGATCGATGATTTGATTTTTAAGACGCAGATTGAATGAAATTGATTGATAGTTGTATAAAACAGAAAATCCAGTTATAATTAAGACAAGCGTAATTATAATTCTTCTTCTGATATACTTTTCTTTAATAATTGCCTTTGATCTCAAAACGTTTTTATGCTTTCTAGATATAGTTCAAAAGTAAAATTAATTATTTGATGGAGAAACGTTAGGTATCACATTATTTTTCTATAAACAATTTAGAATCTTAAGGAAAAAATAAAGATTTCAATTTGTTACTCTTTGATTATCAAAATATTTGTGGGGATAAAATTCTTATCATAGATCATAAAAACATATACTCCAGGACTAAAATTTCTTGTTAAGATCGTAATGTGATTACTTAAAGGATAGTTGTTTTTTAGAACGATATTTCCCAATGTGTTAACAATAACCACTTGTCTTATTAGCTGGTCGGATTCTATATTAACGATGTCTGCTGCCGGATTCGGGAAGATCTTAATTTGTTTTTTTGAGTTTACAGGAATATCATCTGAAATTATATTAAGATCAATAACAAGTGGATTGATAACGTCAAGGAACCCAGATGTACTGAGAAAACCAATTCCTTGAATAGAGTATGATAGATTTTTCTCGTAACCAATACTTGAGAATGATGCTACACCAAGCGAATTTGTTGTTGTTGGCTCATAGCCATTAAGAGTTACCGCGATGTTTTGAATAGGAGTGTTTTGAGACTTCACATTAAATATTATCCCAAAGGTCTTTTGAAATAGAGTATCTTTTATTTGTGAAATTATTCCATCAACAATAAAGTTCTTGTTAATTGAATGATATCCTTCACGATTCACATTATAGTTGAAGACACCTTTAGGTAATTGAAACGTTCCATTACCCAGTATGTCTGTTTTAAAACGTCCATAAAGTACGTTATTGTAATAAAAATCAACATCATTATTGTTTAATAGAATTTTATCTTTAGGACCGTCTCCTACAAAAGTGAAATCAAGAGAGTAAAACGAGGATACATCATCAAGATATACTTCTTCATTAGCTGCACCAATTATTGATAACCAATAGTTTAAAGGAAGGTAATTTGGTTTTGAGATAGTGATAGAATAATTTCCTGAGAAGAAATTTCCAAAAGCATTTCCCATACTATTTGTTGTAAGTGTTGTGTCTTTAAAGGTTATTAAGGCACCATCGATCTTATTACCTAGAATATCTGAAACAATAAATGAGATTGGGTACTTTATAGGGCTAAGAGAAATATCAAGATTAACATTTGTAATATCAATTACTAATTGTTGATTATAAGGAGAATAGTTGTTGGAATTTAACAGTAAAGTGTAAGTGCCTGATAAAATATTTAATACTGCTTGTCCTGAGGCATTAGTAAATGCAGAATCAGTTCCAATAATAACTTTTACTCCAGGAATACCACTTAAAGTTTTTTTGTCAAAAGCATGTACACTAATTGTATATAGTTTTTCAATATTTGCTATTACTGTAGCACTCGTTTCCGATTCACTAATGTTTTTATATAAAGGTTTGTATCCCGGAACATTAACGGATATACTTAAATCACCACTTGCGATGGTAAAGTAAGCGTAACCATTATTATCTGTAGCTTTGATTACACCACCAATATTTACGCTAGCATTTGCTATTGGGGTAGAATTACTTTGAACTTTTATTGTAAGAGTCTTGAATATTACTGCACCAGTTGATTTTACTATTGCCTTCCAGCCACTAAAAGTTGTGTTATCGTCTGATTGAAATTGAAATGTAAGCGCACCATCTGTATTACCCGATTGAATAATCCCTGGGGTGTTTGTGCTACAATAAGATCCTAAAATGGGGCTGGATGTTGTTAATCCATCGTAAACGGTTAGCTTATCCCATTTACAATTATCACCCTCAACAGTAAATGATAAAAACTGTGCATTAACATAAGTTCCTGAATATTTTGGTTTAAAGGTTAATGTGTGATTTTCATTATTGCTATAATTCAGAAGTGCTCCGCCTGAATCATAAAAAAGCATGGTGTCTACCGCTATCGTATTGGTTGACATGCTAATGCTAGAAGAACTCGCTATTGCATCGGTTGTGAATGACCAAGTACTGCAAGCAGAATTGTTTATACCTACTAAGTTTCCAGGGAGAATTTTCCAATAGTATGTTTTGCTTTTTTCAGGCTTAAAATCGAATTCTGGTTTTTCTACTCTCCCCGCATATGTTAAATTCGAAGGTGATAAACCCATATAAACATCATAAAAAGTTCCATATTGTGTGGGTGACCATGTTAAAATACCCGATTGAACGGATTGCTCCCCATCTAAGGGAGTGGGTGATGATACACAGTTTGGTATTTGTGGCTCAACGCATTCAACAGTTGCAATCCAGCCTGTGGAAACATTACTATCATCTGATTTAAACCGAATGGTTAGAGATCTCCCAGAGGAAATTATTTCACAAGGAGATGTTGCTCCTGAAAAAGGACTGCCCGTAATCTCCCGACTAGTCAAATTGGGTCCATCAAAAATGGAAAGAAAATCGTAATTCAATTCAGTAGAGAACGCCAGAAACTTTACTTTAAGAAAACAGTTCTCTTTTTGAGCAGTAAAAGTGATTGTTTTGTCTTCAAGGTTTTTATAGTTTCCGTTTTTTCCACCAGTATCATAAAAATAGGTATAGCAGGTTTTAAGGGTGTCATTGGAAATCTTAACACTGTCTTTTGCAGAAATTTTAATGATTTTTTCAAATGATTTGGATAATCCAGATGGATGTAATACAGTAATATTTAAAGTGATTGGAAGAGAAAGTTCCGTTTGAAGAATTGGATTTACAGCCACCCTAAAAGGTACAGAAGAAAAAGAATAGGCATCAAGCGAAAATGGCTCTGTTAGAATATTGCTTAAGGTTAAAATATTTTTTATACTGTCGGGAATGATTGCTTGAAAAGAAAGATCTTTTGCAAGAGCATGTCCCTTGTTAGTAACCCGAATCAATGCTTTAGCCGTTTCCCCAATGTTAAGTAAACTATCATTGTTTCCGCCAGCAGAAGAATCATCTATTGTTATATCACCAAACGATAAAATTGGAGAATTCAATAGTATCCTAAGTTTAGATGTCCAAATACCTTGATTGCTATATATGTTTAGAGTAAAAATTGCAATATATTGATCTGGAACATTTTCGTTTACCTTAAATGAAAATGCTGCAGGAATATCTAAAATATTAAGACCTTCATTATGAGAAATATTTGCAACATCAATTGAATCATTACCATTAATAGAAATATGATCATCTGTACCCAATATTTTTATTTTAACAGATGTTGCATCATCTACACCAATGTTTTTAATTTTAAGGTTTGTACTAAAAGTTTCATTATAATCCGCCTTCTTATTATTATTCGAAAGATGATCGTCAATTGAATAAGAATCTAAAAGAAGAAATGGTCCTGTTGGTGATATTGCATGAATTGTGTCGATTTGTGGAATTGTTTGCGGGCGTGTAATCACTACAATAAGATCTCCCGTGGAGGAGATCGGGGTGATTGGAATACTAACATCACCCGTTTTACTGACAAAAGAAGTTCCTATAAGTTGATTGTTCATTGAAATAGCGATATAAGAATTTTCTAGTGCATTTACTGAGAAAGCGTTTTCACCAACAGTTATGGTTGAGTTGTGAAAAACTTGATTGGGTTCTGCTTCCGTAAAATAGGGCATTATAGAAGGATCTCCTAAAATATTATAGGCCTGCCAGTAATATAGTGCCGATGATCCAGTGTTTGGGTAACCTTGAATATTAACTTCTGTAACAGCAAGATTCCCTGCAAATAGCATTGCACCAGTGGTTACATAACTACTTACAAAGGTTGCATCGTACATACCTGTGGTTGTTTCCTGAGATGTTGGTACGTAACCATTGTTTTCCCCAACCATGGGAAATGCTCCCACAGCCCAATAAAAATCTTCAAGCCAAAATGTATTTGGACAGGAGCCAATATAGGTAACAGCCCCCTTGTTTTGTGCTCGAATCCATGCTTCTCCTAAACATTCTGTGGTGCCAAAATTTCCAGAAAGACAACAGTTTCCAATTGCCAGTGGATATTTATTGGTATTTGAAAATCCGCTAATTGTAACGTTTGAAAGATTTGGTTCAACCCATGACGTTTCACTCCCGTGTGCAGTATAGTTGATGAATCCTACAGAAATCTTACTAGCATCATAGCATCCTGAATACGATGAACTTGCGATAGGATTATTAGGATCTGTCGTTACTCCAAATTCATTCACAGTATTAAAACCATGACCAGAGTTAAAATAGTTTGCTGTTGCATACTTAATTTGAGGCTGCCCAACCTTGAAATTCCACGAATCATCTACTCCAGCAATAAGGGTAACATTATTCAGGTATCGTGGATCCTCAAACTGGTACTTCTCATAGTAAATAACCTTATTAATGATATTAGCAAGTTGCGATGGTGTTGTTGCTGACAAACGGCCATAATACATATCAGGAAACATATCACCGTCAACACTTGCATAGTAAAGATCTGTTGCGTAGGAAGTAGATGAGCCTGTTGCGGACGCAGGAACCTGTTGAACATCACCCACGATAACTAAAAATGTTGGTGCTGGGCTTTCTGGTGTAGCAGAATTATACTCCTGTTGAATATATAACTTAATTTGATCCGCTGAATTACCAATTATATCTGTATATACTGTTTTGACATCGAATCCTTTAAGTTTCTTCCATTCAATAAAAGGTTGAAGTGTTTGTTCAAAAGCCCTATCGCTAACTATTAGCATTTTTACAGGATACTTGGTGAGATCTGGGTGGTTGATATATGTACTTGTTGATGATTCCAACAAAGACCTGTAAACAACATCAAAGTAAGGAGAGTATGTTTTTGCTTTAAAAACGTCATCTACTGATTGACTATTAATATCTGCAAAAGAGATATCAACACTAATATCATTATAAACCTTAATTAAGCCATTACCTGGATTATAATCTATAGGAGAAATGGTTAAACGAGCAATGGTTGCTGATCTGAGATCTCCTAAAATTTCAATTGTAGCGATCGGCGAATTCGAAAAAGAGGTTTTAGAATAAACATCTTTTCTTATCTCAAATTTTGTCTTAGTCGGGTCTTGATCTTTTCGAACGGATGGTTGATTTGGGTACAATGAACCTGAAATTCCTTTGTCTTTAAGATTAATCAGTTCTTCGGAATAGGACAATACCTTTAAAACAGGTTTACTACCTTTAGGAATTCTGATAAGTTTCTTATAAGCAGGTAGTTTTGGTGTTCCTAGTTCACCCATTGGATAAGATCCCTTAATCCAGATATCTGTATATGAATTACCATCGTTTTCATTGATTGTTTTACTAAGAAGGTTATCATGATTAAATGTTAACTTTATGCCACTATTACTTTTAGAAATAGAGCTAGTTGCATTATGTCTCTTCGCTAAAGAAATTTCTTTAACCTGAGCAAACGTAAGATTACTTAATGCCACAAAAAAAATCGAATACAAAAAGACTCTCATAATTCTTTCTTTAATGACCGTAAATGTATAATTTTATTAAACGAATTGTCAACCCATTTTGTTTTGTGAAAACCTAATGGAAAATTTGTTAATTGAATCGGTAATATTAAGGCGATTTAAGCAAAAATTGAAAAAACATCAAAAAATTCATTCATATATTTGCCTAATATAGTTATTACTGATTTATGAGAGTTGTTATTCAACGGGTAAATGAAGCCTCTGTTTCAATAAATGGTTGTGTTAAGGGATGTATTAAAAAAGGATTACTTTTACTTATAGGTATAGAGCAATCCGATACGAATGAAGATGTGGTTTGGCTGAGCGGAAAAATTGCTAAACTTAGAATATTCGATGATAATCAAGGGATAATGAACCTTTCTGTTCAGGAAATTAGTGGCGAAATCCTTGTTGTAAGCCAATTTACCCTTCATGCCAAAACAAAAAAAGGAAATCGCCCTTCATATGTTCAAGCAGCACCTCCCGAAATAGCGATCCCTCTTTATAATAATTTTGTGAAGCAAATTGAGCAAGAAGTTGGAAAAACAATTTCTACTGGTGAATTTGGTGCAAGGATGATTGTATCTCTAGTGAACGATGGCCCGGTGACAATAATAATTGATTCAAAAAATAGAGAGTAATGAATGATTTAACTATTCGGGAAGCACAACAAATGGTTGATGACTGGATAAAAAAACATGGTGTTAGATATTTTAACGAGCTCACCAATATGGCGATATTGACCGAAGAAGTGGGCGAAGTTGCTCGAATAATTTCAAGGCAGTATGGTGAGCAATCATTCAAGGCAGGAGAAGATTCCTCGAAACTTGGAGAGGAACTTGCTGATGTTCTTTTTGTTTTAATTTGTCTTGCAAACCAAACGGGAATAAATCTTACCGATGCTTTAAACAAAAGTCTCGAAAAAAAAACAAACAGAGACTCTTCAAGACATAATAATAATCCAAAACTTTTTTAAAGAACATCTCTTTAATTTCATTTTTTGAACAGACAACCAGTTTTCTAATTATCGACATTCCAAATGAATCTTATTTATTCTTTTTTTCGAAAACATGAGTATTCCCAAAAGAAAAATTCACTTCTAAAAAAGAGTATTCCCAAAGAAATTCCTTAATTTAATGAAAAAGACCATTTTATTCCCTTCAAAATAGTAAAATTATAAGGTTTAATACTAATTTTGTTAATCAAAGTAGCAGTTTTTTCGACCTCAAAATTGATAGTGAAAATATTATTACAGAATTGTTTCGTTAATATTGTTCGATATTCCTTGGGGAAACAGATTGAGCAACTTGGTGAAATAAAAAATAGAAGGAATTGATAATATGATCAGACTTTTAATAACGAATTATAATTAGGAGGATATATATGGAAAACAATGAAATGAATGCATTGGGTATGATTGAAACCAAAGGTTTTGCAGCTATGGTTGAAGCCTCAGATGCTATGGTCAAAGCGGCAAAGGTCGAATTAATAGGATATGAAAAAATTGGTGGTGGATATGTAACCGCTATTGTTCGAGGAGATGTTGCATCAGTAAGAGCAGCCGTAGATGCAGGAGTAAAAGCAGCCGAAAAGGTTGGTGAGGTTGTGTCTACACACATTATTCCAAGACCACATGCTAATGTAGATAGTGCGCTTCCGCTAGGTGGTAAAATTGTTAAAAAGGGAAAATAACTAAATAAAGAATACAATTATGGTCGATTTAAGAACATACGTTTTTTTAGATTCGTTGCAATTGCAAATGGCTTCATATCTGTCAACCGTATCCAAAGGTTATCTTCCTGTTGGAGGACAAGCTTGTTGCATTATTGAGATTGCTCCTGGTATCGAAATTAATACGTTAACAGATATTGCCTTAAAGGCAACTAATGTTACACCCGGAATGCAGATTGTTGAACGGGCATATGGAATGCTTGAAATCCATTCTGACAGTCAAGGTGACATAAGAATGGCTGGTGAAGCTGTAATGAAAGCAATTGAAAAAAAGGAAGAAGATAGAATTAGACCAAGAGTTCTCACTAGTCAACTTATTAAAAATGTTGAAGATCACCATGCTCAATTAATCAATAGGACGAGGATGGGCATGATGCTTTTAAGAGGTGACACACTATTTGTACTAGAAGTAGAACCTGCCGGGTATGCTTATTTTGCTGCAAACGAGGCTGAAAAATCCGCTCGTATTAATATAATCGATGTAATGGGTTTTGGAAAATTCGGAAGGGTTTATATTGGAGGTTCTGAGGCTGAGGTCTTGGAGGCAAAAAAAATCGTTGAAAAGCGATTAGCTGAAATTACAGGTAGAGAAGAATATTAGAAAAAAACAAAGTTTAACTAAAAATAATCAATAAGGAGAAAAATTATGAGCGATAATAGTTCAGAAGCATTAGGAATGATTGAAACAAAAGGTTTTGCCGCTATGGTTGAGGCTTCAGATGCAATGGTAAAAGCCGCAAAGGTTGAATTAATTGGCTACGAAAAAATTGGTGGTGGTTATGTAACCGCTATTGTTCGTGGTGATGTTGCTTCTGTTAGAGCAGCCGTTGATGCAGGCGTTAAAGCAGCCGAAAAGGTTGGTGAAATTGTTTCCACACATATTATTCCTAGACCTCATGGAAACGTTGACTCTGCTTTACCTCTTGGAAGAAATCAGGTTAGTAAAAAATAGGCAGTGTTTGTCTCATTTAATTAGAATAGTTTGAATTGAATAGGTTTCTAGTTGATGAATTAGGCACAATATATTTCGTTTTTAAAAAAATATAACATGATATTAGCCAGGGTAGTTGGTACTGTTGTTTCAAGTCATAAGTCAGAAAAAATCGAAGGAATAAAATTCCTGCTGCTTGAGAAAATCGACCCTATAACCATGAAAGGCAAAGGAGATTTTGTTGTTTCAATGGACAGCGTTGGTGCTGGAACAGGGGAGGTTGTTTTTTATGTATCCGGTAGTAGTGCTCGATTTACTAACGTAACCGAAGGTAGACCAACAGATTCTGCTGTTATTGCAATTGTTGATTTTATTGAGAAGGACGGTGTTTATACTTTTCAGAAAAACAGTTAAAAATGATACTAGGAAAAGTTGTTGGAACGGTTGTTTGTAATAAAAAAAACGATAGCATTTCTGGAGCGCGATATTTATTAATTGATAAGTGTAATCAGCAATGCGTTACGAAAGGAGATTACCTTGTCGCCCTAGATTTGGTTAGCGCTGGAAACGGAGAAATGGTTATAATTTCGGAAAGTTCCTCTGCTAGAGAAACTGAAGATACTTTTAACAAACCCGTTGATGCCTTGATTGTTGGTATCGTTGATTTGATAGATGAAAATGAAACGATAGTTTATAAGAAGTGAGGAATAAATGGATTTAACAGTATTAGGCGCATTAGAGTTTAGTAGTATTGCTATCGGTATTTTGGCTTTGGACGAGATGGTTAAAATTGCGCCGATCAAGATTATTGAGGCTAGAACAATTTGCCCAGGGAAATATCTGATTGTTTTTAGTGGAGATGTGGCTTCTGTTGAGTATTCATTTAACAAAGGCTATGAAACAGGTAAAAATAGTGTTATTGATAGTTTGTTCCTTCCAATGATTCATCAGGATGTTATCCCTGCCATTGGAAATATTGTTAAAACAGAAAACTGGGAAGCCATTGGGATTATTGAAACACTTTCAGTGGTTTCCAGTATTGAAGCAGCTGATATTGCTGCGAAGGTTGGAGGTGTAAAGATTATTGAAGTAAGACTTGCTATAGGATTTGGTGGCAAATCCTATGTGAAAGTAATGGGCTCTCTTGATGCGGTTCAAGCAGCCATGGAAGCGGGAACTGCTAAAGCAAAAGCCAACGGGCAACTTTGTATGGAAACGCTCATTCCACAGCCTCATATTGAAATAAAACCATTTTTTATGTAATAAGGAGGGTTTGAAAATTGGACAATCTAGAACAAAATATTCGACAGCTGGTTCAAGAAGTTATTAAAAGCATGAACCTTGACCTAGTAAAAGAGGAATCTGGAACAGGAATCGGTGTTTTTTCAAACATTAACAACGCAATAGATGCAGCCGAAAAAGCTTTTAATGAATTAAACAAATTAAGTCTAGAGACACGCAAAAATATTATAGCCAACATTAGAAAAGTATGTTTGGCAAATAATACCTACTATTCCAAATTAGCACATGAGGAAACTGGATTGGGTCGATGGGAGGATAAAATCCAGAAGAATGAATTTGGAATTAACAAAACCCCCGGCGTCGAAGACATTATTCCTGAAGCATACTCTGATGATAATGGGCTAACATTAGTTGAAAGAGCAGCTTATGGGGTAATCGGGTCAATTACACCAAGCACAAACTCAACAATTACAATAATAAGTAATGCTATTGGAATGATAGCAGGGGGTAACTCAGTGGTTTTTAACCCACACCCATCTGCAAAAAAGGTATCCTGCTACTTAGTTAATTTAATGAACTGTGCAATAATTGGAGCAGGGGGGCCTTCAAATTTGATAACATGTATCGATGAACCAACCATTGAATCTGCAAAAGAGTTGATGTCGCATAAGAAAATAGCAATAATGGTTGTTACTGGTGGCCCTGCTGTTGTTAAAACAGCAATGAATAGCGGAAAAAAGGTTATTGCTGCTGGACCAGGAAATCCTCCTGTTGTTGTTGACGAAACCGCGGATATTGCAAAGGCAGGAAAGGCCATTGTTGACGGAGCAAGTTTCGATAATAATGTAATCTGTATATGTGAAAAAGAAATTATTTGTGTTGCTTCTGTTGCTGATAGATTAAAAGAAGAGATGAAGAAAAACGGGGCATACGAATTATCTTCTGATCAAATAAAAAAAATAACAGATTTAGTAATTTCAGAACCTGGTGGCCCTGGAAGCGAGGGGGCGGCAAATAAGAAATTTGTTGGCAAAAATGCCGATTATATAGCTAGTCAAATCGGACTAACAGTTCCTCCATCTACAAGACTATTGCTTTGTGAAGTTGATCGAAATCACCCACTTGTTTGGACAGAACAGCTTATGCCTGTAATGCCATTGGTTAGAGTTAGAGATGTTGATGAAGCAATAGGATTTGCTGTAGTATGTGAGCACGGATTCAGGCATACAGCAATCATGCACTCGTTAAACATTGCAAAACTTAGCAAAATGGCTAGAATGATGAATTGTTCCATTTTTATTAAGAATGGACCAAGTTATGCTGGCTTAGGTTTTGGAGGTGCTGGTTTTGCATCGTTTACTATTGCGAGCCCAACAGGTGAGGGCGTAACAAGAGCACGAACGTTTACAAGAGAAAGACGTTGTACTTTAGTAGATTATCTGAGAATTATTTAAGGCTGAATTTATAAAAAGAAAAACCTTACAATTACGCAATGAAATTAGGTAGAGTTATCGGAAGAGTGGTAAGCACCCAAAAAGTAGAGTCATTTCAGGGTGTTAGCCTACTTTTGGTTCAACCTCTCGATGAGAAGTTGAATAAAGTTGGCGACCCAATTGTAGCGATGGATACCATTCATTCGGGAACTGGAATGATTATTTATTACGAGACAAGCAAGGAGGCAGGAAGAGTGCTGGAAACGATTATGAATCCAAGCGATGCTTCGATTATGGGAATTGTTGATGAACTTTTTGTAGATAGTAAAAAATGATATTAGCAAAAGTAATTGGGAACGTAGTTTCTACGATAATTGCAAACGGGTACGAATCAAAAAAAATTTTGATTGTACAGCCCATTGATCCCTCTGGTACACCGAAAGGTTCATCATTTCTTGCTATTGATGCGGTTCAGGCAGGTGTTGGCGATACTGTTTTAGTTTTGGAAGAAGGTGGTTCGGCAAGATCGATAATTGGAGAGCCAGAATCTATGACCGTAAAAACTGTAATTGCTGGAATTATTGATAATATATCAAAATAGATAAAACACAAATTAACAGGTTTTTGTAATATTTTGGTTAAACAAAAAAATTACATATTTGAAACTAATTGGGAATGAACAACGGGTATAATAATATTGATCAGGTTAAAAGGGTTGCTATTGGTGCCGATCATGGCTCGTACGACTCTAAGGAGATGTTAAAAACCTATCTTCAAACTATTGGATATTTGGTTGTAGATGTTGGGACTAACAATAGTGTAGAAAAAGTGGATTACCCTGATTTTGCTGTTCTTGTTGCTAAAAAAGTAGTTAACGGAGAATGTGATCGAGGAATTATGCTTGATGCTGCAGGAATAGGTTCATCAATGGTTTGTAATAAAGTTAGGGGAATCAGAGCCGCACTCTGTTGGAGTTTAAAAACAATTGTAAATAGTCGAGAACACAATAATGCTAATGTACTTACTATGGGTACTGCTCAACATACATCTGGTGAATTATGTGAAATGGCAAAATTATGGCTTGAAACCAGATTTGAAGGAGGCAGACACTGGCCTAGAATTAATAAAATGATGTCGGTAGAAAAATTGAGAGGATAATATGGAACACAAGGATTTGATTGACAAAATCACCAACGAGGTAATGCTTCGCTTAAATGAGAAGATGAAATTAATGGATTCTGAAAAAAAGGAGTCTTCACAAAAGCAATCTGCTAATTTAGGTATCTCACCTGCTGAGTTAGCTCGGTATATTGACCATACCTTGTTAAAACCGGGTTCTGTGAAAGAGCAATTTGAACAATTGTGCAACGAAGCGATTCAATATAAATTTTACTCTGTTTGCGTTAATTCTGGATGGGTAGAGTTTGTAGCAAAAAAACTAAGAGGATCCGGCGTTAAAGTTTGCTCTGTTATAGGATTTCCTTTAGGTGAAATGGAGACAAGAAGTAAAGCCTTCGAAGCTCGTAATGCTTTAGAACACGGAGCCAATGAATTAGATATGGTCATTAATATTGGCGCTTTAAAGTCAAGAAATCTAAAACTTGTTGAGGAAGACATCCGTGCAATTAAGAGAGCAAGTAGGAATAATACTATTTTGAAGGTTATTATCGAGACAAGTTTGTTAACCGATGAGGAAAAAATTCTCGCCTGTGAAATAGCCAAAAAAGCGGATGCCGATTTTGTAAAAACGAGTACTGGTTTTTCTACCAGTGGAGCTACCGTTGCTGATATCGCTTTGATGAGAAGAATTGTTGGCCCCAATATGGGCGTTAAGGCAAGTGGCGGAATTACCGACTATAATAAAGCAGTTGCTCTTATTCGGGCAGGTGCAAATAGATTAGGTTGCGGATCTAGTGTTGCTGTAGTAACTGGTGCAACAGCGCAGGGTTCTTATTAAGAATAGCCATCAAAATATTTATAAAAAACAAACCCCCACAAATTCTTGCGGGGGTTTGCTTTTTATAATATCTATTTATCCATAGGGAAGGCTTGATGAATTGGCCATTTACGAGGATTTTCGTTTATCTTTTTCATTAATTCATCAACCGCTTTCATTAGTTGAGTGTCGTAGCCTTCGGACATCTTCTTGGAATCAATATCGATTATAATATCTGGAGTAACCCCTTTATTCTCAACTACCCATTCGCCTTTCTCGTTGTAAATTCTATAATCGGGAGCAGTTAAACCACCCCCGTCTATTAGTTGTATAAACATTGAAACACCAACAAGGCCACCCCATGTTCGAGTACCAATAACAGGACCCATTTTATTTAGCTGGAATTCGTAAGGAAGTTCGTCTCCACCAGAACCTGCATAGCGATTTGTTAAAAGAGCCATATTTGCCTGAACAGCTGTTGCAGGAATTGTCTGGTCTACTGAATTTCGACGAGTCCAGAAACCATGCGGTTTTTTTAATAATCTTTCTAAGAAAATCTCTGGGTCCAGTCCTCCTCCGTTGAATCGGCCATCAAGAATAATACCCTCTTTCTTGGTTTGAGAATAGAAATACTTTGGAAAATCAATAGCAGAACCATTCCATGTGTCGGGCATATAGATATAGCCAATTTTTCCATTAGAAGCCTTATCCACCGCCAATCGGTTTGATTCTAACCAATCCATATGCCGAATGCTATTTTCGTTATGTGAAGGTTCAACAACCACCTCGCGAGCACCCGTGAGTGTGGGTTTTGAGTTAACTGTTAAAGTTACCTGCTTATCACATAATCCAACAAAATAGCCATATATCTCTTTATCAGCCTTAACGTCAACCCCATTTACCTTAAGAAGGTAATCACCTTCAATAACATTAATACCCGGTTTTGCTAATGGTGGCCATATTTCCCGTGACCAATCCCTTTCTCTAAAAATCTTTTTAAATTGATATAAATTATTCTGAGTATCAATCTTATAATCTGCTCCAAGCATACCAATATTTACTCTTGAAGTATTTCGCTTATAATCACCACCATAGACATAGGTGTGTGAAGTATTAAGTTCACCAATTAGTTCCCCGATAATAAACGTCAAATCCTGACGACAGGATGCCTTATCAACTAATTGTCCGTACTTCTGCTTTAAGAAATTCCAATCTTGGCCATGCATATTGGGTTCGTAATAGTAATCACGTTCCATGCGCCATGCCTCATTGAATATCTGTTTCCATTCCTTAATGGGCTCGTACCATATCTTTAAATCAGATAATTTCAGTTGGTCTTCTTCCTCTCCGCTTGAAGGAATTATTGTAACATTGTTATCTTTTAAATAGATAATGTTTTCGCCATTAAATGAAAGTTTGTAACTATTGATATCTTCAACAAGAGTTCTTTCCTTTCTGTTACTGAAAGAGTAAGAGTATAGCGACATTTTATTTTGAGGATTAACCTCAAAACGGTTAAAATTGCCCTGATTATAGTTTAAGTAGAATAGTGTTGTATCATTAATTTGTAAATTTCTATAATTTCCTTTCTTCAGCGGAAGAGATTCAATACGGTCGGTAATGCCATCAAAATCTATATGAATAGAAGAGGTGGTTGCTGATTTAGTCTCTGAGTTGTTGTCCGAAGAAATCTCCTCGTCGCTTTTGTACGGTAATATAGATTTTCCATCCTTCTTCAAGTTGATTGCGTATATGCCAGCAACTTTCTGGTAAACCATTTCCCATTCAATATCACAATAGGTAGGTTCAAAAATTCTATCAGAAATGAATAGGATAAACTCACCATCTTTAGAAAACACTGGGCTAAAATCATGAAAAAGACCATTGCTTATGCAGTTAATAGCCTTAGTTTCTAGGGAATAAACGAATAATTGGTACATGAAATTATTATTCATTTTGGAATACACGATATACTTACTATCTGGCGACCATGAATAATCGTAGATAGATTTTACATCCTGAGAAACATCAACATTTTCGTACTCTTCCTTGTCAATCTTTGTTATTGCCTTAGTTGCAACGTCAATATAGTAAAGGGTTAAGGTTTGATCGGTATATGAAAGGTTCCTGCTGTCGGGTGACCATTTAAGGGTGTGCCTATAACCATCCTTATGGGTGGTAAGTTTTATCGCATCCTCTTTGCCATTGGCATTTACAACGTATATTTCATATTCACCCGATTTGTCCGAGAAGTATGCAATCCATTTACCATCAGGTGACCATACAGCGTCCTTATCTCTTGCACCACAATTGTTTGAGATATTTCTTGTTGGGCCATCGCTTTGTGGAACAGTAAATACCTCCCCTCGAGCAACAATCAATCCCCTTTTTCCTGAAGGGGAAATTTCAATATCCTGAATTTCAGAACTAATATCTTTTAAATATGGACGAGTCTCTTCCATATCCGCTAAAACCTGAATAGGTATCTTTTTTGATTCTTTTGTGTTTAAATCGAGTATCCAAATATCACCGCCAAGTTCATATACAATTCTATTACCATTTCCTGCGCTAGGATGTTGAACATCATACTCACTATGTTTTGTTATTTGATCTATCCATTTTGTATTAGTATCGTACGCCCAGATATTGAGAACTCTATCTCTATCCGATGCAAAATAAATTTTATCGCCAACCCACATTGGAAGTCGATCAGAACCATCATAATTAGTAATGTTTACCTCCTGATTGGTGTTAAAATCATATACGTATATTTCCTGAGCGCGTCCGCCTTTGTAACGTTTCCAAGTAGCATTATCCTGTGCATCTTTGTTATATGCTAACATTGACCCATCGGGGGAGTAGCTGGCGCGGGCAACATCATATAAGATTGTTTCCTCAAGACCATTACCATCTGGCGATATTAGAAAGAGTTTAGTGTATCTTGATGTGCTATTTCTACCAGAGGTGAACATTATCTTATTTTTAGTTTTATTCCAGCCAATCACCTCATCAAATCCGGGATGAAATGTTATTCGCTTGATGTCTCCTCCATCAATATTCATTACGTAGACATCTGCATTCCCATCATATTCCCCTGTGAAGGCAATTAACTTGCCAGCAGGAGAAATTTTTGGAAAATTTTCCTGACCATCGTTAAATGTTAAGCGGGTTGCAACACCACCATCGATAGTAGATTTCCATATATCGCTACCAGTAACAAACACAACAGTATTGTCGTGTATATCTGGATAACGCATCATTGGGTTTTGAGCAAATAGAGAGGTATTTGCAAACGCAAGCATTATCATCAGTAGAATAAACACCATGATAATGTTTTTTAGATGGTTTATTAAGTGTCTCATATAATTTGATTTAAGTATAGATAGGATATCAAAAAGAAAGATTAGTTTAAAGTTAAAAAGAATAATACAAGTGAGGATAAAAAAAGAAGCCATAATTCTACTATGAATTATGGCTTTTCTTTGTAGCCCCACCCAGACTCGAACTGGAATCTGAAGTTTAGGAAACTTCCGTTCTATCCCTTGAACTATAGGGCCAACTATTTCGAGCCGCAAAGATAATATTATTTTAAAAGGCTGCAAATGGCACTAAAATGCATTACACAACCAACCTCTCATCACTATTGCAAGGGAGATTGTTAATAACTTTTGATTATTGTTAATTCTTCGGTGCAATAACGAGTATCATATATTTACTCATGACGTAATTTGGCATAAAAATTAATGATTTTTGAAACCCTTGTAAACGATAGAATATCAATTTTTTAAACACATGTTTCTAAAATATTTTAGAAAAAAATGTAAAAAAAAGCTTCTGAAAGTACAACGGGTTCTATAAATGTTAATATTTGCAACTTAATTTTTAAAATAAACCTCAGCAAAAGCTGAGCATTATTAACCTAAACGATAAAATAATAAGCGTCTAGTCATGGACAAAAAAAAGCAACAGAAGCTGGTTTACATGATCAATGAATTCACTGAGGAGGACGAACCTCCGAGTACCATCAACCTCAGCAACGATGAGGCTGAGGTGTCAATTCGCTTCAATAAAGTAGGAGCTCGCGTTTCGAATGAACGTATTGGTATTAGCCAAAAATCACTCGAATTTTTAAGAAAAAATTACCCTTCCGCAACAGAGAAAGATTGGAATAGCTGGCAATGGCAAGTTAAAAATGGAATTACCTCAATAAGCCAGTTGCGTCAAATCCTCAACCTATCAGAACCGGAGTTACTCGCTATCGATAACGATAAGTATGCCCTCCCGTTAAGAATTACTCCGTATTACGCAAGCTTGCTATCGCAAGATGACCCAAATCAGGCTCTCCGCCGGACTATGGTTCCAACCGTAAATGAGGTTACCATGTCGAGAGGTGAATTTGCCGACCCCCTTGGCGAGGAGCATCACAGCCCAGTGCCAAACTTAGTGCATCGCTATCCCGATAGAGTACTATTTTTATCCACAGGTTTTTGCTCAGCATACTGTAGATATTGCACCCGATCACATATGGTGGCTAAAGATAAATGCCACATTGGAATTAAAGCATGGGAGCCCGCTTTACAATATATCAGAGATCATTCCGAAGTAAGAGATGTTCTCATCTCTGGAGGAGATCCACTCACAATGCCCGATCCTCATATCGAATATTTACTCTCATCTTTAAGGGCTATACCTCATGTTGAGATTATTCGTATTGGGACAAAAGTACCAGTGGTTTTACCACAGCGTATTACCAAAACCTTAGTGAATATGCTAAAGAAATATCACCCTCTTTTCATGAGTATTCACTTCTCACACCCAGATGAGCTTACCCCTGAGGTTATTGAGGCCTGTGGTCGTTTAGCGGATGCTGGTATTCCTCTCGGAAGTCAAACAGTTCTACTGAAGGGTGTTAATGACGACTTAGATACCATGAAGAATTTAATGCACGGTGTACTTAAGGCAAGAGTAAGACCTTACTATATTTATCAATGTGATCCAATTCCAGGGTCAAGTCATTTCCGCACCCATGTTGCAAAAGGACTTGAATTAATTAAAGGATTAAGAGGTTTTACATCAGGGTATGCTGTACCAACTTTTGTAATTGATGCTCCTGGCGGTGGTGGAAAAATACCTTTGCTGCCTGAATATTTTCTGGGTACAGAAAATGGCGAGGTTATTCTAAAAAATTACGAGGATAAAATTTATACATATCCTGATTTTTAATATTGTTAATAGCATTCCCCATTCGCGTTGTGTATAATAGCACCTTTCGAATGGGAATGCTTTTTTTATATCAATTTGTTGAAAGTTGGAAAAGATAGATATAAAAATATTCCATATATTGGTGTAAGTTAATTGTTAATTAATAATCTGATAACCAGGAGAAAAGATGCTTACTGTTGGGTTGACATACGATTTACGTAGTGATTATCTAAAAGAGGGTTATTCCGAAGAGGAAACTGCCGAGTTTGATTCAGAGATAACGATAGAATCAATAGAATCAACCATTCAAAAACTTGGTTATAGAACCGAAAGAATAGGTAATGTTAAAGCATTATTAAGAGACCTTGGCAAAGGGAAAAAGTGGGATTTGGTTTTTAATATAGCCGAGGGAATGTACGGAATTGGTCGTGAAGCCCAAGTACCAGCAATACTTGATGTATTTAGAATTCCTTATGTGTTTTCGGATCCACTAGTGCTTTCATTGACGCTTCATAAAGGATTAACAAAAAGAGTAATACGAGATAAAGGAATTCCAACAGCCGATTTTGCAATTGTTGAAACACCCGAAGATATTAAAGATATAAATCTTCCTTACCCGCTGTTTGCTAAGCCTGTTGCCGAGGGAACAGGAAAGGGAATTGATAGTAGATCGAAAGTTGCTAGTCCAAAGGAACTTGATGAGTTATGCCGAGATTTACTGAACCGTTTTAATCAACCTGTACTTGTTGAAACCTACCTTCCAGGGCGTGAGTTTACTGTTGGTGTTGTAGGTACTGGTTCCGAGGCAAAAGTTGTTGGTGTAATGGAGATTGTAATCACTGCAAAAGCAAAGGAAAGTATTTATTCATATCACACAAAGGAGAACTGGATAGGCACTGTTGATTATCCAATGGCAACTGGGGATGATGAAAAAAAGTGCGAAGAAGTTGCGTTGGGTGCATGGCGATGTCTTGGTTGTAGGGATGGTGGTCGGGTTGATTTAAAGATGGATGCAAGTGGAGTACCTAATTTTATTGAGGTTAACCCCTTAGCCGGAATTAACCCAGAGCATTCTGATTTACCGATGCTTGCTGGAAAGAAAGGAATTCGGTATGAGAAATTATTGGATATGATAATGAAATCAGCCCTAAAACGAGTAAAATAATATTCTATGAGTCCGAAGAAAGCGGTTATCCTTTATAACGAATTATCACCAAATCCTACTCCTGATGAGGCAGATGTGCTTGAACAGGTAAACATTATTGCTGAAAATCTTGAAAAACTTGGAATAAAGTATTCAACGATGACTTTTTCATTGAACATGAAAAAGGTTGAACAAGAGCTTCTAAGCCATAAGCCTGATTTTATTTTTAACATGGTTGAAGGTGTTGATAATAAAGGTGATTTAATCTTTCTCGCACCAGCGCTACTGAATTCTTTAAAAATCCCATTTACAGGGGGTAGTCTGGAAACTATTTTTATTACTTCGTCCAAAACCCTAGCAAAAGAGCGAATGAAACAAGGTGGCTTGCCAACGGCTTATTGGTATCATGGAGAAGGGGAGTTTGTGCCGGTTGAAGGCAAGCGTTATATCGTTAAACCTATTTGGGAGGATGGCTCTCTTGGCTTGGACGAGGATTGCGTTTTTTGGTGGCATGAAGCGGGATTAATGAAAGTAGCAAAAGAGTTTAATCCTGCTACCCATTTTATTGAAGAATATATCGATGGACGGGAGTTCAATATATCAATACTTGCTGGCTCCAATGGCCCAACCGTTCTTCCTCACGCCGAGATTAAGTTTTACGATTACGAGGGTGACAAACCTAAAATGATGGGTTGGACAGCAAAATGGGATGAGAATAGTTTTGAATATGCAAACACTCGTAGAACCTTTGAGATGGGGAAGAATGATGGTGAACTTTTAAATAAACTTACCGAATTAACATTAAAAAGTTGGGATGTGTTTAAACTTAACGGTTATGCCCGTGTTGATTATCGAGTTGACAAAAAGGGCAACCCAATGGTTCTTGAGATTAATGTTAACCCATGTATATCAATGAATGGTGGATTTTACGCAGCTTGTGAACAGGCAGGAATTTCTTTCGACGAAGCGGTTACTAGAATTATAAATGATATTCCCTCAAAAAAATAGATAGCCATGGAAAAAAACTACACGTTAAGATTTGAACCGTTAGCCGATGATGTTGAAGCGGTAAAAGAAATTATTCATTCGTCTGGCTTTTTTCAAGATCATGAAATTCCTGTTGCCCTCGAATTGGTTGAAGAGGCTATTGATAAAGGACTTGAAAGTGGATACTTTTTCGTTTTTGCTATGGATGGCAAAAGAACCATTTCCTATGCTTGCTATGGAACTATTGCTTGTACAAAGAATAGTTATGATCTTTACTGGATTGCAACCCATGATGATTATAGAGGAAAAGGAGTTGGTTCGTTAATTCTGAAAGAAACTGAAAGAAAAATTAAATCTATGGGAGGTAGGGTTATTTACATAGAAACATCCTCAAAACCTTTGTATATCCCAACTCAGGGTTTTTATGAAAAGCACGGATATTTTAAAGAAGCAGTTCTTAAAGATTTTTATGATGTGGCTGACGATAAGATTATATATTCCAAGCATTTATAGAAATCAGTATATTTATTTAAGCCATACCTAGAATGGTGTGGCTTTTTTGTTTACGTATGTGTCGTACAAAGAGAGGTTTAAGCGAGCGATGAAAATTTTTATTATCTTTTCAATGAAAATTCACACTAAACAGCATGTATTTTCTTACAATTTATTATATTTATTGGCAATAATATTTTAAATCGTAATAGAAATGTCAGAACACTTTCAAGTAGATGCAATTGATCAAAAGATACTATCCTATTTGGTCAAAAATGCAAGAATGCCTTTTCTAGAAATAGCCAGAGAGTGTGGTATTTCTGGAGCAGCAATCCACCAGCGTGTTAAGAAAATGGAAGATGCGGGCATAATAGCTGGCTCAAGAATGAATGTCAAACCTAAGGCTTTAGGTTTTGATGTTTGTGCTTTTGTTGGCCTTCAATTTTCTGCGTCGAACCAGTATCATGGCGTTATTGAAGCTTTAAAACAAATGCCAGAGGTTGTTGAGTGTCATTTTATTACAGGAGGATATGCTCTTTTGCTAAAAATTTATTGTCGAGACAATGAGCATCTTATGGAGGTTCTTGTGAAAAACATTCAGAATATTCCGGGCATTGCAAATACCGAAACCTTTATATCTCTTGATCAAACTATAGAAAGACAGGTTTATGTGAAGGATAAGCGAGTAGTTAATGGAAAAAAAGGGGGGAAGTTAAAAGATTAGCACTGTTATTTTCCTGATTGCTTAATACAAGGGATATTTTGTTGATTAAATCATCCTTTTTTATAGGCTTAGTAAGGTAGTCATCACATCCTGCAGAAAAACATTTTTCAATTTCGTCAGATAAAGCAAATGCTGTTTGAATAATAATTGGAATTTTATTCCCTGCTGCTCGGATAACCTCAATTGTTTTCATCCCATCCATAACGGGCATTTGTATATCCAAAAGAATTAGATTTACGACATGATTCTCGAGCATACTTATAACCTCCGTTCCATCTTTTGCCCAGAGTAAATTTGCATTCGTTCTATTCAGGTAGGCCTTTATAAGCATAAAGTTAGAAGTAACATCCTCTGCTACGATAATTGTTTTATTGCTTAGATTTAACTCTAAATTGGATTCATTTGAATGTTGTGATTCTGATATGACCGAATCATAATAGATATTAGGTAGGGTAAAATAAAAAGATGATCCCAAATTTGGCTGTGAATCAAACCAAATATTTCCAGCAAGTAGTTGTACAAGTTCCTTACAAATAGCAAGCCCAAGACCTGTTCCTGGTAAGAGAACAGAATCGTTTCCTCGGTTATATTTACTAAATCTTTCGAATATTGAGGTTTGGTTTTCAGGTAGAATACCTTTACCTGTGTCTTTAACAAAAAAGGTAACTGTTTGAGAATTTGTAAGTTTAAACCCAAAAACGATTGATCCCTGATTGGTAAATTTTAAAGCATTTGATAACAAATTAGACATTACTTGTCTAAGTCGCTTCTTATCAGTTAAAATAGAATGAAAAGTTAAAGATAGTTCATAATCCAAAGTAATACTGATGTGACTTTTGTTTATTTTATGTTTCTCTTGATTAAAAAAGAATAGGAGTTCTTCTAGCACTTCGGATATAAAAACGGGGGTTTTATTAATTTTTAGTTGTCCGGATTCAATTATAGAAATATCAATAATATCGTTAATTAAGCTCATTAAGATTTCACTGTTTGAGTGAATTAAATGAACAAAGTCTTTTTTATCTGTATCAATAGATTCTGAATCTACGAGTAGATTCGCCAAACCAACAATGGCATTCATTGGTGTCCGAATCTCATGAGACATATTTGCAAGAAATGCCGTTTTAAGCATATCAGATTCTTCGGCTTTCTCCTTTGCTATTTTCAATGCAAGGGTTCGGGCTTCAACAATTGCCTCTAAATGTTCTTGATGCCCCTGAAGCTCTTCTTCAATAACTTTTCTTTGATTTATTTCCTCTAAAAGTTTTTGGTTGATTTTCGCCCTAAACCTCATCCTATTATGAATAAAATAGATGAAAAAGGTCAAAAATAGAGCGGCTATTATTAGAAATGCATTCCAGAAACTTAGTTTTTTCTTTTGTGTTTCTTTTAATTCCTGTTCTTTTGAAAGTAGAAGGATCTGTTTTTCTTTTGCTTGTAAGTTGTATTTGGCATCTAACTCCAAAAGGAGATTTCTCCGTTCGTTGCTAAATACAGAATCTCTTAACTCTTTATATTTGTATAGTGATTCATATGCTCTTTCATAGTTATTAATTTCGGCGTAAAGTTCCGATTCCCGTAGTGAAATTTCAACTAATAGCGTTTTTATTTTGGCATTATTTGCTAAAACCCTCGCTTTTGCGAAGAATGCTTCGGCTTGTTCATAATTTTTCAAATTAAGATAACAACGACCAGCAAAATGAAACGAGTTTGAGACACCTTCAGTAAAAGGAACTTTTGAATAGTAACTATTAGCTTGTAGAAAATATTGAATTGCTGTGGAATAATTTTCTTGACGAAAATAGATTGTACCTATATTTAGCAAAGTATTTGCGACTCCAAGTTTATTATCATACTTGCGTTTTATTTCAAGGGATCTGTTTAAATAGTCAAGAGCCTTTGAAAGTGCTCCGAGTTCACCATAAATACGACCAATGTTATTAAGTGCCTTTGAAACGCCAATTTGATTATTGTTTTCTTTGCTTATGGTAAGACTTTTTTGATAAAAATCAAGTGCAACCGGAGCCTCTCCAAACGAAAAGTAAATATTTCCTGTTTCTCGAACAATATCTGCTAATTTGCTCTGCTGGTTTAGTTTATCAATAAGATTAAATGCATTTTGGGAGAATTCGAGCGCCTTTTTAAAGTCGCCAAGTTTTGTATAAATCAAACTATAAACTTGGTATATATCGATTAAGTGAGTGCTATCGTTAATAGAATGTGCTAATGATAATGTTTTCTCTAGTTGGTTTATTGCGTTTGTATAGTCACCCTTGATAAAGTATGTTTTTCCAATAATTACTTCTGCGCTAAGTTGTTTTTTAGGTAGGTTTAGTTTTTTGGCAATACCTATTGCTGTGTTCGCATATTCGAAGGAGAGGTCTGCGTTGGTGTTATTACATTCATCAGCAGACTTAATTAATAAATCTAATTTAGATGAACCAGATGATTGACTTAATATTTTACTAATACTATCCGAACCATTATGAATATCTGCTTTAATATTTGTTGGAGAAAAAACAAATAAATATAGACACATAAAGGCGATAAGGATCTTATTATTTAAACAAAGAGACCTTAACATGAATTTTTTGTTTACCCCCGTAAGGTATATAAGATTGTATTGAAATGCAATTGTTGATTAAATATAGATTAATCTGATAATGATATAAAAATGCCCCCGAGGGGGCATTGAATTCAGCGGTGGTTATCAATTATAATAACTAATCTTCTTCCTCTTCATCGTCATAAAAATCCTCTTCATCATAAAGATCTTTTTTATAGTCCATATCGATATCTTCGAATTCTTCGATTTCTTGGAACAACGATTGTTTTTGATTTTTCTCCTTTTTAATTGGTTTTAACTTTCTTGCTTTTTTCAGCTCCTCAGAACCTTGTGATGATTCGCGTGGGAGTTTTTGAGTTTCCTTTCTTGCTTTCATTTCTGGAATAATTAGAAACGGGGTTTAGACATTTAAAGGTTAAATAATTTGGTTGATTGGATAATTGAATTTGTAAAAGTTATAGATATATGGGGTTTTTTGGCATTAAAAACACATGGAATAATAAATAATTATTTTTCTGGTTAATATACAAGGATTTATTTTTAAAGACAATTTCTACTATTAATTTGTACAAATCAATTTTTGGCAATTTTAGAATTTTTTTTTTTTTCTCCAAAAAGTTTTTAACCAATTACTTCCCATTTTTAAAAAAACGTACAAATACGAGTATTTGTTTTCGCATTTTTTTCTTCGGACAAACGTTTCAAAAATCAGTTTATCTTTGGCATTATTTATTCTTTATGGCTACAGGTATTATTATAAATCAACTCTTAATATTCTGCCTTTTGATGATTGTTGGGGCATTTGCCACCAAAAGAAAAATATTAAATGATGAATCAAAAGATTTCCTAGCAAGAATAATAATCGATATTACATTGCCCTTCCTTATTTTTTCAACATTCTCACATCTGGAATTTGATATCAAACTTTTTAAAAATGGGTTATTCGTTTTTATTCTGGCTTTTGTAAATATAGCAATTTTATATCTAGCGGGTTCATTTTCATCATTTGCTCAAAAACTCAGTAAACCTCAAGCAATGGTGCACACACTCCATTCTATGTTTGGGAATATTGTTTTCCTTGGTTTTCCTCTTTTTGATGCTCTGTTTCCCAATGGCATTGGGGTTTTTTATGCAGCAGTTTACCAATTGGCATCTAATTCTTTAACTTTTACCTATGGAATTTATAAATTAAGTTTGGGTACTCAAAAATCTGGTTGGAAGAGCTTACTTAATGCAAATACAGGAGCAATTGTTCTTGGAAGTTTAATTTTGATTTCAGGACTTCATTTACCAAAATTTGTCGTTGATGCTTTTTCTGGCCTAGGGAAGTGTACTAGCCCTCTTTCAATGGTTTATATTGGTGCTCTTCTGGCAGGTATGAATATCCGAAAATCATTTAAAACGGTTAGCGTTTTTATTATCAGTATGAATAAACTTTTAATCGTTCCTCTGATTCTTGGTTTTACTTATATTTTACTGATTAGATGGCTACACCTTGAAATTGCCCGCGAAGCGTTCTTCGTTTTAGTCATGCAAGCAGGTATGCCCTGCCAAACGATCATTGTTGTGATGACACGAAGGTATGGTGGTGATTACCATCTGGCAGCAAGCAATCTTCTTGTTTCAACCTTATTTAGTATTATCACTTTACCTTTACTTTATCTCGTTTTGGAGAATATTTTTAGGCTCATAATTTAAAAACAGGTGACTTAACTATTAACGCTTTTATTAGTGCGCTTCAAGCCAATTGTTACCTATGCCGATTTCAACATCAAGAGGAACTGATAGTTTTGCGACTTGTGTCATTGATTTTATAACAATCTCTTTTACTTGCTCAATTTCAGGTTTGTAAACCTCAAGCACAAGTTCGTCGTGAACCTGAATGATCATTTTAGAATTAAGGTTATTATCGGAAAGTTCTTGGTGAATTTTTATCATTGCTAACTTAATAACATCAGCGGCTGAGCCCTGAATAGGTGCGTTTATGGCATTTCGCTCAGCAAGACCTCTTACTGTTGCGTTATTTGATTTGATATCTGTTAAATAACGCTTCCTGTCGAAAATTGTAGAAACCCATCCTTTGTCCCTAGCATTTTTAATGCAGTTTTCCATATATTCTTTAACCCCTTTGTAGGTGCCAAAATAGCCATCTATTAGTTCTTTTGCATCGGTTCGGGATATAGAAAGCCTTTGAGATAAACCGAAGGAAGAAATACCATAAATCATTCCAAAATTTGCAGTTTTCGCTCTACTTCGTTGCTCTCTTGTAACTTCACTAAGGGGAACTTTAAATATTTTTGAGGCGGTTGCCGTATGGATATCCTCCCCTTGATGAAATGCTTCGAGCAGCGAAGGATCTTTGCTCATATGAGCCATCAACCTGAGTTCAATTTGGGAGTAGTCGGCTGATAGAATTAAGTAATCATCAGAGGAGGGAACAAACGCTTTTCGAATTTCACGACCTTTTTCATCTCGGATAGGAATGTTTTGAAGGTTTGGATTATTTGAACTTAACCGACCTGTTGAGGCTACTGCTTGATTGAATGAAGTATGAATTTTCCCTGTTTTAGAATTTACAAGCAAGGGCAAGGCCTCAACGTAGGTTGAAAGTAATTTCTTTAAAGATCTAAATTCTAATATTTTATCAATAATTGGATGCTTGTCTTTGTATTTGAGCAATTCCTCTTCCCCGGTTGCATATTGTTTTGTTTTTGTCATTTTTACATCCGAGGCAATTTTTAGTTTTTCGAAGAGAACCTCGCCGAGCTGTTTAGGAGATGAAATATTGAGATCGGGAATACCTGCTATTGCTTTGATTTCATCATCAAGAGCAATTAATTCAAGGTTTAATGATTTAGCAAACTCGCTAAGATTTTGAACATTGATTTGAACTCCTGCCCTTTCTATATCAGCCAGAACTTCAATTAAGGGTGCTTCTATGGTTTTATATAGTTCTAGAAGACCCTCGTCTACAAGTTTTTTGTATAAAACCTCTTTCAGCTGAAAAGCAAGGTCGGCATCCTCACAAGCGTATATTGAGATTTTATCAATAGGAACGCTTCGCATCGAAATTTGGTTTACCCCCTTTTTCCCAATTAACTCCTCTATAACGATTGGTTTATAGCCAAGCAATTGTTCCGAAATAATATTGAGATTGTGGCGCATATCGGGTTCTACCAAATAATGGGCAATCATGGTGTCAAATAGGAAGCCCTTGAGCTTGATTCCATAGTTTTTAAGCATCAGGAGATCAAACTTAATATTTTGCCCAATCTTTGGTTTATTGGTATCCTCCAAAACAGCCTTAAATTCTTGAAGGACCTGATTTGCTTCTGTTTGATTTACAGGAATTGGAACATACCACGCCTTAAAAGGAGCTGTTGCAAATGATAGCCCAACCAGTTGACTAGTATAAAGATCGAGCCCTGTTGTTTCAGAATCAAAAGCAAACTCATTTGCGCTATTAAGTACATCTATAAGAAGTTTGCGCTCATCAGCTGTTGCCGCGACCCTGTAATCGTAAGTAAAATCATAAAGGGTTTTTAGATTATGCTCTGGAGCAACAGGTTGTGAAGCTACTTCACCAAAAAGATTACCCTGAACGAAACTCTCTTTTTTTACCTCTTTTACATCTTTTTTTACTGATATATCTTTTAGCATTGAACGAAACTCAAGTTCCTCTAACATTTTTCTGAACTCAACAGGATCTGGTTCTTTCCTTTCAAAACTATTGATGTCTTGGTTCAACATTAGGTCGATTTTAATAGTAACCAATGTTCTAGCCAGAAGAAGTTGATCCTTGGATTCCTCAATATTTGTTCTTTGTGCTTTCGATAGTTTATAGGTATTTTGAAGGATATTGTCTATTGATCCGTATTTTGAAATTAAATCAGCAGCGGTTTTTTCACCAATCCCTTTTACACCAGGCACATTGTCCGATGTATCGCCCCATAGAGCTAGGATATCAATGAACTGAGAGGGGTTATCGATTTTATAATCTTTGCAAAATGCTTCTGTTGTGATGGTTTCCATTTCACCACCCCCTTTGCCAGGCTTAATAATCTTTACATTCGGGGAGAGGAGTTGACCATAATCCTTGTCTGGGGTCATCATAAAAACTTCATAACCCAAAGGATCTGCCTGAGTAGCCAGTGTACCGATAATATCATCGGCTTCATATCCCTTTAGTTCAACAATAGGTATATTCATTACTCCAAGAAGACGCTTGATAATTGGAACGGCCAATCGAATATCTTCGGGCGTTTCTTGTCTATTGGCTTTATACTCGGGGTAAAGTTCCGTTCGAAAGGTGGGTCCTGATAGATCAAAGGCCACAGCTAAGTGTGTTGGTTCTGTCTTCTTAATTGCATCAAGTAGCGTTTTTATGAAGCCGTAAATAGCAGAAGTATTTAATCCCTTGCTGGTTTTTATAGGGCGATTGATAAAAGCAAAGTAAGCTCTGTAAATCAGAGCGTATGCATCTATGAGTAGAAGTTTTTTTTGCATCCGAAATTCTATTAAAGATTATCTGAAGCATACCATTCAGCGAATGATGTTGCTGTTTCGTTTAGTTTAAGATGATGTAGCTTTACCCCATTGGGTAGTCTGGAAGAAATAATATCGGCAAAGTAAGGCAATAGATTTTCGCATGTAGGCTGGAATGGGAGCGATTCAATTTTTCCAAAACTCTCCGCTCGCAAGGTTTTTAACATCGATGATTTTTGGTTAAGCAGCAGAGCATGATCGAACCGACCGATGATATTTTCATGCACTATCTTTTTTAAATCTCCGAAATCCATTATCATCCCTAATTTTGGATTCGATTCAGAAGAAATTGGACTACCTATAACTGTTACGAATAGCACGTAAGAGTGACCATGAATATTGCGACAAGCTCCATCATAACCTTCAAGTGCATGAGCAAGTTCAAAATGGAACTCCTTGGTTAGCCGAATTAATGCCATAATACCTTAAACTTTACAGAAATAAAAAACCGTATTTGTTATATTGTTGGCTGATAATAAATCAGATGCAAAAAATACTTTATGGGATTGTTTCGAATTCCCTTAAACCGTGCATCTTCCAATACAATCGAGAATTTTGGAAAGATTTTCGTTTTTTAAAAAATAATGGGTGTTCTTTCCTTCTCTTTTAGATGATAAAACCCCTTTATCCTTTAGTATACCTAAATGATGGGAGGTGGTAGATTGTTCAATATCTAATTTCTCGTGAATTTCGGTAACTGTCATTCTCCTGCCGTCTTCAAGTAGACTTATTATTGATATTCTCATTGGATGTGCGATTGCTTTTAGCATGTTAACAGCCTTTTCAAGTTGTTCAACATTTAATTCTCTCTTTTGTTGCATGATTTAATAGTCGTAGAGTCAAATACAAATATATTAATAATTAACTTTTGCCTTGTGCAATAGGATCAATTATTAAAATTTGATCCACAGGTTAATCCTTATTTTTACTATTTTACACATAATACAAAAAGAATAAGCTATCAAGGATTAAAAAAATAGTTAATTTGCCATGTAAAATAAATCGAATCCGAATGTCAAAACTCGATGATATAAAGAAGCCTGTAAATCATGATTTAAATGAATTTGAGCCATACTTTCGCAGTTCCATGAGTTCAAAGGTTCCTCTACTTGATGTTATTACAAATTACATATATCGACGAAAAGGAAAGCAACTTAGACCCTTGATTGTATTCCTTTCTGCAGGGCTGAATGGGAAGATTAATCAATCAACATATGTTGCTGCAGGTATGATAGAGTTGCTACATACTGCAACTCTAATTCATGATGATGTGGTAGATGAAGCTTATGAACGCAGAGGTTTTTTCTCAATAAATGCCCTTTGGCGCTCCAAAATTGCTGTACTGGTTGGTGATTACCTGCTTTCTAAAGGACTTTTGCTATCGATTGAGAAAAATGAGATAGAGTTGCTAAGAATAATGAGTCAAGCTGTAAAGGATATGAGTGAAGGAGAACTTCTACAGATTGAACGATCAAGAAAAATGGATATTGATGAGAGTACTTACTTTGAAATTATTCAGAAGAAAACAGCGAGTTTATTAGCTTCTTGTGCTGCAAATGGCGCAACTTCTGTTGGTGCAAATCCAGAAATGATTAAGCGGATGAAAGATTTTGGAACGTATCTGGGAATGGCTTTTCAAATTAAGGATGACCTTTTCGACTATCAACCTCAAGGTATAATTGGTAAACCAACAGGAAATGACATTAAAGAGAAAAAACTTACTCTTCCCTTGATTTATTCTCTCACCAAAGTTCAAAAAAGTGAACAATCTGATATTTTAAAATTGGTGAGGAGCAGTAAAAAAAGCAGCAAAGCGGTTGAAAAGGTTGTTGCTTTTGTGCAAAAGAATGGTGGACTTGATTATTCAACCCAAAAAATGCAGGAATTCAAAGACAAGGCTTTACAAATATTGAGTCTTTATCCAGAATCAGAGTTTAGATCATCTCTTGAGATGTTAACGGATTATGTTGTGGAAAGGAGCAAATAGTTAATAATATTATATCCTATGAGTTTTATTGATATCATTCTAATCGCAGTTTTTATTTTTGCGGGATTTCGTGGCTATCAAAAAGGTTTTGTTAGCCAGTTTGCATCATTAGCTGGATTACTCCTCGGTATCTGGGGCGCAATTAAATTTTCAGATTATACAGCGGGATTATTGACAGAACATCTCCATATTACAACAGAGTATTTACCTTTAATTGCATTCGCAATAACCTTTGGTATTATTGTAGTTGGGGTTCATTTTCTTGGTAATATGGTTGAGGGATTATTCGAAATGGCATTCCTGGGTTTTGCAAATAGTATACTTGGAGTGGTTTTTGGTGTTCTTAAGACGGCGTTTATTCTTAGTGTTATCTTGGTTATTATGGGAAAAGCAGATATTAAAATGAAGTTTTTACCACAGGACATTTCTCAAAAATCACTTTTCTACCACCCGATTGAACGGTTAGCACCATCAATCTTTCCCGATCTAAATTTTGATGAGATCAAAACTAAGATTAAGGAAACTTTTGCACCTGTTAATCCTTAGGAAATATAACAGTAAGCTATTATTGTCTTTGAAAAAAACCAACAATGGGAATATTCAATTTTTCTCAGAAAAAAAAAGCAACTCCAAACATAAAGGATATGATTTGGATGAGCCAATCCGCAAAATTAACGGGTTGTTTTAAACTTTTACAGGAGCAAAAAGAATTTGTGGTTGTTGCATGGTTCTCAAAAACGCAAGAGGAGTTTCATCAATTTTTGAATGAACAGCATGGACTTGGCGTTGAAATTCAACTTGCACAAACCGCCATATCGACCCAAATATCTGATAAAAAACTTATTCTGCTTGAGCACTTTCCTTTACGTGGGAAAGAGGAAACTTTTATTATTAACTTAAATCCCTCACAGGTTATAGTTTTAAGTTCTTTGGATGAACCGTTATTTGAGATATTTGGAAGCGATGAGATAATCCGGATGATGAAAAGTTTAGGAATGAAGGAGGATGAGATGATAGAGCACCCAATGATTAGTAAGTCAATCGTGAGGGCACAGCAAAAACTTGAACAAAAAGTTATTTGCGAAAATTTTGCGGACTCTTCAAAGGAGTGGTTTCAACGAAATGGTTCAATTTGATCTACAACAGGAAATATAAATCTTAAAAAATCTCATGCAGTGATTATTAGAATATGAAAACCCTATTTCTTGCTGGTTTAATAAGTCTTGCTACACTTACAAAGGCGAATAATACTTCAACAGTACCATCAAATAAAGATACCATAGCTGTTAAAACCGAAGTTTTTGATCCAGAAATAGCCACTCAAAAATATCTTGATACTCTTACTCCAGAGGAAAAGAAAAAATCAGATACATATTTTGAAGGTGATTACTGGCTAATGCTGTGGAATATTATCCTAGAAATTGTTATCACTTGGGTGTTTTTGTCGCTAGGATTATCACAATGGATAAAGGGAATAGCCTTTAGGGTAAAAAATGTTAACCTCCAAAACTTAATATACATCCTCCTATATTTTTTGTTTGCCTTCCTATTAATCTTTCCGTTTAATATTTATCAAGGGTATATTCGGGAACATCAGTATAATCTGTCGAATTTATTGTTTTGTGGATGGTTCGCCGATGAGTTAATAATTCTTATTTTGACTTTAGTTTTTGGAAGCATTATTTTACTTGCTATTTATAAGGCGATTAGAAAAGTGAAACAGGACTGGTGGATTTGGGCTAGCGGGATTGCTTTTGTTTTTATAGTATTTGGAATGTTTATAGGACCCATTATAATTACTCCACTTTTTAACAAATACAAACCACTCGAAGAGGGAAAATTAAAAAATGAGATTTTATCATTAGCAAAAGCAAATGGTGTCCCGGCAGAAAATGTTTACCAATTCAATGCCTCAAAGCAGAGTAAAAGGATTAGCGCAAATGTTAGCGGTTTGGGGAGTACGGTAAGGATTTCATTGAATGATAATTTATTAAAAAGATGCTCAATTTCCGAAATAAGATCCGTAATGGCTCACGAAATGGGTCATTATGTTCTAAACCACATTTACAAAGGAATTATTCTTTTGATAATTGTTCTTGTAATTGCCTTTGCTCTAATTAATTGGTGTTTAAATAAATTAATTTATAGGTGGGGCAAAAAATGGAGCATCAGCACTATTGCTGATATTGGAAGTTTGCCCCTACTCGTGTTATTATTCACTTTGTTTTTCCATTTTTCGAAACCTATAATTAACAACTTTTCACGAACAATTGAAATTGAGGCCGATTACTTTAGTTTGAACGCTGCGCAGGAACCCGATGGATTTGCTTCCATTGCAATGAAGTTGTCCGAATATAGAAAAATTAGCCCCGGACATTTGGAGGAAATTATTTTCTTTGATCACCCAAGCGGGAGAACAAGGGTACATAACGCAATGATTTGGAAGGCTGAACATCTCAATAAATCCCTTTCTGTATATCCTCTCAAAGAATAAAAAAGTTGCTAGTTGTAGCGATTCATTGTAAGTCTTGTTTAGAATTGATTATTATCTTTGAGAAATTTTTTTGATATGAATTTTGTTGAAGAATTAACATGGAGAGGCATGATCCATGATATTATGCCTGGTACCGAGGATCTGTTGAAGAAAGAGATGACCGCAGCATATATCGGTTTTGACCCAACTGCCGATTCATTACATGTGGGTAGTTTTGCCCAAATAATGCTACTGAAACACTTTCAACTTGCGGGACATAAACCTATCGCACTGGTTGGTGGCGCAACAGGAATGATTGGTGATCCGTCAGGGAAATCGCAGGAGCGAAATTTGCTCGATGAAAAGACCCTTCAGAAAAATCTGGATGGGATAAAAGCACAGCTATCAAAATTTCTCGATTTTGATTCAGATGCTCCGAATAGAGCGGAAATGGTAAATAACTACGATTGGATGAAAGATTATACCTTTCTTGAATTCATTCGCGATATTGGCAAGCACATCACCGTTAATTACATGATGTCGAAAGATTCTGTAAAGAAACGCTTAGGCGAAGAGTCAAAAACAGGCATGTCCTTTACAGAATTTACATATCAACTGGTACAAGGCTACGATTTTCTTCACCTATATCAGAATAATAACTGCAAACTTCAGATGGGCGGCTCTGATCAGTGGGGAAATATTACCACAGGAACTGAACTTATAAGACGAAAAACCGGTGGTGAAGCATTCGCTTTAACTATTCCACTTGTTACAAAATCGGATGGTGGCAAATTTGGTAAGACCGAACAGGGAAATGTTTGGCTCGATTCGAGATATACATCACCTTACCGTTTTTACCAATTTTGGCTTAACGTTTCGGACGATGATGCTGCAAAGTATATCAAGATATTTACCTTGCTTACAAAGCAGGAGGTTGAGGCATTGACTCTTGAGCATAGTCAAGCACCACATCTTAGAATATTGCAGAAAAAACTTGCCGAATTAATTACAACAATGGTACATTCCGAAGCGGATTATCAGATGGCGGTTGAAGCATCTGGAATTCTTTTTGGAAATGCAACAGCCGATACGTTAAAAAAACTTGATGAAGAAACTTTCCTCTCGGTATTTGAAGGAGTATCTACATTTGATGTTTCTTTTGATAGTTTTGAAAAAGGAACTCCATTCTCAATGTTAGCAGTGGAGAGCGCTGCGGTCTTTGCCTCTAAAGGAGAACTTCGCAGATTGATTCAGGGTGGTGGGATTAGCATTAATAAGGAAAAGGTAACCGATTCGGAGATGCTGATTAATACCAATCATCTGATAAATAAGAAATATCTTTTAGTTCAGAAAGGGAAGAAGAATTATAGCATTATTCGAGCGATCTAAATTTTCAATTTTACATACAAAAAGCAGAACATTTTCGTTATTAAATCATTGTTCAACTAGCAATGATTTATAACTCATTTTTGGTAACAATAACTAGAGCCTTATATAGATGGAATCTACTAAGAACGAATTTAACCTTAACTCAACCAATCTTATACAATTGGTTTTGAGTAAACGCAAACTATTGATGTGGATTGGTGCAATCGCATTTGTTGTTTCAATGGTGGCTTCATTTCTAATTACTCCAATGTTTAAGGCAACGGCAATTATCTATCCACCCATTAATAACCAACCTTCAAAGGAGTTATTAACTTCAAATATACAAGCAGGATTAACTGTATTTGGAGATAGTAAAGAATCTGAGCAACTTCTACAGGTTCTCTCATCAAGCACGTTAAGGGATATTGTTATTAAGAAACTAAATCTTACCGCAAATTGGGGAATAAAATCCGATGATATGTATGCTCGGCATAAGACCTATGGTATTTATAATGATAATATCAAATTTAGGCCAACGCAATATCTTAGCGTAGAGGTTGAGGTTATGGATGCCTCTCCGGCGATGTCTGCAAAGATCGCTAACACTATTGTTGCTGTTGAGGATAGTTTGATGCTAGCCATTAAGGCTCAAGTTGCTAAAAAAGGGTTATTGGTTGTTGAGGAGCAGTATAAACTGGGCTTAGCAGAAATGAAGAATTTGGAGGATTCCCTAACTAAGACAATGTCGAATGGGGTGATTCATCTACAATCTCAGACACAGGAATTCTATAGAGCCTATGCTAAAGCCGTTGCAAAAAATGAAACCAACGCTATTCTGGCTCTTGATAAAAAGATGGAACCATTAAAAAAATATGGTGGAAAATATGTAATATATATGGAAGAAATTCAGAATAAGGCCATTCAGATAACTGAGTTAAGCAATAGTTTAAAAACAATGCAGATTGAAGCATCTCAAAAAATACCTAGCCAGTTTGTTGTTGATTGGGCTTCTATTCCCGATAAAAAAGATTATCCAAAGAAATCCATAGTAATTATACTATCTACTCTATCGGCACTATTTTTTGGAATATTTTTGATTGTTATAGCCGATTTTATTAAAAATGTACTCAAAGGGGAAAAATAAACTTTGAATCAGCGAAAGTATACTATCGGCATTATTGGGGTTTCAACCCTGTTTATCCTTTTAAATGCATTTCTCACATCAAGGAGTATTTTTTTATTGAATATCCTCCCTGTTTTATTAATCTTTATAACCCTTCTTTTCTTTTCATTAAGACAACTTTTCTTCTTACTTGTTTTTTTGGCTCCACTTTCAATACCGTTGTATAGAATTATACCTGGACTTTCTTTTGATTTTTGGTTTCCAACCGAACCGATAATCTTAAGTATTTTAGTAATACTCATTTTAAAATCATTAAAGGAGAGGTATTTTGATAAACAGCTAATGAATCATCCTGTTTTTTGGGCTATACTACTATACCTAGGTTGGATTTTTATTTGCATTATTCCTAGCGAAATGCCTTTGGTTTCTATGAAGTACTTGTTAGTTAGATTATGGTTTATAGGCGTTTTTTTCTACCTAGGATATATTCTTTTTAAATCGGAATTAAGGTATTTTAAAATTTTTCTATGGTGTTTTATTTTAGGTCTACTGGTTGTTGTTACTATTTCCCTAATTAAACACATAGGGCTTGGTATTTTTAACGAGAAAGCCGCTCATGGAACTAGTGCTCCGTTCTTCATCGATCACACCTCATATGGTGCTGCAATAGCTATAATCCTGCCTTTTTTAGTTAGTTTAATTGTTATCTCTAAGAAAATAGGTCGAAAGATAGTTTTATCGGGTTTGACCCTCTTTTTTACTGTAGCATTAATTTTTTCATACTCAAGAGCTGCTTGGCTTAGTGTGGCTGTGGCAATTGCGGTATGGGTTGTTTGGTATATAAGAATTAGGTTTTCAATACTGATTGCGGGATTTATAGTCGTTGTTAGTTTGTTAATCTCGTTTCAGCTTGAGATTGGTCAATGGTTAAGCAGTAATACCACAGATTCTAGTGGAAATTTAAAAGAACACTTGAACTCAGCAATAAATGTCTCTACCGATGCTTCCAATTTAGAAAGGATAAATCGGTGGAGTTGTGCAACTAGAATGTTTAGCGAAAGACCATTTTTTGGATGGGGTCCAGGAACTTACATGTTTTACTATGCCCCATTTCAGCGTTCATACCAAAAAACAATAATCAGCACAAATTTTGGTACTGGTGGAAATGCACATAGCGAATACCTTGGATTACTTGCTGATTCAGGTGTTATTGCAATGTTAGGCTATATTCTAATTTTGATTTTTGTATTCTACCGTGGATTTACATTAACCAGAAAAATTGAAGATAGAAATATTCGAATTTTATTAATCGGGGCATTATTAGGAATTGTTACCTATGCAATTCATGGTTTCTTGAATGATTTTCTTGATAGCGATAAAATTGCTGCTCCCTTTTGGGGATTTATTGCCTTTATTGTAGCAATGGATATTCGGTTTAGGAACCAAACTCTTTAGAGGAATTCAAAACCAAGGATAGATATATCATCGAAAAGAACAATATTGTTATTCCCTGAATCCTGTTCTTGTGCCTCCACAATAAACTTTATATTATCATCAAGGCTAGAAGTGTTTGAAATATTTATTTCAATAGCTTTTGTTCCATTCTCTACCTTATTCTCGCTTAGAAATTCAACCAAACCATCTGTAAAACAGATTAGCTTTGATGGTTGATTTATTAGTATTGAACCAACATTCATAATAGGAATTTCATCGAGCATTCCAAGCCCAACACAGCCACTTGTGAGTTGGTTGATTTGCTTTGAGAATTTATTGTACAGAAGGGGAGGGTTATGTCCTGCATTGATGTATTCGAGATGGCGTTTTTGGAGATTAAATCGACCAATAAAGATCGTAATAAATTTTTCTCCCTTAGCCGTTGCCATAACTCTTTCATTAAGTTTTTCGGCAAGTTTTGTAAGTTGAATTTCGTGTGTAAAAAGAGCTCTAAGGTTGGCTTGAAAATTCGACATTAATAGTGCAGCTGAAATACCTTTGCCAGATACGTCAGCAATACAAAAACCTATCTCCCCTGGACTAAGTTCAATAACATCATAATAATCTCCACCTACCTCGTAGTGTGGGTTATAGTATGTAGTAATTTTGAGTTTTTCGAATTTTGGTAAATTCTCGGGACTGGGTATTAGCATGTTTTGCATCTTCGATGCAAGTTCTAACTCTTTTCTAATGGCCTCCTGTTCAAGGCTTTTATAAAATAGGCGGAGATTTTCAATTGCAACAAATATGATAATTGAAAGTGTTTGTACAAAATTTAGATGCCTAATTGATGCACTCACCCCTTTTTCTAAATCATTTGTATCACCAATTAAAATAAAAGCTAAAGGAGTGTTATTCTGAATTACAGGAATGATGATATCAAGTTCTTGTAATACTGAACTCTCAATAGTGCTAATAATAGTAATTTCGTTAAAGGAGATAAGATCTCGCTCAACATCAATATTCTCAATAACTGAATCTGGACAGTTCGTTTTAAGTAACAACTCCCATGTTTCCTCCTTTTTATAGAAAAGAACTCGATCAATCCCAAGATCATCGTTTAGAATAGTGCCAAACCGTTGGAGTAAATTTTCGGTTTTTAAATCTGCACTAATAGCCTGCGCCATCGTTAAAAGAGCATTCAATTTAAACGTACTCTGCTTAAGTCTTTTTGATGACGAGGTTAGTGACATATAATCAGCATGTTAAACTAAAAGTAAATATCAAAATGTATATTACTATTGGCTTATTTCTACTCTTTCAAAATTATATAGATTATAAAAAAGTAGAATTATAAATCATCCTTTTTGCAACAGAGAATACAGAGAAAAAGAGTTTATTTAACTCGTTCGTAATAATCTCTGGTTCGTGTATCGATTCTGATTTTATCCCCGATATTAATGAAAAGAGGCACATGAATGATAGCTCCAGTTTCAATAGTTGCTGCTTTTAAAGCAGTTGATGAGGCGGTATCACCTCTTAAGCCTGGTTCTGTATAGGTAACTGTCATTTCAACGAACGGAGGAAGTTCACAAGAAAGTATGCGCTCTTCTTCAGCATGTATCATCATTTCAACATATTGACCTTCTTTGTACAGATCGCTATTGTCAACGAGATCTTGTTGAAGTGAAAATTGCTCAAAAGTCTCCTGATGCATAAAATGATATCCCAAATCATCCTTATATAAAAATTGATAAGGTCTGCGTTCAATGCGAACCTGATTAATTTTTACTCCTGCGTTAAAAGTATTTTCAATTACTTTTCCTGTTTCGAGGTTTTTAAGTTTAGTACGAACAAATGCACCCCCCTTACCTGGTTTAACGTGTTGAAATTGAACGATTGTGTAAAGTTTCCCGTTAAACTCAAGACACATCCCATTTTTAAAATCTGCAGTAGTTGCCATATGATTATTATAAATAAATTTCTTGCAAAAATAGTAAATCAATGAAAATCTAAAACTTATTCCTTAGAAGTCTTTTATGATTGTAATAATAAAAATAAAAAGCAAACAAATAATGGCTTTTTGAAATAAGACTAAGGCTAAAAAATCTAAGAATAAGCAATTTATACGGTTTATTCTAATTTTAATGGGTAGAGAATACCGGAATATTCTATCAAATCGCAATACACTGAACCTATAAATATATCAAACTTAATTCTTATGGGGATAAAGTTTGAGTCGTTTGAGAACCATATTGCCATATCATCCTTAGATTTAAACACCCTTCCGGTGAGTACTTCAGGCATAAACTTCATACAATCAATAGTGCCAAATTTGGTTTTTATCTTTTCAAAGCCTTTAAAACGAATTACCAGTGGATATTTTTCATCGGTAAAGTATGTGTTAACAATAAAAAGTTCATCAAGGGTTGGTTTCTTATCAAGCATTAGAGTACGTAAGTAGTAGAATGATGATAGTATATCCTGACATCCTTTGACGACAACAACTTTTCCTGTTATTGAACTATTACAGATTGAAGAATCCTTTCTTGACCAATGATCGAATACCTGTGTACTATAGTGCTTATATCTATTTTCATGTATATTTCGGATTGATTTATAGGGCCAGTTGGTTTCTTTATCAGTAAAACTTTCATAGGTGTCATCGACAAGATATAGAGAACTTGCAAGGCCAACCGATTTGCCATTTAAGTAAAGACTATTAACCGACTTCCCCTCATAGGTGCCTTCTCTAACTGAAAGAATGGCTTCTCCTCCCCGAATAAAACCATAATGAACCTGATATTTTAAAAGTTCACCCGTGGTAAAAGATTTTTTCTGTTGAGCAGATATCCCCGTGAAATTAAGGATAAGAGCACAAAGCAAATAGATGTGTTTTTTTGACTTAATAGGTATAATCATAGTTCTAATATTATTGCAATCCGACAAAAATATTTTTATGAGATCGAGTTGCTATAAAGTCTTTAAGGTAGTATGGTTCAAAATAGGCAACATCTTCGAATGTTTTTTTTTCAAAAGCCTCCAAGGCTAGTGGAACCATAAATTGTGCCGAGGGTGAAAAATCATCAACAAAAAAAGCATTCGGATGGTTAATCACCGATTTGCACTTTGATGCCCCGTTGCCAAAGAATAAAATTTTATTTGTTTCTAAATAATTGTTGAATGTTGTTGTATAGACAATTAATGCTTCTATGTCCTTGATTTGAGAGCAAGATTTATCGTATAGTGCGGTATAGACCTCCATTCTACGGGCATCTATCATCGGACAAAGGAGATCGATTTTGTTTTTTTCAATAATTGAAGGGTATAAAAAGAATGCCCCAGATGACATCGAATTAAGACTACAAATCGATATTAAAGGTTTTTCTGCGGCATAACAAATGCCTTTTGCCGCCGAAACACCAATTCTTAAGCCAGTGTATGAGCCTGGCCCTTTACTTATTACTATTGCATCTAGCTGAGCGATACTAATACCTGTTTCCTTAATTAGTTGACCGATAAAAACTGTTAGTTGGGTTGCATGGGCTTTTTCATCAGTGCTTTCTTTTAACCCAACAATCCTCTTATCAATAGTAATGGCTACTGAACAAACATTTGCACCCGATTCAATTAAAAGGAAACTACACATCCCGTAAATTACTTCTTGCTTTCGTCTTTAAATAATTTGTCTTTTGCAACCTTTTTAACCAGCTTCCCATCTTTAAGTTTTCTTGATATTGCGCTAAATGGGGCAGAGATTACATCTTCATCACCTTTTAACCCTTCCTTAATTTCAATATATTGATTGTCTTGTATACCCGTTTTTACTACAACTATTTTTGAAGAATCTTTCCTAGCAATGAAAACGATCTCTTTTAATTCACTTGGTTTTACAGCCACTTTGTTCTGCTGATCTTGGTTTGATTCTGAAAGTCCTATGGCGGCATTGTTATTCAAAGAGTCCGAACGAGTGGTAACCGCCTGTATGGGGACTGATAATATATCATACTTTGTTTGGGTTCTAATATCAACTGTTGTTGACATACCCGGTCTAAATGGGCTTGGATTTTTGCTATTTATCAGATCTTTATAAGAATCTTCGAGCAGTAAAATTCTTACCTCAAAGCTAGTTACCTGATCCGTTGAGGCTCCTTGCACGCTTGCAGAATTGGCTATTTGGGTTACAATACCTTTAAATTTACGATTTAGATACGCATCGACCTCAATAAGAGCAGTATCGTTCATTTTTACGCGAACGATATCATTTTCATTAACGTCTACTCGTGTTTCCATACGACCAAGATTTGCAATTCGAAGAATTTCAGTACCAGCCATTTGGATTGTTCCTAGAACTCTTTCTCCTAGTTCAACGTTGAGTTTGGAAATAGTTCCACTCATTGGAGCATAGATTGTGGTTTTCAGAAGATTTTCATCGGCTTCCTTAAGCGAAGCCTCAGAGCTTTCAACCCCAAATCGGGCAGACTTTACATCTGCTAGCGCAACTTCATAATTAGTTTTGGCAGTTTCAAAATCCGATTCAGAAATGGCTTTTTGATTAAAAAGTTGTTTGCTGCGATTAAATGCTAGTAGTTGTTGCGCAAGTTGTGCTTCTGATTGGGTCTGTCGTGCTTTGGATGTATTTACAGCCGCAATAGCTCTTTCTTTATATGAATTGTATGTGTCGGGTTTGATTCTACAAAGTATTTTACCTTTTTCAACCTGTTCTCCTTCCTTTATAGGAAGTTCAATAATTTCTCCGGATACCTCAGGGCTAATTTTAACCTCAATTTCAGGTTGAATTTTACCGTTGGCGGTAATACTTTCTGTTATTGTTCTTTTTAAGGGTTTTTCAACAAAAACTTCTATTGTCTCGGGTTTTCCAAACCACCCAGCTTTTTTACCAATAACTACAAATACAATAAGGATTATAACAACCCCAATTAAGTATTTTAGTGTATTTTTCTTTTTCATTTGTGGTATATTTTGTAGTTATAAACTTAGTGGAACGCCTTTATAGAATTCAAGAATTTTAGATTTAAAAATCAACTCGTACTTGGCTTGTAATAGATCCGTTTCAGCTTTTGATAGTTTTGTTTTGGCAGTTGTGTAATCGACTGAAGTAACCATTCCGACGTTGAATTTCTGTTCCGAGTATCTGAAAGCCTCTTCGAGGGATACCAAACTTTTTTGAGTTGCTTTAAGTTTTTTTTGGGCAGCAAGAGCATCGGTATAGGCTTGTTGAATGTCTTTATAAAGAACATTCTTTTCGTTATCAAAATTTAACCGAGCATTTTCAAGTGAAATCTTAGCGTTTGAGATATTATTGTGAACTTGATACCCATTGAAAATGGGAATAGATAATCCTAAGGAAATGGTTTTACTTGCATTGTTTTTTACTTGGGTCATAAACGGATCCTCGTTAATCACTTCTAGTAGACCAGTTGTTGTATTTAATTTATAAACTTTTGTTAAGTAAAATTGAGCACCAGTATTATAATTTCCATTAAGTGAAAGGTGGGGGCTCATTCCTCCTTTTGCAATTTTTACGCCAAACTCAGCGCTTGTGACCCGATGCCCTGCGCTAATAATTTGAGGCATGGTTTGTTGTGATGTTTCAAAAACTCCAGCAGGGGAGAGATCCACTAGTTTACTCTCAGTAGCATCAAGGGTTGGTTTTTGAATTTTAAAACCCTCTGTGGTTTTTATATCAAGAAATTGAGTTAAGGTAAGATATGCTATATCAAGTTGATTTTGAGCATTAACAAGTTGAAGTTCATCACTAGCGGCTTGTGCTTCAATTTCTAAAAGATTACCTTCTGGTAAACTACCCGCTTTTACAAGCATGCTTGTTCTTTCTATCTGCATTTTAGAAAGTTCAAGTTGTTTATCGGCAGAAGCGACTAGATCCTCGCTGTATAGTATTTGTAAGTATGCCGAAGCAATGGATAATGCGATGTTATTTTTTACCTTTTCAACATCACTTATTGTGGCTAATAAGTCAAATTTATCCTGTTTTTTTGTGTTAGAAATTTGAAAACCCTTAAAGAGAGTCATTGAAGTATTAATCGAAAAACTAGTTGCCTGTGTATTTTGTGCTTCTTTTTGGTTAGTTAAATAGTTTGTAGCAAGTCCAAAACTGTAAGCATGACTGCTAGATACATTAAGATTAGGTAGGGCGCTCATTTTTGATTGAAACAGTTTTCCTTCGCTCACCTTAACATTAAGCATTTGCTGTTTAATCTGAATATTATTATCGAAGGCATATTTGATGCACTTTTCTAACGACCAAGTTTCTTGTGCCTTTAAGGTTACAGAAGATAGGAACAGAAACAATACGATAATCAAAGAATATTTTTTTTGCATAGACTAATAATTAAGTTGATAATGATTATAATTAACCTTCGAAATTAGTTGAATAATTTGAAATAGAATAATTAAAGAAAGCTAATATTGTAAAAACACCCTTTAGTATTAGGCTGTTTAACTAAAATTCCTCTATTTATGTTAAGAATATGGAGGGTTCTTTAATCCCCAATATGGGATTGCATATCATCTCTTTGATAAGTTAACTTGTCAAACTATTTTATTAGTGTTCTTTACTTATTGCAGATTTGAACATCCAAATTGATGTGTACATTACAACTCCACATACAACCCCTTTGAGAACTTGAAGTGGTAAGGATTTTACCACATAAGCAGCTAAGAAAACGCCTACCGTGCCTGCAATAGTAAGCGCAATTGATGTTTTCCTATCATAAGCATTTTCTTTCATAAACCTAAAACCACCTGCCAGCATTAGCATTGCTGTTGCTGTCATCATAATTGGGAAAGCAGTTAATGGATGCATTCCAAGGGTATATACCATTGCCATGCAAGGAGCATAAAAACCGATACCAATTGTCTGTAATGCGCCAAAAACAAAACTTAAAGAAATAATAAGTACAAGTTTCCATCCTATAAGCCCATTAGCAGTGCCACCCAATGGCATGATATTTAAAAAACCTGCAAGAATGATGAAGGCAACAACCATTAAACCAATACCCATTCCGAGTTGTATTTTCTGGCGTGGCATTTTTGAAACTACTCCTGCCCCTAAGATTGCGCCAAATGCTGTAGCGGCTGATATGGAAAAAATAGTAATGGGATCAACATTAACAGCGGTCATAAAAATGAATGCTTGCACAACGGTGGGAATTAAATTGCCAACATTCATGGTGCCTGGAATTAGCCGATCATCGACAAATTTGAAAAATTTGAATATTACAGTTTGCTGGGCAAAACTTCCAATTCCTAGGGTATCTAAAAAATTTGTGATGAACCCAGTTGCAGACAGTCCAAACCATGATTTATCAGAATAAGTTTTTCTATTTTTTGTTAAATCTTTTATGTAGAAGAAACTGAAAATACTTGCAAATACTCCAAGTAAGGCTTTAAGAATAATAATCATGGTATATCAGATTTTAAGGGAGATTCAATAAATGATTTTTTAAAACTACAAAAGAGCTTTGTGGTTTCCAAGTATAAGTCATTTAGGTATGAAAAAAAATCCAAAATATCGGTGAAGTATTTATTCCCTGAACAGCAAATAATTCTAAAAAGTTGCTAGTTAAAAACTTTAAAATGAGGAGCTTATTGCTCCTCTTTCTATTTTTTGTTCAAAAAAAGCGTTCTCAATACAATAAATTTCAAGCTAATTCGAAAAATTCATCATAAATCCCGCATCATTTAGCCCTAAAATCTGTTTGAATTCAGTCGAAAATTGGTATGCTGTGTTATTTGCATTATCAGGGATAGAATAAGAAAATTGCTCTGGTGATACACTAAAGCCACTAGAATAACCAGCGCCAGGAGAAGCCCCAATACTATACCCCATCTTACCGCCAGAATATGTTGTTCCTACAGCCACGTTGAATACATTTGCACTTGTATTGAATGCCATACCTGTATAAAAGTCCCTAGATTCTTGCTCCGTTGGGGCTTTTGATTGTGCTATCCAATTTGCAGTTATACTCCAGTTGGGAGTACTAGGTACATCGTTTACTCCAAATGAAGGATAAACTCTCCCAAATGAATCGACTGTTAGAGCATAATTAGACAACCCACTTGAGTAGCTATAAGTATATGAGTCAGGAAGTCTTAACGGAATGGGTGGAAAATTATTAGGATTTGGTTTATATGGTGTTGGGGCTGGTCCATATTGAGGACAGGGAAAATTATTTTCCTTGCCTGTCGGATCAATGAAGTTTATCGGATCTGCCTTTGCATAGCGATATAAATTAGTGTCTTTTCCAGCAAACAATATTGGATCTTTTGACATCCAACATCCAAACAAAGGGCTGTAAGTTCTGGCACCAAAAAGAATTAGGCCGGTGTCAGTATCATAAATTCCTCCTGCAAAACCAAAAGGTTGAAATTTTGGGTTTGAGTCGGCAAGGACGTTTCCTTGAATATCATAATCCATTTTTTGGATTACCTCTCCAGTATTTGAGTCTACAACCAAGCGAACGCTTCCCAGATGATCGGAGATAAATCGATATGTTTTATTATCTCTAATCATATAATCTGGAATATTTACTTTGGTAGCGTAAATGAATTGGCTTTTGATATTGCCGTTTTCGTCAAGCTCTGCAATTGGATTTAAACCATCTTTATAGATGAAACGTTGGACTATTTTGCCATTGATTTTTTTAGCAACCCTTCTGTCCGAACCATCAAGAAGATATTCTATTTTTTTTCCTTCCGGCAATTCTATTGATAGAATATTGCCTGTATCATCGTATTGATATTTGGTGATGCCATTGCCGTCTGTTTTTTCTGTTAAATCACCCCGAACATTATACTTGCATTTTATACCGCCAAATTGTAAAATTTGATCGATTTTGTTGTAAACAGCTTTAATTTCAACCCCCTGATTTCTAAATAGTAGACGATTACCATTATCATCGTAACTATATAAAATCATTTCCTTTTTATTCATTGACCATTTTATTATGCGCTCAAAGTCATCGTATTCAAAATTATTTATGTTCTCTTTACCATTTAATATTTCGTTTATTTGAGTAATTCTTCCTGAAATATCTCGCAGATAAGTAAATCTAATCAACTCTTTTTCATTGTTTTTGTAGGCAGAGGAGGAAAGTCCTCCATATTTATCGTATTCGAAACTTTCCTTAATGCTATTTAAGGCAGTCTCCTTAACCAGTGGCCTGTTTGGGAAATATTGGATAACAATATTTCCGATATTCGTTATCCTAAAGGATGAATCATATTTAAAACTTATTGGTTGTTGCCCACAAATAACATACGAAGCAAGGCCACAATCGGGGTTATATGAAAATTCAATTTTTCCATTCACATTGCCTAACCATTCAATTGATAGAGGAGTACTTCCATCGTATTTATAGCTAGTTTCTATACCATCTGGGGAGGTTATTTTGTTTAGATTCCCGCTGTTGCTATCGTAGAAAAAAGAAGTTTTTCGATTTCCTTTTAATACCGATTGTAATCGAGCAGAGCAATCATGTTCAAACATTATTTTGGCTTCGGCACCATATCTTACTTCGGTAAGGATATTCTGCTGATTATAGAGATATGTAATTTTATTATTCTCATTACTTTCGCTTGGGGGTTGATATGACTCTTTAAGATTTTGTGAGTTATAGGTAAAGGAGTGTATCCTTCCTCCGGGTAACTCCATAGAAGTTAAAAGATCGTTACTGTTGAATGAATATTTTATTTCTTTATCGTAGAATTTATCTTTTACTTTTCGACCCCTTTCGTCATACTCGAATTTTATTGTTTTACCTAAAGAGTCAATTTGCTCAACAACCCATCCTTTTTCATTATATTTGCTTTTGAAGCTCCTCGCTTCAGTGCTAGTTTCGGTCAAAAGATCTCTTTCATCGTAGGTAAATTTAGTTAAAATACCTAATTCATCTTGTACTTGATGAACTAGTCCATCATTGTTAAACCATGTAATCTTTTCTGAACCGTAAGCTGTTTTGATAATATTCTTCTTGTCGGGAATGTTTGAATAAATGGTAGTTAGATTTCCATTGTTATCAATTTCATGATTGATTGATTTTACGCTATTTATATCATTGGGATTGGTTAATTCAAGGCTACGTTTGGTTTTAACAATACTCTTTAATCCATTAGGAGTTTTGGTTACTATTTCAGAGGTATAGGGTGTAAGCACACCAAATTGAGGATCGGATAGGAATTTTTTCTCAACAATAGTCCCATCAGAATAAATAGTTTGCTGAAAAGAGTTGTCTTTACTATAGGTCTCTGTTTTGCTCCCACATGAATTGGTGTTAACTGTTTTTGATTCACCATTGGAGAGTTCTTCATAGGAATACAATTCCGTGTTTCCTTCTGCCGTTGTTAATTGTACGGTATGATTTTTCCCCGATTGTTTTGAGGAAAAGGTTTTAGCATTTCCTGAAGTGTCAATTGCTTTAGTTAGTTTACCTAAATTATCAAATTCATATTTACTGGAGAGCCCAGTAGGATCAGTAAATTTGGACATTAACCCTCCTTGGAAATATTCAAAGTTTAGGGATCTTCCAATATCATCCTGAAATTGGCTTAGATACCCCATTTGATTGATCTGCAAAGAGAATTTTTGACCCCATAAATTTGATATTCTGAGCGGAAAACCATTCTTGTCTCTTTCTATTCCAAGTAAAAGTTTTGTGTTATCCGACACTCCAATTAGGTAGCCATTAGGATCGTACTGAAATTTTAAAATAATATTGTTGGTGGATGCATCAAGAGTTGACAGATGTCTACCATAGCTGTTAAACACATATAGCAAGGATCGATCCTGTGAGGGAATAAAAAGATCTCCAGAAGAAAATCCTGCTAGTGGTGCAGATAGTTTTCTGATTCTATGATTATCCAAATCGGAAACATAAAGGGTGTCGTCAGGGGCAATTACAATTGCATGAGGCTTAACGAATCTTGCATTTTTTGCAAGCCCGTTATCTCCTGAATACGCCGAAACGCCATCCCCTGCTATTGTTGTAATAATTCCATCTGGTGTAACTCGCCTTACGCAATGATTCTCGGAATCGGCTATATAGATTGTTCCATCAGTATCAACCGCAATACCTTCGGGTTTGTTAATACAAGCATCTACTGCTTTTCCTCCATCCCCAGAATACCCAGCAACTCCCTTTCCTACCAAGGTTTTAATTATTCCATCTGGAGATACACACCTAATTCTGCAATTATCCTGATCGCAGATATACAAATATCCCTCTTTTGTAAGAACAACATCCTGAGGATTATTCAGAGAGGCTGATATTGCAAAGCCCCTATCACCTCCAAAAGTAGCTACTCCATTACCCGCAACGGTTACAATATTTCCATCAGGTGATATTTTCCTTACACGATGATTACCTGAATCGGAGAAGTAAATACAACCATCAAATCCCAATGTTATGCACCGAGGATCCTTTACTTGAGCATCTTTAATTGGTCCGTTATCACCTGCATACCCTTTTTCGCTTTTTACAATTGTAGAGATAATGCCATTAGTATCTATTTTTCGTATTGCGTTGTTTGATAGGTCTGTAAAATAGATTGTTCCATCAGGGCTTAATGCTACACGGTGTGGCTGGTTGATTTTTGCAGATGTGGCGGGACCACCATCACCATCATAACCTGGCTGACCAGTTCCTGCTATTGTGGTTATAACACCGTTTGGAGATACTTTTCTAACCCGGTTATTCCCCCAATCGGCAATATATATACTTCCATCTGGCCCCATACATGTAGATTGACCAGAATAGATCTGTGCTTTATTTGCAGGGGCATTATCACCAGAAAAACCATAAACCCCCGTTCCCACAAATGTTGAAATAGTTCGACCTAATAGTTCGGCAGATTTAATATTTCCATTGCCAAAGTATACTACCTTTTTTCTTGGGTCATAAACGTGGTGAACATCCAACGTCCAACCACCCAAGCCTAAATTACGAGAGCCCCAGTTGCCAATCCAACCATTCCACGTATTCCACATTGTAATCTCTTGCCGTGTGCGGTTTCCAGTAATTTTTTGACCGGACGATTGCCCAAAACTCGAATTGAAACCAGCCGGTTTCTGATATGTGCCATCGTATGTGTAACCAACTTTAACAACAACAGGGTGCGATCCTTGGACAACACGACCGAAAGAGTCTTTACGATCCCAAATAAATGTATATGTCTGGTTTTCTTTTGGTGCTAAGTTATCAGTAAAAGTGCGTCCAAGCACACTTATTTCAATAACAATGTTTTTCAACTCCTTTGGAATTGTACTCTCGCTAATGGGAAATGTTATAGAATAATTCTGATAATGCCCTTCAACTCTATCGCTTTGGTAGATAAGAGACATCCCTGTTCTCGAAATATTGACTTTTTGACCTAAAACTTGATCTTGAATGCCGATAATAGAACCCTTTGTTTGGGGGCATGGATTTTGTTTAGGCTTCGGATTTTGGTCTTTAGGGTAAGGAGAGGGTTGTGCAGTAGGAGGCGGGCCAAAAGGCCAATTGTAATCCCAAACTGAAAAATGCCTTTGCGGAATTCTCCAAAAAGAATCGCCAACCTTAAAGTGATCTAACCATTTTCGTCTTTCTTCCTCCGAGATATTTAATTCCTTCAATTTATCCTCTGTTGCTGATTGATTTGTTCCTTCAATATCCGCTTGAGGCACACCATTAGAAACCGATAAAATTTTTATTACACGCCCATCATTGGAAGGAATCCAGCAGTGTTTTTTATCATCATAATATCCAGCAGGAACTGGATTTCCTACAGGAAAATTTAAAAAGTTATTTACACAAATGTAAACGTCTCTATCAAATACAATATCCTTACCATTAACCTTTGCATCAACCTCATCGGCGGTGAGTTCAATTGCATATGTGTAACCCGAAGTTGGGGGAAGTTCTCCTGGCATAGATTTTACACCGTTAGACCCAACCGTGTATTCTGTTAACCTAATATTTAATGTTGATATGGGTACAAGTGAACCATCGGGTTTTACCTTGTTTGCTATTGTTCCTGTTGGAATAAATATGCTTGCAGATCGTGAACCATGCTCATCGGTATTTGCTGCTCCGTGGATTGAAGTCATCTGAGTTGTATTGGCAAGTTGAACATTAACAGACTCAGTAGCCCTGTTAATCATCACAACCTCAGGTATTACATAATAAGACTCCCAGCCTGTAATTACAATTCTTTGAACCTTTAGAAAATTCTCCTTTGTGTAAATTACTGTGTGTTGCTTACCCCCGTTGACCAAAAGATTGAATTCACCGCTTTCATTTGTTAGGGTATAACCATATTCTGGGTGGTTGATAATTTCAACCCTCACATCTTTAAGATATTGATCGTTGCTGTTTTTCACCCTTCCCTTTAACAGGCAGGTTCTTTTTTCGTCCAAAGTATTTGCTGCAACCCCAATTTGAATGGGATTTTCGCCTTTATACAAAAAATCGAGTGAATTACTCAAAGGTTTTGATGTAGTAAAATCTTCTTTAGGTATTGTTATCACTTGCGGATTGCTTGCTGGAATATCAACTTCAGCAAATAAACTGTTTTTTGAGATAGTTCCATTTGTATCCTTTGCTTTAAGAATAAAACGATATTTTTTTCCAGAAGCCAACCCTGGAATTTTAAAGTTTAAACTATCAGAGGATAAAATCGCAATAACATCGTTTTCAAGATAAAGCAGATAGTTCAGAATAGTTGAATTATTGGAGTTTGCCTTGGGCCATTCTAAATATAAAATATCATTTACTAACGAGATCTTCAAAACACTTCCTGATACCCAATATGGCAAATTATCAACAACTGGTGTAGACGTAGCAAAACTCAACAGAGGACCATTCGTTGTCCACGTCCCATTTTTATAGCGTGCTTCTATTTTATAAATTGCCACAGTCTCTGGTTTATACACATTAATTAACGCAGATGTTGTGGATTGTTCTTTTTGAAATACACCATCTATATAAATCCCGTACGATACTTCGTTTTTATCAGAAATTGGCGACCACGATAAAGTAAATGAATTCGGGGTTACATCATTTGCAGTTAATTTAGTGCCGCTAGGCCATTGAGGTAATTCCTGTTTCTTTTTCCGGTATTTAACTATCAGAATAATTATGACAATCCATGCTAATATTCCAAGAACTATTGGTGACATAGGGTTTTAGTATTAGGGTTATTACAAAAATATAAATTACACCATTTAATGCAAAGCATTAAACAGGATAATATTATTCTTATAAGATTGGGGCTTAAAAATGATGGATTATTTTGATATACGAGAGGTTAACGTATCTCTTGAAAAATCTTCGGGGTAGCAAAATATTAGTAAACCTTTTAAAATACAAGCCATTCACAATCCAAGCATAGCAATGCCCTATGAGTTAATGTAAACTATTAAAATCGCAATTTGCGATGGGGTAATTATGCCAAAAAGTTCTCAGATCAAAATAATACTTGTTTTTAAGTAAATATCAGTAGGAGAGTGGTATCCAAATTCCAAGCAAGTGCGAATGGCGAGGGAGAATTCAATACTATAGTCCATTCTGATAAAATGAGCATAAAAAAGTTCTCATTTGCACATTAGAATTGTGATACATTATCAATTGATCCGTAACTTTGAATTATAAATTTAAAATCTTTACAAATGAAACTATTCGGAACTGCAACAATCAACCCCGTAGTATTTTACATTGGAAAATTATCCTTTGTTGGGAATATCATTTTCCTATTTCTGAAGCGGTTTGTTCATGCTTATGAGTTTAGCAACATTGTGCTAATAATTAACCTTTTGCTAATATTTATTCCTGCACTAATAATATTTATTATTTCACTCTCCAATCTTGGAGAATCCTTAAGAGTAGGATTACCTGCTGAGGAAACAACGCTAAAAACTACTGGTTTATATCGATTTAGTCGTAACCCGATATATGTAAGCGTAATAATGGTGGGTATTGCCTCGTGTATTTATGTGCCACATTGGTTAAATATTGCGTTTTTGGTAATTGCTACCCTTATTCATCATATAATAATTCTCGGCGAGGAAAAATTCTTGCAAGGTAAATTCAAAGATCAATGGGTAGAGTATTGTAAAAATGTAAGAAGATATTTGTGATTACCATTTTCTTTGAAATAGATTTGATATTGAGATAATTGAACCTTGTATATAAAAAATAAAAAAAACCGAACGATATCGGTTTTTAGTTAAGAGTAGGGTCATCGCAAAAAAATTTGGAGATAAATCCATAGTTAATGCGCTATTATATAGGAATTTGATGATTTTAGATGACGTGCTTTAACCAGTATTATTGATAAAAAACAGCACATTGCTCGCAATGAGTAGCAATAATAATGATCTCAATGATAATTCAGGCAATTTAGGCCATATAAAAATTTATAAAACGTTACAAATCAAAGATTAAATTCCAATTTATTAATGAAACAATTTCAAGCAATTCCCCTCCAAACAATAGAGAAATCAGTTATTACAAATAATTTTCTCAAAAATTCTCGATCACTTGAAGGATTTATTGGTTTACTGCGCCATATAATTCCAATGTCATTACCTAGTCGTAAGTTATCCTTCTACAATATGTTTTTGGATTTTTTGAGGGTTGTATGTTTAAAAATAATTTCTAACAACCAGAAACAGTGGCAGGAACTAATGGCATCTGGTTCCGATTTTGCTCACCTACTTTTACAATTGGACATGGTTACTGTTACCAGAAACAAAGTAATCTTACTTCCAAAGTATTGCGAAGCAAACCAGTTTAGACCACTAAAGACACAGTTGCGCCACTACCAGTTTATATTACAACTAATCGCTTACTATAAGCATAACGATTCTCAAGTATCCATAGGTAGAGCATGGAAAAAGATGATTTGTGAAAAGAAGTTGGACTATGAGATCCGTTTATGCGAAACACTTATCAACCTTGAAAAACTTGAGGTGGGAAAAAAAATAAAAAACCCATTCAGCGAGAGTTACTACACGGGTTCTGGCGAAAACGCTTTCAACAATTATACAAAGCAGAAGTTTGTAAATCACGTTACGCTCATTGGTGAAACAACAGCTATAAAAAATGCGCTGGACATTGGATGTGGCTTTGGTAATTATATTGATGCTTTAGTAGTTAATAACCCTGCTATTTCTGTTACTGGAATTGAGTTAAACCCTGAGGTTGCTGCTGCAACTAATCAGAAGTTTAAAGATAATGAACGAGTTACAATTCACAATAATAGCATATTCGATTACCAATCAAACGATAAGTTTGATTTAATCCTCCTCAATTATGTATTGTTTTATTTTACACATGACGAAAAGGTGAGTCTCTTTAAGCACCTGAACAACATGTTATCAGACGGAGGGCGAATACTTGTATGCCAGTATTACTCAGGGATTGAGAATATAAAAGTATCCTTATCCTCAATTTTAGGGGACACAAGCATTTCAAAGAAAATAGAGATTTACTATGCAAATAAAATATCATACGCCAACACCCTTTGGAATGATACAGTTGATGTTTTTAAGGAGGCAGAACGATTTGATAAATTCTTCGATATTCTAAGCAACACAGGTTTTTCCATTTACCGCATTTGCCCTGCCGATAGGTTTTATTACTCGTTTTTTATTGAAATAGTGCGATAGGTATAATTTCTACAAATATTTTTTGGGGATCTGTTTTATACTTATTGCATTCATGTGGATCATCCTAAAAACAAATACCGTGATATATTTTAGAAATGTTCCAATTGGATTTTACAACAATTAATTTAGTTGCAGTGAATGATTAATTTGAGATTATTTCTCAAAAAAGAATATTGTGTTGATAAAATAATTATATTTGATGTATAATTTGAGGGTAAATCTCAAAAAACACCGAAATCATGTTGATCGAATTCAAAGTAGGTAATTATCTTTCATTTAAAGATAAAAAAACTCTTAGCCTTGAGGCTACAGCCATTAAAGAAAACCTAGAGAATGTAATTGAATCAGGCAATTATAAATTATTGAGAAGTGCAGTAATTTATGGTGCAAATTCGAGCGGAAAGAGCAATTTTCTTAAAGCGATGGATAGAATGAGATGGATACTAATGACCTCTGCCCAAAATAATTCTACTTCAGAGATAGATGTAGTGCCTTTTTTATTAAGTACAGAAACCGAAAATCAACCCTCACATTTTGAAATCCTAATCTTAATTAATGGCGTTCGCTATCGTTATGGATTTGAAGCTAGCAATAAGATTATTCATTCAGAATGGTTATATGAACGTAAAATAAGAAAAGAGAAACTTTTGTTTATTAGAGTTAATGATTCTATTGAAGTAACTAAAGATTTTGTAGAAGGAAGCGGTCTTGAAGAAAAGACTAGAGATAATGCACTTTTTCTATCTATTGTTGATCAATTCAATGGTACAATTTCAAAAAAAATAATGAATTGGTTTAATCAACAAAGCAACCTTTCTGGATTACTACATGAAAAAGGAAAACCTTTAACACTAGGGTTTCTAAAAGATGTTGACTTGACTATTTGGATAAAAGATTTTTTATCTCCTTTGGGATTAGGAATTCAAGATTTTGTGTTAAAAGACAGTAGAATTTTAACAATCCATAATAAGTTTGATAAAAGCGGAAATGTAATTGATAAACATGAATTCGATTTGTTAAAACAAGAATCGGCAGGTACGAATAAATTGTATGATATGGCTGGCCATTTAACATATGGGTTGAAATTAGGCGCACTTACTGTAATTGATGAACTTGATGCTAAATTACATCCTTTGCTTACAATGGCTATTGTAAAATTGTTTAATTCTCCAATTCATAACAATCGAAATGCGCAATTAGTTTTTGCAACTCATGACACGAATCTTTTGAATTTTGGTTGTTTCAGAAGAGATCAAATTTATTTTACGGAGAAGAATAGATTTGAAGCAACAGACTTATATTCTCTTGTAGAATATATTGAACCAAATGGTAACAAAGTGCGCAATGATCGTTCATTTGAAAAGGATTATATTGCGGGACGCTATGGTGCTATTCCTTTCATTGGTGATTTTACTAAATTAATTTCAAATGGCGAGAGTAGCAAAGATTGATAATGTTATAAAAAAACGTTTTGAAAGAGAGGAGAAAAAACGTAGTGTTGAGATTCGTACTAAACTAGTTTACTTTCTTATTGTTTGTGAAGGTGAAAAGACGGAACCTAACTATTTTAAGGCATTGGAAGATAAATTACCAAGAGGAACGGTTGAGTTAAAAGTTGATGGTATTGGGCGAAATACTATTGGATTAGTTGACTATGCAATTAGACAACGTGATATTTCGTGTAGAAAATATGACCGAGTTTGGGTTGTGTTTGATAAAGATGATTTTCCTGATGATAATTTTAATGGAGCAATAATAAAGGCACATGCAAATAGTGTCAATTGCGCTTGGACAAATGAGGCGTTTGAATTATGGTTTTTGCTGCATTTTCAATTTGTAAATACAGGGTTAAAAAGAGCAGACTATAAAGCATATCTTGAGAGAGAAATTAGAAAGAAATCGGGTTTTGTTAAATATAAATATTTGAAAAACGACTTCTGCACTTTTTCTTTTTTAGAAAATTATGGAAATCAAGAGCAAGCAATAGAATGGGCAAAACAGTTAAAACAAAAATATACAGACCAACGCTATTCAACCCATAATCCTTGTACTAGGGTGCATGAATTGATTGAAGAATTATTAAATCCACAGGATGTATTAAATGGATTAGAATCTGAAAAGTAGTGTGATTTAAATATTACTTTTTTAATTCGTTGTATCAAGCATCATTTCAGGTGATTATTATTAGTCTATTTCCCTCTGGTTTTTACCTAAATCGCAACTAAGCATTGAGTTTTTTAGATTTTACATGTTGGTTGTTGATGTAGTTTCGAATTTCTCCGTGTTTTTTAGTTTGGATGTGTTCCTCCAAATAGTGCATTATACTGCACTTTCAAATTATTATTAAGCATCCACAACAATAAACGCACCGAAAAGTGCTATAAATTGCACTTTGTGTTGCAATTAATTAAATTAATTGTATTTTTGCATAAAAAAGAGCAAGATAATGCACTTTAAGGAGCTGATAAATACCATAAAAAATAGAAGAGAAGCGCTTCAAGTAACTCAGGAAACTTTGGCTGAACTATCTGGTGTTGGCTTAAGAACATTAAAGCAGTTCGAAAGTGGAAAGGGGAATCCTACGCTTGGAAATCTACAGAAATTAGCCGATGCCTTAGGGCTAGAGGTGTGTTTAAAGGTTAAGGATTTATCTCATAACAAATGAGAAGAGCCAAAATATTTTATAAAGATGAGGAGGCAGGTGTGTTAACGCAGCATGATGATGGCTCGTTCACATTCCAATATAACACAGGATGGATTGAAAACGGAAGCAAACCCAGCATCAGCCTTACACTGCCTAAAAGCCAACAAGAGTATCATTCAAAATTCCTGTTCCCTTTTTTTTACAATATGCTACCCGAAGGCTCTAATAAACTGGTAGTGTGTAAGTATAATAGAATCGACCAAAATGATTATTTTGGATTATTAATTACTACTGCAAAAAATGATAGTATTGGTGCTGTTCGGGTTGTTAGCATAGAAAACACATGAGTTTACCTAAGATAAAATATTGCCCCGGCACATTGGCTGAAGGCTTTGATACCTATAGCAAAACCTGTTTGAACAGAGTATTTCAAGGTAAAAAGGTAAATCATATATTGCCTTATGATTCACCAGCAAGCAATCCTGAAACAGATGAACTTTTTGACGACAACCGAAAGCGAATGTCCATTTCGGGAGTGCAGGAAAAATTTTCCGTATTGCTCGAAAAAAACAAGTTACGACTTGTCAATGAGGGAGAGCGTGGCACCTATATTTTAAAACCAATCCCAAGCATAGGTAAAAAGCCTGATCAAATGCCTGCTAACGAGCACTTAACTATGCAAATTGCCCGACAGGTTTATGGAATAGAAACCGCTGAAAATGCACTGATTTTCTTTAAAAATGGCTCACTGGCATATATTACAAAGCGATTTGATGTAAAAGAGGATGGAACTAAACTTGGACAGGATGATTTTGCATCGTTGGCAGGAAGAACACCACAGACTCATGGAGACCATTATAAATATTTAGGAAACTATCTGGATCTATTTAAATTAATGGAGGTTCATTTACCTGCCTATAAATTGGAATCGCCCAAACTTTTGAAACTGCTTGTATTTAATTATCTATTTTCAAATGGGGATGCTCATTTTAAAAACTTTTCGTTGTTAGAAACGCCAATGGGCGATTATAGGTTAAGCCCTGCTTACGATCTGCTTAATAGTCGTATTCATATTGATGATAAAGATTTTGCGCTTAATGATGGTCTGTTACCAAGAAATTTAGCTCAAGGGAAAATTAGCGAGCAATTTGCCATCCTTGCAGAGAATACAGGAATAAATGAAAAAACGGTTAATAGTATTTTGTCATTGATGCTATCAAAATCTGATTTGGTTGAAAAAATGGTAGCCGCCTCTTTCCTAAATGAGAGTACGAAAAAAAATTATTGGCAATCCTATCAAGGTCGATTAAAACATTTGATGAAAAGATGAATCATAAATAAACTCTCTAAAAACAACAAACCCTCTTTAAACATTGTTTAAAGAGGGTTTGTGCATTTTTCTGTTGACCTACCAGGACTCGAACCTAGGCTAACAGAACCAAAATCTGCTGTGCTACCACTACACCATAGGTCAATCATATATCGCCCAAAAAAGGCAGGGCAAAAGTAATATAATTTTGCCTTGTTCCAAATAATTGACAATAAAAAAACACCCAATACGAAAAGTTTTATTCCTCAACGCCTTTGTTCTACTGATATGCCAGATTAACAGAAAAGTTTTATGGTGAATATATTCGCCATATTGTTGAATGAAAAATCCCCCTTGAATTAAGGGGGACTCTCGCTTTTGTAAAAATTCAAATCTAACCAATCAATATTCTATTCTTCAAGTTCTTTCAATATGTTTTCTTTCATTGACCATTTCTTATCCATAATCTCATCGGGCCAGTACTTATATGCTGGCTGTCTAAGATTCATAATGCTTTCAGTCGAGTTATCAATATATATTTTATAATCCTCTGGTATTTGTAATGTGATTGATAGTTCTTGCAACTTCCATTTCTCTCCAGCGGGAACTGTGAAATATGAATCAAAGGTTAGTACGGAATCCTTTAGGGAGTAATTATAGGCTATCTTTTTTGCATTCATCTCAGCAACAAGGTTGTTAGCTCCTCTTGCTTTCCTAGTAAACGTAATTACTGGGAATTCTTTATCGCACTTTGCGATTGTTAAGCTTGGCCGTCCTTTAATTATTGTTTGACCGTTTGTCTTTTCAATCGAATAGTCCTCAAAAATGAATGACCGATTGTGATAGGTGTATAAACTATCTCCAATTTCGTTCGCCTTAATTATTAAGGTTTCTCCTTTTTGAAGTTTTGGCGAAAGGTTAACCGTTTCGATTACGTTTTTTCGAATTGTAAAGCTCTTTGCCTGATAGAATATGGTCATAGCTAGAATTGCAATAGAGATAATCCAAATTCCAGCTGCAACTATACCAACAATACCATCGCGAGCTTTAAATCGGAAAAGAATTCTAATTCCAAGGTAAAGGATTGCGAAAATAGGAATAGCAATAACTAAGAAAATAGGAATTGTAATCCAAATACTTGAGCTAAACTCAAACATCGATGTTATAACCTCATCAAGTGGAATTCCATGTATTTCGGGGAAGGCGCTGCTAAGTAGTACCCCTCCAAAGAATACTATATTGAGTACAACAAAGAGTAAAATTAGCATTGTAACAATTAAAACAACGGCAATAATTATGGCAATTGCTTTTACAATAACAAGAAGAACTTGGATGAACCAGTATACCAGTCGTCCAATGAAGTACACCAGTTTTTCAATGAAACTTGCTACCCCTTTCTTTTTTAGGCTTTCGTTTACCTGAGAATATTCCTCACGAATTGTTTTTTCAATAGATGCAACATTAATTGGTTCACCCTTCATCTCAAGTTTTTGTTTTGGAGAATTTGCCCTTGGTACGGCAATCCATAGAATTATGTATAGTAGTAGGCCGAATCCTTGAAGAATTGTTAACGCAATAAATATTATTCTCATTACGATTGGATCCGTTCCAAAATACTCACCTAACCCAGAGCAAACACCCGCAACGTAGGAATGATCGGAATCGCGATATAATCTTTTTTGAGTACGAGTGCTATAATTTGCTTGACTTGAATCGTTTGGGTCATTGGCAATCTCTTCTGGTTTTCCAAGAATTCCAATAATCTCCTGAATAACTTCAATAGAAATAGCCTCTGCATTACCTTTCTTTTCGGTTAATAGTTCACCGATTCTTTCTTCAATATCCCTAATTATCTCTTGACTATCCTTATCGTTGCTTAGTTTTTGTTTAAGCGAATTGATATAATTTTCGAGCAGGATATAGGCATCCTCTTCAATATCATATGTAAAACCTCCAAGGCTTACTTTGGTTGTTTTCTTCATGGCAGTATTTAATGAATTGTTCTAATTGCGTTTACAGTTTCTACCAGTTCATTCCACCCAGAATCAAGATCGGTAAGATAGGTGTGACCTTTTTCGGTAAGAGTATAGTATTTCCTTGGTGGCCCCTGTGGCGATTCTTCCCAGCGATAGCTTAGGAGACCCGCATTTTTTTGTCTGGTGAGCATTGGGTAAAGAGTCCCTTCTACAACTATCATTCTGGCCTCTTTTAACTTGTTAATCAAATCGGTTGTATATGCGTCACCACGGGAGAGGATAGAAAGTATGCATAGTTCAAGCACACCTTTCCTCATTTGGGCTTTTGAATTATCTAAATCCATAGCGTTATTGTATTAAAGTTGTTACTATTTATTAAATGATTTGCCAATATTATCGGCAGTAACGGGTTCGCCTCTCATTTCAAGCTTCTGGGTGTTGGTAAGGGCAGGCGGGATCACAATCCAGAGGATAATGTAGATGATGAGACCTGGAAATACACCAAATACAGTTAAAAGAATAATAATAATTCTTAGTAGCAAGGGCTCAACCCTCCAGTAATGGCCCATACCGGCGCAAACGCCACCAATAATCTTGTCGTCAGTATCGCGGTACAACCGGCGATACGATCTGTAATCATTTTGATAATCATTTTTCATATTTTCTTCTCCTTCAATTTCACCAGGCTCGCCCATAATTTTGATAATTCTGTTAATATCATTAATGTCGACAGCCTGATTTTGTGTTTTAATAGTTTCTCTTAAATGTTCTGCAATTCTCGATTCAATATCTGATATAATTTCTTGTTTCCCCTCTTCTTTCGAAAAGTGAAATTCAAGTCTTTTTAGGTAACCGTTTAGCACATTGTACGCATCCTCTTCGAGAGTAAAGATGCTTCCGCTAAGACTTACCGTTGTCGTTTTCTTCATATTCTATAAAATTAATTACTCGGTTTGTACAGGTATTATGATAGTGCAAATATAACACATAAATATATACTATGCAATACATGGTAGTAAAATATTTTAATCAGATCGTGATAAAAAGCACTAATTAGCTGATAAATAGATGTATAAAAATTTAAAAAAATTATCTAAAAGATCATATTTGAGGAATTTGAATAAAAATCAGTTACTTTAACGTGAGTTCGTTTAAGTATGATATTTTGATTTTAAGCATAGTTATAGATTGTTGTTTTGTCATGCTGAAAGAAGTGAAGCATCTGTTCTTTAGATAATTAGATCCTTCGCTTCGCTCAGGATGACATCTTACATCGAACTGACATTACTTTAGATATCAAAAAAGAGAGATATGGTAACAGGAATGCTCCGGAAAATGACAATTCAAAATAAAGGAACTGAAACCTCAATAATAGCTGATTATTGCCTTAAACTTGATGGAGGGGAACTGCCTTTGAATAGTTTTATTGGAAATCATCTTTACATCCGATTCCTTGGAAATATCTATTGTGTAAAGTGTGGACGGAAAACATCAAAATCTTTTGGACAGGGGTTTTGCTACCCTTGTTTTATCAGTGCTCCTGAAACAGAGGATTGTGTTCTAAGACCGGAATTATGCAGAGCTCATGAGGGTGTTGCTCGTGATATTGAATATGCTAATCAACATTGTCTTATCGATCAATTTGTTTATTTGGCATGGTCAGGAGGATTGAAGGTTGGTATAACAAGGCATCATCAAATTCCCACCCGATGGCTCGATCAAGGGGCAACTAAGTCGATAATTGTTTGTAGAACACCTAATCGGTTTAGAGCAGGCGAAGTTGAGGTGGAGTTAAAGAAAATTTTTGCAGATAAAACAAATTGGCAGGCAATGCTAAAAGGGGTTAGGAATGATGATTAACTTGTAAGCGAAAAGGCAAAAGCTCTTGAATTTATCGAAGGGAAAGAGTTTATGTTTAGGATTGAGGAAGATATCGAATATGACATTGAATATCCTGTGATTAACTATCCAACAAAGGTAAAATCGATGAGTTTTGATAAGAATGCTATAATACAAGGAAAACTTGTTGGAATTAAGGGTCAATACTTGATATTCGATGAGGGAAATGTAATAAATATTAGAAATTATAGTGGTTATCAAGTAGAGATAAACTAAAAGCCCTGTTATCGAATAGCAAGGCTTTTAGTTAACGTTGATTAGTTCGATATATTTGAAACATCAATTGCAATCTTTAATATTTTTATAACCTCCCCCATTTGACTAAAGATAGGCGTATAGGTCTCAAGAAGTAGATATTCGGTTCCTTTTACAGAAATTCGGGTGGTTTGTTTTTTAATGGCTCCTCCACGTAGTTCATTCCAGAATTGATCGTAGCTGATTTTTTGAATATCAGTAAGTAAAAGTCCTGCTGAGTGATGAGTTCCAATAATTTTATCGCGAGAATTTCCAAGTAAATTCAGATATGAGTCATTTACAGTAATGATATTTCCATCAGTATCATATTCCATCAAAAATGCAGCACCACTTAATGCGTTTACAAAACCTTCGAGTTCAAATGTTTTTCGGGATGCCTCTTCTTGTGTTGATTGAAGTTCCTCCATATTCTGACGCATTTCCTCTTCCTGCGCAGCCATCATTTCAGCTTGCTGCTGAGATTTCTCAAGTAACTCCGAAGTTCTCGCATTAATTTTTACTGAGTGAAGTGAAGATGCAATATTCTGAGCAAGTTTTTTAACAAGATCTATTTCGTGAGGTTTAAATTGATTAAAGGAGGTAATCTCAATAACCCCCATAACCTCCTCATCTACAATTAATGGAGTCAATAATAATGTATTTGGATTTGCACCCCCAAGCCCTGAAGTAATTTCAATGTATTCTTGTGGAATTTCAATTAAATGAATAATATCCTTTTCAGCAGCACAAGCACCAACCAAACCCTCTCCCTTTGCGAACGTTTTTTTCAGAAATCTTTTTCGGTCAAAAGCAAAAGCTGCTATAAGTTCAAATACCTGATCGGATTTGTCGTTTATGACAAAAAGCCCTCCTTGTGCAGCATTTAGATACCAAACAAGATTTTTAATAATTTCGTCCCCTAATTTTGATTGGTTGCTATTATTTTGACGTAGAATTTCGCCAAAAATTGCAAGCCCTTCATTTGCCCATTTAACCTTTTCCTCTTCGTTCTTACGTTTTTCCTCTTCGTCTCTAGCTTTAATGAGACTATCGCGCATATCAATTAATGATTTACCAAGAACATCGTCATCACTAAGGAGGGTTAGATTTACATCAAGATTTCCACTCCCAATTAAACGGGCAAACTCTGTTTTGTTATTTATTCCAACAATTGATTCAGAGAGTGCATTAGACATTAATTCAATTTCATCGCCAGTGTTAATGCTTAGATTTAGTGTTTTATCGATTTTTCCAGTTGCAACTTCTTGGAGAAGTTTGGTCATTTTGTTTATTGGACGGGTTAAGTAATTCGTGAAAACTATAAGGACAATTACTAATATAAGCAATCCAATTATTCCTGCAATGAAATTAATATTGTAATTAGCATTTGCTTGGGCTATTATCTCGTTTTTTGGAATAACAATACATAATGACCACGGCGAAGTTGTTTTGCCAACAACAATTGGAGCAAAAGTGTAATAAAAAACATTTCCCGCTTTGTTCTTAGAGGTAAAATTAAACTCTTCTCCTCTTTGAATCCTCTCCAAGAGCTTATACTCTTTTACAAGTTCGGGGAGTTTATTGGCAATATTCTTTTTATAAAAGGCGGTGTCAGGATGTGCTACAAATACTCCTTTGTTCGAAAGTAAAAAAGCAAAACTATTTGGATATGGTTTGATATTATTAACCAAATTCTGAAATCTGGTTAAAAGTAAATCGAGACCAATAAGGCCAATGAATTTTCCATTTTCAACTAAAGGAGAAGAAAGCGAGGTCATCATTTTACCCCCTTGCAGTACAGAAATGTATGGTTCCTCAACCCTTTCTGCAATTGCCTTTTTCATTCCTCCATAGGTTGGAGGATCACCCGTTAAACTCCTTAATTCTCTTTTTGTTTTAATTACAGAATTCTCTTTATAAATAATATAAAACTGGCGTCCGTAAGGTTTATCCCACCTAGGATCAAGGTTGCTTAATTCCCAGCTATCCCATAAAGCATCGACTTGTGGGTTTACCGCGTAAACTCTATTATACATATTCCGATAGTGTTCTAGCCATTTTTCTTGTGGGAGCGATTTGTATTCAAGAAGTGCATTAGATAATGTTCGGGCTATAACAAGATCGCTATTTAGCCAGCCTTCTATTTGATTGGCATGTTGTTTTGCCAAAACATTTGAGTACTCAAGCGCATTGTTGTAAATGATTTTTTTTGAGGATTGACTGATGAAAACAAAAATGGTAGTAAATATTAGAATAGTTGTACCTAAAATGAAGATGATTATCTTCTGCCAGATTTTAAGTTTTATTTTCATAGGTTCCTGTTTTACTTAGAAAAAAATCAACCCTAAACATAAGCAAAAATAGTTTATAGATTGCTTTTTCTGCTCCGATATTTTATTAAAAGATAAAAAGATAGTTTAGAAGTTTCGTAAAACTGAAAAAATGAACTAACAAATATCTCAAATACTAAAGAATCTAAAGTGAGTTCGACGCAAGAAACAATGTATTAAACTATATATAAATCCATTTGTTTTATTTGAATCAATGGAATATTGGAATGATGGAAGATACAAGCAAAAATCTGATTTCTTATTTTGACTTCGTCGAGTTCCGCTTCGCTCCAGTTCCATAATTCCATCACCACACTATGTAAATATATGTCTCTACAAATAAACACATTATCATATTTCTTAAATCGAACTCACGTTATCTAATAAATTATTATGTTTGCAGGGTACGGATCTTGATAGTGATTGTAAATTTTTTATTGATAATGTACTCTTCAGAGATAAATTCTCGCATTTCGATTCTCAAAAAAATTGGTCTTTTTGCATCAGTTAATGATGATGTGCTTCTTAAAATTTCGGAGGCATTAACCACGAGACAACTAATTTGTAATGAGACTCTTTTCAGTAAAGGCGATTTTGATCATACGCTTTATTTCATTGTTAAGGGTTGTGTGAAAGCCCATGTGGATGAGCATGTTTATGCAATTTTTCGTCAAAATCAATATTTCGGAGAGTATTCACTGTTAGACTCCTCTCCTCGATCAACATCTGTAACGGCAATGGAACCTACTATCCTCCTAGGTTTAGATCAAGCATGTTTTTTTTCTTTTCTGGATACCAATCCCTCTATGACAAGAGTAATGTTAACCGATCTTATTTCTCGCCTTAGAGATTATAATACACTTGAGGCTGAGTTAACCTCTAAAAATAATGAGATAGGGAGGCAAAAAGAGGAGTTGGAGGCTCAGAGAAAAATGTTAGAATCAATAAATACAACAAAAGATAAATTTTTTGCAATTATTGCGCACGATCTTAAAAATCCATTTAGTACGGTTTTAGGTTTGTCGGAATTACTTACCAAAGATTTTGAGTCTTTTACTCCAGAGAAACAAAAGTTTTTTATTAACCAGATTTACAAATATTCAAAAAACACATTCAACTTATTAGAAAATCTTCTTCAATGGTCAATGTTGCAAACAGGCAGAATGTCACTATACCCAAAACTAATTAGTTTAAGCGAAATCATTTCGAATAATATCGAGCTTTTAAAAGGAAATGCACTGCAAAAGGAGATAAGCATTGAATCAAAAATTACCTCGGAAGGTTTTGTATATGTTGATGTGAGTATGATTACCACAGTTATTAGAAATTTACTTTCCAATGCAATTAAATTTACCTCGCAAAAGGGAAAAATTCAAATTGATACATTTAAAGAAAAGACCTTTGTTCGGGTTTCAATTAAGGATAATGGTATTGGAATATCTTTGGAGGATCAATTAAAACTTTTCAAAATAGATTCGAACCCAGTAACAATAGGCACATCGATGGAGAAGGGAACGGGATTGGGTTTAATCCTTTGCAAGGATTTTGTTGAACGACATGGTGGAACTATTTGGGTTGAAAGTACTGTTGGAAAAGGATCAACATTTAGTTTTACAATCCCCGCTGTTGGAATGGATCAAGGAGATCCAAATTTTCAATAGTAAATTTAGATGGTTCAGTAATTAAAGTAGTTCTATCGGAAGATACCTAGTCAACATCTAGTAAATCTTTAATAATACCATCGCTAATAAAGAAATGCTCAGAAGGGATTAAAAGATGGTTATTCTTTATTACTAGGGTTGAAGTTTTAAGATAAATTTTGGCGTTAATAAGCAATTTCTCAACCATCGCATTGCTAAACTCCTTCGATAAGTAGTCAAGATCTACACCCCATGTAGTTCTCAGATGGGTAAGCAGTAATTCATTGAAACGGGTTCGTGTATCAATACTTTCAAATTGGGTTGCTGGTTTATTTAATTTTATCCCTAATTCCCATTCTAGGTAGGAATTTGGATTCCATTCCCTTTGTATGCCATTGTAAGAATGTGCCGATGGACCTAATCCAAGGTAATGTATTCCCTGCCAGTACGAAGTATTATGCCGAGAATTGAAACTCTCCTTTGCAAAGTTTGAAACCTCATAATGAATAAAACCTTTCTGATTAGCCAATTCTCGAAGACGATTGAATTGCTGAACGCTTACTGATTCATCAATCTCTTTGATTTTATTCTCTTTCAATTTGCGATATAAAACAGTGCTGTTTTCGTAGGTTAAATGGTAGCAGGAAAGATGCTTAATATCTAATGAAAAGGCTTTTCTAAGATTATATTCCCAGTTAATTATTGTAGAGTCTGGAAGTCCATAAATTAAATCGATGCTAATATTCTTAAATCCAGCATTTAGCGAAAGTTCAACTGATTTTTCTGCGGCTAAAGCACTATGTCTTCTACCTAAAAAAAGAAGCTCTTTGTCTATAAATGACTGAATACCAATGCTTATTCGATTAACCCCTGCGTCATAGTAGTTCAATAATAGATCTTTAGTTAAATCGTCGGGGTTGGTCTCAATTGTAATTTCTGAATTCTTTGATACGCAAAAGGTTTTTGATATACTATTTAGCACATGAGAAACCGCTTCGGGTAATAGTAGCGACGGGGTACCACCGCCCAGGTAAATGGTATCTATTGGAATATCACCAATAAAATCTTTTCTTAAAAGAAGTTCTTTCTCAATGAGTAAAGGGAATTCGGAAATCTTGTTTGAAGTTCCAATGGAGTAGAAATCACAGTACAGGCATTTTTTTTTACAAAAAGGTACGTGTATGTAAATTCCTGCCATTTGATTTTGGTTGAAATAGATCTGTAAATTCAGTATCTTTGCAAAAATACTCAAAAATGAAGATATACAAAATTGCTCTTGGTTGTGATCATGCGGGTTATAGAACCAAAGAGAGTATAAAAAATTACTTAGAAGAATTAGGCTATTCTATTTGGGATTTTGGAACCCATGGCGAGGAAAGTGTGGATTATCCTGATTATATTCACCCATTAGCAAAATCTGTTGAAAATGGAGAATATGATTTTGGAATAATATTTTGTGGGAGTGGAAATGGGGTAAACATTGTGGCAAATAAATACCAAGGAATTCGTTCAGCACTTTGCTGGACCGATGAAATTGCTCGCTTAGCTCGCCAACATAACAATGCAAATATTTGTGCAATCCCAGCAAGGTTTGTTGATATTCAAGAGGTCAAAAAGATTGTAAAAACTTTTATTGAAAGCGTCTTTGAGGATGGTCGTCATTCCCGGAGAGTAGAAAAAATCCCCATTAAGCGTACATAAAACTATTTTGCCACAGCTTTTGTTATATACTGGGCTGGTAATGATACGAGTAAGGAATGGGATATATGATCTATACGAATAATCACCTTTTTCTTCCCTTTATGTTCCACCAGCTCACCAATTAATCCAATAAATGAGCCAAATTTAACTTCTACTAGTGCTCCTGGTTCAAGTTCTTCTTCAACGGATTCAATCTCTACATCCTGTTCAAGTAATTGTTTGATGATATTTATCTGATTATCAGGAATTGGAACAGCCTTTCCTTCAAAAGTAATATACCTAACAATGCCAAAAGTATTCAAAACATTGTAGTAATCCTTTGGGGTAATTCTAACAAATATGTAAGATCTGAATAAAGGTTCTTCAACTAGTTTTTTTCTATCGCTCCACTGCTTTAAACGGCGTTGAAGGGGAAGGTATACCTCAATCCCGGTTGATTCTAATCTCTCAAAAACTTTTTTTTCGTTTCGGGGTTTTGTATACGCTGCATACCAGCGAGGTTCGTTCTTTATTACTAAGGCCATTCTTTCAGTATTTCTGTGGCAAATATACAATTTAGGAATTACTGGGGGCAACTTTTTTTAAAAGAGTTATAATTCAACACAATATCTGTTTTCTTTGTGAGTCCTGACTTCTGACGCTTTTGAAATTTAGCGTGTTAGTGTTTTTTATGTATTTGGTTATTGGTCAATTAAAATTGTGAATTTTGTGTTTTACCGCACTAACGCTCATTTTCTATTTTTCTCGCTTAGTCTCACTCAATTTGATTTTAATTATTTGAGAACCCAAAAAGAAAACATATTCTTTTTTTGACTAATTATGCAATTCTCAGGAACTTTAATCCTCTAATACGAAAAATCGGGGAGTTTGCTACCGCACTAAACGTCAGAAGTCAGGAAGAGCTATAATTCAACACAATATCTGTTTTCTTTGTGAGTCACAAAAACTATTAATATATTGTACCCATTCATAATACTTTTTAAATTTATACTTTAATTCTAAACCCTAAAATTTGAAATCATGAATATTGTTGAACGAGTTAAAGGCATTATCCTTAAGCCTAAGGATGAGTGGACGGTTGTTGAGCAGGAAACAACATCAACTATATCATTAATTGTTACTTATTTGATTCCACTAGCATTGATCCCAGCTATTGCTGCCTTTATTGGTTATGGTGTAATAGGTGTAAGTATCTTTGGCCCATCACTAAGTTGGGGTATTAAACAAGCAATAATTACATTCGTTTCGACTTTCCTTGGTGTATGTATTTCTGCGTACATTATTGATGCTCTTGCACCTAACTTTGGCTCCACCAAAGATCTCCGTAAGGCGATGCAACTTGTTATTTACTCATATACACCGGTTATGTTAGCGGGTGCTTTCCAGGCAATTCCTGCTTTAGGCATTTTTGCTATAGTTGGAATTTATGGGCTTTATTTACTTTATATAGGCATTAAGCCGATGATGAAAACCCCTGATGATAAGGTAACCTCCTATTTTGTTGTAAGTCTGTTAGTGGTAATAGCAATTTATGCAATCCTTGCTACTGTTTTAGCAGGAATTCTAATAGGTAGAAATTACGGCACTATTCCAGTGATGCAATAATTATAAAAATATTTTGATTTAAGCCATTGTTATAAGTTTAAACAATGGCTTTTTCATTAATTAACAGGAATATTTTAAAAGTCATTATTTTGACTTATTTTTATTCAATAAAAAATATTGAAATGAAAATCTCGGCATTAAAATTTATCATAATAGCTCTGGGGGTTATTCTAATAAGCTCATGCAATGGGAAAAAGAACACAATTAGCCCAGAACAGGTAATGGGTTATTGGAAAACGGTTATTGGAGAAAATGAAAATATTCAACTCGAAAAAGTAGATAGTGAGTTTGTTTATTCAGCATTTACTTACGATCGCTTAGCCGCATCAGGCACATGGACTATTGAGGGGGATGAATTAACTATCAATTTTGATGATGGAACATCAACTAAATTAAAGGTTAACTTTATTGGAGACACATTAATTTTTAATAATGGAGATGAGAAATATATTAGAGACATTAGTTCTGGTGATGGAAAAACTCCTGCGACAGACATAAGTGATGTCGAAATTCTTGATCAAATAAAAAATAGTGTTAACGTAGTATTTTCAGAAAAGGAACCATTTGTCGAAGACTGGACTACTTCATCTGTTAAGTGGAGTAAAATAACCACAGAAGTTACGCTAAAGTACGATGGCTTAACAGAAATGATAGAAGTAGCAAACCAAATATCAAAATATTTAGTGATTCAGGGTTTTCAAGTCGATACATCTAGGCTTTCAGAAATGGTTAGCTGTTACAAGAAAGGCAAAAAATGCGTAATGATCAGATCAAGAGCCTCCAATGAACCTGCAATTGGTGAAACAACATATATTGACGTGATTAGCGGGGAGGAGAATTGAGTAAAGAATCATTTCATTTTATAGGATTCTAAATTATTCTTATCTTTTGCGACTTTTTCGCAAAAGGTATAAATTATCATTTGCCTGAAAATAAATGAAATATAAATTAATTGAATATTAAAATGAAACACCCACAATGTGTATTAACACAAATACCAATGAACATAACATGGGTGTTTGCCTTCGGCGAGCCCTACGGGGTTCATTCGCTCGATAGTGTTTGTTAAAATCGAGATTGTAACTTACTAACATTTAACTTACTAAATATTTTGTACGAATGAAACCAACTCTTATTATTCTTGCTGCTGGTATGGGGAGTAGATATGGTAGCCTAAAACAAGTAGATGCTCTTGGTCCTAATGGTGAAACTATTATCGATTATTCGGTTTTTGATGCCATGAGAGCCGGATTTGGAAAGGTGGTTTTTGTAATCAGGAAAGATATCGAGAAGGATTTTATGGATGTTTTCGGGAAACGATTTACTGGCAAAATACCTTTTGAAGTTGTATTTCAAGAGTTGGATATGCTCCCGAAGGGATTTAATTGCCCCGCCGAGCGTACTAAGCCATGGGGTACTGCTCACGCAGTTTGGGTTGCTCGAAATGTTGTAAATGAACCATTTGCTGCAATTAATGCCGATGATTTTTATGGAGCAGATTCATTCCAGGTACTTGCCAAAGCACTTTCTAACCCGAACCTTGCAAAGGGCAGCTATTTTATGGTTGGTTACAGATTAGGGAATACGCTATCGGAGCAGGGTTCTGTTTCGAGGGGAGTGTGTACAACCGATCAAAAAGCAATGCTTCAAACGGTAGTTGAGCATACACAAATTGAACGAATAAACGGAAAAGTTTGCTTTCGCAATGAACAGGGTAATAATGTAGAGATTAATGAGAATCTTTCTGTATCGATGAACTTTTGGGGATTTACTCCCGATTTCTTTAATCATATTGAAAATATGATGAGCGGATTTTTTTCGGGTGCTATTACAAATGCTAAAGCTGAGTTTTATATACCAACTGCGGTTAATAATCTAATTGTTGATAAAAAAGCAACCTGCGAAGTTCTTCCAACAAAGGCTGAATGGTTTGGAGTAACATATCCTGGCGACAAACAAATGGTTATGAGTCGTTTAAAAGAACTTGTGAGTGAAAGGAAATATCCATCACCTCTTTGGTGAAATATATTTAGGAGTAAGACAATAGAAACCCTCTGGAGTTTCATGCAGAAAAAGATAAAACGGTAGAATTATTATGTTAGTAGTTGTTGCGATAATGACTGTGGGGATTATCCTTGGATATTTTTTAAGGCATAAAGCAATGCTTATTAAAATAAATAATAGGCTTACTATGTGGGCAATCTACCTTTTACTTTTTGTGCTTGGAGTTAGTATTGGAACCAATGAGACGATTATGAAAAGTTTACCCACGCTTGGATTAAAAGCTCTTGCAATTTCTTCTGGAGGTGTAGTTGGCAGTATTCTGTTGGCTTGGTTTACTTACACTAAATTCTTTAAAAGCAAGGAAAGGTAATGAGGGGAAGTCTTACTATTTTGTGTTTTTTTTCTGTTGGTCTATTGTTAGGTTATTCTAATGCTCTACCCGATTTTTTAATTAAAAACGATTACAGCAGTTATACGTTATATTTTCTGATGTTTTTAGTTGGTATCGGTATAGGTGCGGACTCAAAAGCATTTGAAGTTCTTAAAAGTTTTAACCTTAAAATAATATTGATCCCTCTTACAACCATTGTTGGAACGGCACTGGGGATTTCATTGATCTTTTTAATATTACCCGGATTATCATTTAAAGAAGTTCAAGCAGTTGGTGCCGGGTATGGCTATTATAGTTTGTCGAGTATAATAATAACCGAAACGTACAGCAAAACAATTGGCGTGGTTGCATTGTTATCAAATGTAATGCGGGAGATTATGACACTTTTACTAGCCCCAATAATGGTAACTTTTTTTGGAAAAATAGCACCCATCTGCTCTGGCGGTGCAACAAGTATGGATACTACACTTCCTATTATAACAACAGTATCGGGGAAGGAATATGCAATAATTTCACTTTTTCATGGGATTGTGCTCACTATTTTAGTTCCATTTATAGTATCTCTGTTACTAGCACTTTAAGTTCTTTTAGTTGAGGTAGTTCCTTTTCTTTAGTATTAATACTAAAGTTGCTTATACAAGGATTCACTTATTCTACTAATCAAATTATTGCAGAATTATTTGCCATGTCATAATCTCAATAAAATAGGGAGTTGTACACTCGAAAATATTTATATTGACGAATAAACCTTTATAATGAAACAAATTCTAATTAATAATTGTATATAAATGAGTGGCTTTTGATAAATTTTAGCATAAAGGATTGTTTTTTTTGTATAAATTGGACATAGAGGGTTACGAAAAGGTTGATAGTACTATGGAATGTCCATGAGCAAAAGCACACCAAAAGGAATAATTAAATTATGGACATTTAGCTTCGCTGAGTCCTTTGGGGTTCATCATAGGTAACAACAAATCTTCGTTTATACTGAATAGAATTGCTGTTGTAAAACAAATAGTTAGTTTAATTTAAACAGATGAGATATATCTTTTACTCGATATTAATTTTGTTCCAGCTAACAACTGGATTGGCTCAAGAAAAAGGATTTCCGATAATTCGTAATTATCTTCCTAAAGAATATAATTTTTCACCACAAATTTTTAGTGCCATACAGGATAATAGGGGTTTTATGTATTTTGGTGTTACCGATTATGGTGTACTCGAATTCGATGGGACAACCTGGAGGGGAATTCCAAATCTAAAAAAAACGGAAGTATATAGTCTGGTGAAGGACAAAGACGGGAGGGTTTATCTTACAACTATTGATGATTTTGGTTACCTATATTCTGACAATAATGGTAAAACAGTATATAGAAGTCTTTTAAATTTATTAGGTGATTCAACCTTGAAAATTGGAAGTGTATGGAATGCCAATTTGGTGGGAAGTGATATTTATTTCTTTACTGAAAAGAGTATTTTTCGGTATTCGAAAGCTTCAAATACAATTAAAACGATTAAGCCCGAAGCGGGATGCAGTTTTTATGTTCCATTTGTTTTTAATGATGAGTATTATGTTCTGCATTCATTAATGGGAATTGTTAAAGTCACGGATAAGGCCTTGATTCCTATTCCAGAATCTAAATTTTTTATTGAAAATAGTTTTCTTTCAGCACTACCATTTGATAGTTCAAGAGTTTTAATTTCAACACGAACTAAAGGGTTGTATTTGCTTGACTTATATGGCAAAAGCAAAAATTCATTGATGCCATTTGAAGCACCCAATCAATTCATTCAAGGTAATAATATTTATGCTGCGGAGAAAGTTGGCGAAAATTATCTTTTATGTTCAATGGGAAAGGGAGCGTTATTGATAAGCCCTAAAGGAGACCTTTTACAATGGTATAATGAGAAAAAGGGATTACTGAACGATCTAATTATTGGAAATACAACCGATTATAGTAAAAATATATGGTTAACATTAAGTCAGGGGATATCAAAAATTGAACAAAGTCTTGATATTTCATATTGGGATAAAAGCAATGGACTTAAAGGGAATATTTATGATATAACTCGATTTAATAAAACCCTATATGTTGCCACAAATCAATACATTTACTTTTTATTACCTCCAACAATATATTCAGAACAAGACGAGTCGAAAAGTTCAGAGTTGTTAATTGTTAAAAACATACCTACAGGTCAGAACTGGGAGTTAGCTCATTTCAAAATTCCAAATGATGAAAATCTCCTAAAGAATAAGAGTGAGCGGTTTAATGAAATGCTGCTAGCGGGAACACAAACAGGAATTTATCAAATTCAAGGTGATGTTGCTAGGCAGATATACAAAGGAAACCTTCACGCTTTTTATATCTTTCAATCTAAAAAAAATCCGAATAGGATTTTTAGTACCGATGGTTTTACAGATTTTATTAGCCTACTGTATGAAAATGGTCAATGGATAAACGAAGGCAAATGGGAGGGTGTATGTGACGACATTCGAAGTATTATCGAAGATTCAGATGGGGACTTATGGTTGGGCACATTTACGAATGGAGTTTTAAGAATATCTGTAAACAATAGGTCAATTCTAAAACCAAAACAAATTAAGTATTATAAGCTGGCAGATGGATTGCCCGGATTAAAGGACTGTAGGCCATTTTACTATAATGGAAGAGTTGTGTTTGGAACAGAAAAGGGAGTATATGTTTATAACCCTTCAAACGATAGATTTGAACCTTTTTGCGAATTAGGAAGATTCTTTTGCAATGGGCAAATTGGAGTTAAAAATTTTATAGAATCTCCCAATGGCAATATTTATATTAGTTCAACCAATACAAGAGATGGAGGTATTGGGTATTTAGTGCCCTTAACAGAAGGCGGATTTTCATGGAACTATAAACCCTTCCGGCGATTACCCGAGTTGGCGTCAATATCAGCAATGCATGTAGATGATAATGGTGCTATTTGGATTGGTTCAAATGAGGGATTATTCAAATACGATCCATCAAAAGATATTGAAAATTATGATTTAGATTTTAATTGCTTTATAAGAAAAGTAAGCACAGGTAAAGATAGTATTATCTCTTGGGGAGAAACAAATAATGGCAAAAGAGTTAAAAACGTTGATTACCGCTTTAATAGCATCAGGTTTGATTTTGCAGCACCTTTTTTCGATAAAGAAGAGGATACTAGATATAGCTATAAACTAGAAGGATTTGATGACTCCTGGTCAGACTGGTCTACTACAACATATAAAGAATACACAAAGATTAAAGAAGGAAATTACATTTTTAGGGTTAAAGCTCTAAACATTTTTGATAAAGAAAGTTCAACAGCAAAATTTGAAATTACAGTTCTTCCCCCATGGTTTAGAACGATATGGGCTTACATAATTTATAGCCTCATAATTATTGGACTGTTCATTTACTCAATAAGGTTTTATTCTCGAATATTAATCTATCAAAAACTTAAACTTGAAAGGGCTGTATTTGCTCGTACAAAAGAGATACGACGACAAAAAGAAGAAATCCAATCGCAAGCAGAGGAAATGGCTGCGCAAAGTGAAGAACTTCGGGAGAAATCCGAAATACTCATGGAGATTAATGAAGAGTTGGAAAAGTTATCAATTGTTGCCCGAGAAACAGACAATGCTATTATGATAATGGATGAAAAGGGTCATCTATTATGGGTTAATGATGGGTTAACCCGACTATACGGGTATACCAAAGAAGAAATTTATTTATCACAGATCACAGATGTTTTTGAACCTAATTCAGTATCCAAAATTAAGGCGGCTATTCAGGAGTGTATTGATACCAAACATTCAGTTGAATATGAGTCAACCGCTAAAACAAAATCGGGAGGCATAATTTATATCCAAACAACAATTACCCCCATTCTTAATTCGGATGGTGGGATTGAAAAACTTGTTGCTATTGATTCTAACATATCTAAATTGAAAGAAGCCGAAAATGAAATAATACAGAAAAATGAAGAGATAACATCACAAAAAGAAGAAATTGAGAACCATAGAAATCATCTTGAGAGAATTGTGAATGAACGAACAGCTCAATTGGAGATATCAAAAAACAAAGCAGAAGAATCAGATCGACTTAAATCAGCATTTTTAGCAAATATGTCGCATGAGATTCGCACCCCCATGAATGCAATAATAGGATTTTCAACTTTACTTAAAGCACAAGATATTAATGAAATGGATAAAGAAGAAATTATTCATTTAATAGTAAATAATGGAAACACACTGCTTCAGCTAATTGATGATATAATTGATATTGCGAAAATTGAAGCAGGACAAATGACAGTAAACAAGAAAAAATGCAATATCAATGAACTTTTAACAGAGCTCCGTACAATCTATTTACAAAAGAAAGTATCAATTACCAATGCCGATATTGATTTGAGACTGAACCTTGGTGTTGATTCGCCATCTTTCTATATTTATACAGATCCTTTTCGCACACAGCAAGTAATTACAAATCTTATTGATAATGCTTTAAAATTTACTGAAAAAGGATATGTTGAATTTGGCTACCTTGTCGATAGTAGCCGAGCAAAGCCAACCATTAAATTTTACGTTAAAGATACCGGCATTGGTTTAACCCAAGAAGAGCAAAAGTTAATTTTTGCCCGGTTTGCTAAAATTGAAAATGATGGCACAAAGTTATATCGTGGTGCTGGATTAGGATTGGCAATATGTAATAGTATTGCTAAATTGTTGGAGGGTGAGATCTATGTCGAATCTGAAAAAAACCACGGTTCAACATTCTTTTTTACAATACCGATTGAAGTAATTGTTAGCCAAGAGGAAAGAGTTAAATCTACTCAAAAAAATTTTATGGAGTATAACTGGACTGGAAAAACATTGCTGGTTGCAGAGGATGAGGATAGTAACTTTAGACTTATTGAAGTATTATTAAAAGGAACAAATGTAAGGATATTGCGTGCTGAAAATGGAAAAGAAGCCATCGAGAAATCCACTAGTAATCCCATAGATTTAATTTTAATGGATATTAAAATGCCCGTAATGGATGGTCTAAAAGCAACGCAAGAGATTAAAAAGATTAATAAAGATATTCCAATAATTGCTCAAACAGCCTATGCAATGGAAAACGATGAAAAAATTTGCCTTGAATCTGGGTGTGATGATTATATATCTAAACCAATTCTACAGGACAAATTATTTGCGATGTTAGATAAGTACTTATCATAAGGTTTTATAGTATCAAAAGTATTACAACATGATATACTCGGAACGTTTGAATAATAGAGCACTCGACTATGTATTATCTGGTTGCTTGATTAATATCATTGCAAACAGCATTAATGAAGTATTATATTTGTACAAATAAAACAACGGATGATCAATTTAATTACATCTACACTCTATCATAGTAACGGCAAAGGTTTATTCTCCTGTTGGATTTGTTGATTTTATCTCTTAACCATTCCTCTATACACCTAAAGTCCTTTTCGGATTAGTGTATCCCTGCATTTAAGATTTTTACCCCTCTTATATATTTAATAATGAATGGTTTAGTGTTCGATATACGTCATTTCTCTGTTCACGATGGTCCTGGGTTACGTGTAACCGTTTTTCTTAAAGGTTGCCCGTTAAGTTGCGCTTGGTGTCATAACCCCGAGAGTCAATCGTTCGAGGCAGAAACCTGCATGCGCATTCATCGTTTGGACGATAAAGAGTTTGAGTTTGTCGAGACTATTGGCAATAGAATGAGCGTTGGCGAAGTTCTTCAAGAGGTTGAAAAAGATATTTCAATATTTGATGAATCAAAGGGAGGCGTTACCTTTTCGGGTGGAGAACCACTATCGCAACCCGAGTTTTTAAGAGAATTGCTAAAGGCTTGCAAAGCCAAGGAAATTCATACAGCAATTGATACAAGCGGTTTTGCAACACAAACGGTTATGGAAAGTATTATCCCATTAACGGATCTTTTTCTTTTTGATATCAAACTAATTTCTGAGGATGAACACAAGAAATACACGGGAGTATCAAACTCAATTATCTTCAAAAACCTCGACTTAATTGTTAAATCGAATAAAAAGGTAATCATTCGAATTCCTTTAATTCAGAATATTACCGATACCGATAAAAATCTAAAACTTTTAAGAGAAACTATTCGTAAATATCCACAAATTCAAAGGATTGATATTCTTCCCTTCCATAATATTGCAAAGAGTAAATACGAGCGGTTTGGGAAGAATTATACATTAAGCAATGCTGAAACATACGATAATCAGAAAGCAGAACAGATTAAGAGTTACTTCAAAGAAGTAGTTCCAATAGTTTCTGTAGGTGGTTAAACCTCCCGACTTGCAATATGGGACTCTCAAATTATAGCCCCTTATTTAAGGGGTTGGGGTTTTAAAAGATTAAAAAATAATGTTATGAACAATAGAATCATCAAACTCAGAGAACAAAGCCTACGGGCAATTAATACTTTTTCTCCCGAAAGGGCTTTACTCGTTACCGAATTTTACAAATCGGGCGAAGCAGAAAAGCACTCCATTCCTGTGCAGCGAGCGCTTGCATTTAAGCATATCATGGCTAATAAGAAGATATGCATTAACGATGGGGAGTTGATTGTTGGGGAGCGTGGCCCAGCACCAAAAGCAACATCAACCTACCCAGAGGTAAGCTTACATACTCTACCCGATTTGGCAATTATCAACTCTCGCCCTAAAGTATCATTTAAGGTTGATGCTGCAACCCGTAAGGTGTATGATGATACTATTATTCCATTCTGGAAAGGGAGGACACAACGCGATAGAATTTTCGAAAATCTTAGTCCTGAGTGGAAACAAGCTTACGAGGCTGGGGTATTTACTGAATTTCAGGAACAGCGAGCTCCTGGGCATACCGTAGCTAGCAAAAAGATTTTTCAAAAAGGGATGCTCGATTATAAGGAGGACATTAAACAGGCAATTGCCAAGTTAGATTTTAAGAACGATTCTAGAGCAATTGAGCGGAGAGAGGAGCTTAAGGCTATGGATATTGCTGCTGATACAATTATCCTTTTTGCAAATCGATATGCCGATGAGCTGGAGAGAATGATTTTATGGGAAAAAAGTCCTGTTCGAAAGGAAGAGTTAATCGAAATGGCAAGAATTTGCCGGAAAGTACCTGCTCAGGCACCATCAACTTTTCATGAGATGCTTCAGCACTACTGGTTCATTCATCTTGGTATAATTACAGAATTAAACCCTTGGGATTCATTTAACCCGGGAAGACTCGATCAACATCTGTTCCCTTTTTATAAACGGGAAATCGATCTCGGAGTTCTTACCCAAGAGAGCGCAACAGAGATCCTTCAATCGTTTTGGGTAAAATTTAACAATCACCCATCGCCCCCAAAAATGGGCGTTACTGCGGAGGAGAGCAACACGTATACCGATTTTTCTCTAATCAACCTTGGTGGCGTTAAGGAGGATGGAAGCGATGCCGTTAATGAGCTTACCTATTTACTGCTTGATGTTATTGAGGAGATGCGTTTGCTTCAGCCTAGTTCCATGGTTCAAATAAGTAAGAAAAATCCCGACAGGTTTGTTAAGCGTGCCGTTAGGATTGCCAAAACAGGATTTGGACAGCCGTCGTTTTTCAATACTGATGCAATAATACAGCAATTGTTGAGTCAAGGTAAAGCCTTAGTTGATGCCCGAAATGGTGGCGCAAGCGGGTGTGTTGAAACGGGAGCGTTTGGTACTGAGGCGTATATCCTTACGGGCTATTTCAACCTGAATAAAATACTTGAGATTACTCTTAACAACGGAGTAGACCCAATGACAGGAAAACAGATAGGTTTAACAACTGGTAATCCCGAGAGTTTTAAATCATTTGATGAGCTATACGGCGCATTCGAAAAGCAGCTTAACTATTTCATCGATATAAAAATTGAGGGGAATAATATCATCGAGAAACTTTGGGCTACATATATGCCTGTTCCTCTTTTATCGCTTATTACCGAAGATTGCATCGCAAACGGTAAAGACTACAATGCGGGAGGAGCACGTTATAACACTAGTTACATTCAGGGTGTTGGGCTGGGTAGTATTACCGATAACCTTACTGTAATAAGAAAGCAGGTTTATGAAGATAAAAAAATCAGCATAAAGGAATTACTTAAAGCGTTGCATTCCAATTTCGAAGGGTATGATCAGCTTCGTTACGATGTGATTTATGAAACACCCAAATGGGGAAATAATGACGATTATGCGGATCGTCATGCAGTAATGGTTTTCAATAGCTTCTATAATGCGGTGAATGGTCGCCCAACATCACGGGGAGGTGTATTCAGAATTAACATGCTGCCAACAACAAGTCACGTTTATTTTGGGAGCAAAATAGGTGCTATGCCCGATGGACGTTTAGCAAAAGAACCGCTAAGTGAGGGAATAAGCCCCGTTCAGGGTGCCGATAGGAGAGGGCCAACAGGTGTTATTCAATCGGCTGCAAAAATCGACCATATCAAAACAGGAGGAACGCTACTAAATCAGAAGTTTTCACCCTCATTCTTTAAGGATGAAGAAAGCATGGATAGGCTGGTTTGGTTTATTCGTAGTTACTTTAAACTCGATGGGCATCACATTCAGTTTAATGTAGTTGATGCTGAAACACTGAGGGATGCACAAAAACATCCTGAAAAACATCAAGACCTGATTGTTAGAGTTGCTGGTTATTCCGACTATTTTAACGATCTCGGCGAGGCATTACAGAATGAGATTATCAAAAGAACCGAGCATGAATCTGTATAGTTCGGGTTTATGCTTATTAGATATATTATTTATTCTAAGAATCTCTAAACAAATATTAACCCAAGTTGCTACTTATTATAATCTTTAAAGAGTTGATTTACGAATATCGATTAACGATTTAGGATTTTTGAAGTAAAGATGAACAAGTCACGGATATTTAGAATTCTGATGCTTAATTTCAAATAACTTCTAAAATCAAAACTCGTTAATCCTTGTTCTAAAATCTTCTTCCTTAACAGCAGCAAGCAAATGTAACCTAATTATTTAGCCAACCCTATGTTCAGCAAACAAACCTACATCGACCGTCGCAACCAGCTAAGGTCGCAGTTTAAAGCAGGAGTTCTACTATTCATTGGTAATGATGAGAGTGGAATGAATTACGAGGATAATACCTATCACTTTCGGCAGGATAGCACATTTCTTTACTACTTTGGACTGAAAAAACCCGGACTTTATGCCATAATGGATATCGAGAGTGGTAACGATTTCATTTATGGCGATGATTTTACAATCGATAGCATAGTTTGGATGGGCTCTCAACCAACCATCAAGGATATGGCTTCAACCATTGGTGTTAAGAATACCGGGGATATACCACAATTTTCCGAAAAGATAAACAGCTATCCCAAGAACAAAATCAATTATTTGCCCCCATATAGACCTGAGCATCAACTTAAACTTTTGAGTTTTTTGGGTATCAACCCAGCAGAGGCTCATGCAAAAACAAGCATTCCATTTATTACAGTCGTTGGAGAGCAGCGGAATATTAAATCGGTTGAGGAGATAAACGAGTTGGATTATGCCGTAACCGTTACCGCAGAGATGCATCAAACAGCCATGCGATATGCACGACCGGGAATGAATGAAGCGCAGATTGCTGCTAAAGTTTATGAGATTGCCCTTGCCGAAGGTGGCGATATCAGCTTCCCAATTATTGCTACAATAAACGGGCAAACTTTGCATAACCATTATCACGGAAACGTAATACAGGAGGGCCAACTCTTTCTCCTCGATGCAGGTTTCGAAACCCTAAAAGGGTATGCAGGCGATATGAGTAGCACATTCCCCGTTGGGAAAACCTTTACCGAAAAGCAGAAAGAAATCTATCGTATCACACTAGCAGCGCACAACGGAGCAATTGAAATGCTAAAACCGGGAGTTCACTTCCGTGATGTTCATCTACAGGTAGCGAGAACTATTTTCGATGGCTTAAAAGCACTGGGATTCACAAAGGGCAATACCGATGATGCTGTTGCAAATGGTGCGCATGCACTCTTTTTCCCCTGCGGAACAGGTCACTTAATGGGATTGGATGTTCACGACATGGAAAATCTTGGCGAACAATACGTTGGCTATTGTGGTGTTCCTAAAAGCAAGCAGTTTGGATTAAAATCATTGCGGTTGGGTAGGGAGCTTAAGGAAGGATTTGTTTTAACCATTGAACCTGGCATTTATTTTATCCCTGAATTAATTGATTTGTGGGAGCAGAATGGTACTAACAAAGATTTTATTAATTTCAAAAAAGTAAATGAATATCGCAATTTTGGAGGTATTCGAAACGAGGAAGATTTGCTAATTACCGATACAGGACATAGAATTCTTGGAAAACCCTTGGCTAAAACAATAGGAGATGTTGAGGCCGAACGTAGTAGGGCTTTTCAAGCGTAAAATATTATTAACCACCAAAGAAACGAAGAACCCTGCGTAAAAGACATTTACCTTAGGTTCTTCGTATTTTTTATGCTCTGTACCCTTTAACGCCCCTAGAAACTCCAACTATAAAATTATCGCATTTTGCGATTATTGTAAAGCAAGCTTGGTTTAACCCAATGCAAAACGGTTGCTTGAAATATTGATTATTGGGGGTATTCTAAAAAAATATGAACTCGATGAGGGCTTATGCCTTTGCCTACAAACGAAGGAAAGTAACATTTACCTCATTAATCAATTTAAACTAAAATAGAGGTTCAATATCTAAATATTATATCTTTGAAGGATTGTGTGTTGCTAAATGAGAGAAGTATGCGAATGAAATTCTACCTCCCACTAATTGCTTGCTTATTTTTACTGTTTGAATCGTGCAAGCCAAAAATTTCAGCCCCAGAAGAAGTGCTGTCCCAAATTGCTACTATCGATAGCATTAAACCAATTGCCAATGACACGCTATTTAAATCAACCTACGTTGTTTGGTTTAAAATGCCGCTCGATCATAATAATCCCAACAGCCCAACATTCCCCTTAAGGGCTTACTATTCACATAAAGATTTTAATAAACCCGTTGTTGTTGTGATTGATGGTTACACCATGTATACCTCAAAAGCCAATGAGCTTACACGAATTCTCGATGCAAACCAGATAACCATTGAGCATAGGTTTTTTGATCGAAGCCGTCCCAAGGATTCAATTCCTTGGAGCTACTTAAATGTGAAACAGGCTGCTGCGGATCAGCATCAGATTATTGAGGCTTTTAAGCCTTTCTACAAAGGCAAGTGGGTATCAACGGGCATAAGCAAAAGCGGACAGGCAACAATTTTTCATCGTCGGTTTTACCCCAACGATGTTGATGCTAGCGTACCCTACGTTGCTCCACTAAATTTTTCGAGCGAAGATCCAAGGGTTTACGATTTCCTAAACAAGGTGGGTACTGATGAGTGTAGGCTTAAGATTTACGATTTTCAGATACAGCTTTTCGAAAAGAAAAAGGAGATTTTTCCATTGTTTGAAGCCTTGGCAAAAAAGAATAACTGGGAGTTTAAAATGGGATTGGATAGGGCATACGATTTAAGCGTTTTAGAGTATTCTTTTGCCTTCTGGCAATGGGGCTCATCATGCGAGAGTATTCCATTAAAAGGATCACCGACCCAAATTCTCTTTCTTCACTGGAAAATGATTAATCCGTTTACATTCTTTGATGAGGAGGACATAGAAAAAACCCGCCCATTCTTTTATCAAGCAATGACCGAGATAGGGATGTATGGGTATCAGGTTAAACCGTTCAGCAAATATTTGAAAGATACTTCAAATATCATTTTTAACTTTGCAATGCCCAATGGGCACAAAGCGGTATTCAATCCCGATATAATGAAGGATATTGATTCATGGGTAAAAGAATCGGGGAACAATATGCTTTACATCTATGGTCAGAACGATGCATGGTCATCAACAGCAGTGAATCCGGGTAATAAAACGAATGCAGTTTTAATGATTAACCCTGAAGGAAGCCATAAAACAAGAATTAGCAGTTTTCCGGTTCAGATGCAGGATAGCATTTATACCGTACTTGAAAAGTGGTTGAAAGTAGATCTCTCTTCAAAAAAGCATGGTGGAGGAGGCAATTTTACTGGAACAAAGCGTGTTTTTCAGATATTGTAAACTTTGTAACTATTTACAATAAAAAATATTCTCACGCAAAGTCGCTAAGGAGCAAAGAAGATAAAAGAAGAATGCGGTTAAAAATAGCTGAAATATTATGATTAGAATACACCAAATTTTACCTATGGTTTGTACGCAAAGAGAAAAAACCTTTAGTTTTTTATCCCTTGGCGTGCTTTGCGACTTTGCGTGAACCAAGTAAGGCTTAACGTATTAATATTTAATGATTACCATAACTTGAAATCTTTACTTTCAAAGAAAATATTTGTTAAAATATAAACCTGAATGGTCACTAAACATTAATTATTCTCTTAAAAATATAGCATAATGAAAACCCCAAGAATTATTTGTGTTACAATACTTTTGGCATCATTGCTAGCATCAAATGCCTTTTCGTGTACAATTATTGCTGTTGGTAAAAAGGCTACTGCCGATGGTTCAGTAATAATATCGCATACCGATACAGGCCCCGATTCACGAATTTTCTATGTTCCGGGCAAAACCTATAAAGCAGGTGAAATGGCTCCAATTTTTTGGGGAATTCAGGATGCTGATCGTCCGCTAAACGATGATGGTAAAATACTTGGATATATACCCCAAGTTGAAAAAACTTATGGGTATTTTCAATCGGCATACTCACATATAAATGAGTATCAGCTTGGCATAGCCGAGAGTACCACAGCACAAAGGGATGAGCTAATTTGCACCCTCGAAAATGGTAAACAAATAATGACCATTGAGCAAGCAATGATTTTTGCTTTACAAAGATTTAAAAAAGCAAAGGATGCAACCCTATTCATTGGTAATCTGCTAACAACCTATGGTTTTCTCCCCTCAAGCGGTGATGGTTCTGAAACCCTAGTAATTGCTGATACCGAAGAGGCTTGGGTTTTTGAAGTGTTTGGCGTTGGTGCGGGTTGGACTCCTGAAAGCAAAAAACTTGGTGCAATTTGGGCAGCACAAAGATTACCAGAGGATCAAGGAACTATGATTCCAAACTGGAGCATCATTAAAGAGATAAATGCGAAGGATAAAGAGAACTTCATGGTTTCTGCAAACTATATGCAGGAGGCTATTGATCGTGGATGGTATAACCCAAAATCAGGGAAACCATTTATTTGGCAAGATATTTATGCTCCACTTCCTGAGGAGTACGCTACAAGCCGTTTCTGGCTATTCTATCATACATTTACTCCAAATTTAAAGAATTGGCCCGATAGAATGCTCGATCCTACAAATCCATTTAAGGGGATGCAACCATACTATCAGGTAGTTGAGCCACTTTCGTTATACCCATTTGCAGCAGTTCCGGAGAAAAAAATTTCGGTTCAAGATGTAATGGCATTCCAACGCTCAACCTTTGAGGGTACAATCTACGATATGACATCGTACCCAGAATGGCTTGTTCCCGACGGAAAGGGTGGATATGTAAAAAGCCCACTTGCAACTCCTTTCCCGGGGAGTGAAATGAGAAAACTTATTAAGCAAACATATCGTCGTCCAGTTGCCCGTCACCGTGGACACTACGGGATGGTAATGCAACTTCGTGGTTGGCTACCCAATGAAATTGGGGGCGTATACTGGGTTTATCTCGATAATCCTTACTTTAGCCCATATATACCAATCTATTCAGGAAATCTTTCGGTTGCTGAGACCTATAATACCTACGATCCAAACAAATACGATGAAAAATCGGCTCGTTGGGCAATAGATTTTGTCGATAATCTTGCAAACTTCCGTTTTCAGGATATAGTTAAGGATGTTCGTGCTGTTCGCGATCCTTTTGAGGCAGAAATGTTCAACAATCAAAAGGCGATTGAGGATGAGGCATTGGCTCTTTACAAAAAGGATCCTAAATCCGCACGTGAGCATTTAACCAATTACTCCAATGGTAAGATGAATAGGGTTACCGAGATGTTTACTGATCTCCGAAACCAAATAATTACCAAGTACACCAATAACCACGAATAAAGAATCTAACTATAGGACACAAAAACGCAAATAATATTTTTTCACTGTACACATCACCTTCCTTCGGTTAAGTGTATATTTGCAGAAAATATAGGCATATATGCCAAACTACAATTGTGATTTTTTGATTATCGGCTCTGGTATTGCGGGATTAAGTTATGCACTTAAGGTAGCCGATCATGGGAAAGTTATTCTAATTTCAAAAGCAAGTCTCGACGTTACCAATACCGCCTATGCACAAGGAGGTATAGCCGCTGTTACTTATGATCCAGATACATTCGAAAAGCATGTTCAGGATACTTTGATTTGTGGTGATGGACTGTGTAACGAAGAGATTGTAAGAATGGTCGTATCGGAAGCTCCCGCACAAATCAGCCAGCTAATTCAGTGGGATGTTAGGTTTGATCGTAAGCAAAATGGGCAGTATGATTTAGCCCGTGAGGGAGGACATTCAGAGCATAGAATATTACACCACAAAGACAATACTGGGTTCGAAATTCAACGAGCATTATCACAAAAAGTAAAACAACACCCTAATATTCAGGTTTTTGAAAACTACTTTGCTGTTGAAATAATTACACAGCACCACATGGGGGTACAAATTAAAAAGGGAAACCCCGATGTAACCTGCTACGGAGCGTACATCCTCGATTTAAAAACACAAAAAGTAGGTAAATTCTTGGCTCGTGTTACTGTAATGGCAACAGGCGGAACAGGCAATATTTACCATACAACCACAAACCCACTTATCGCAACTGGCGATGGTATTGCCATGGTATACCGTGCAAAAGGCGTTGTTGAGAATATGGAATTTATACAATTTCACCCAACTTCACTCTATCATCCTGGCGAACGTCCATCGTTCCTTATTACCGAGGCTATGCGTGGATTTGGAGCCATACTCAAAACAAGGGATGGTAAAGAATTGATGAGTAAATACGATAAGCGAGGCTCTCTTGCTCCCCGTGATATTGTTGCCCGAGCCATTGACCACGAGATGAAAATGCGTGGGGACGATTTTGTTTACCTTGATGCAACTTTTAAGGATCCAAACGAAATAAAGCACCATTTCCCGAATATCTACGAGAAATGCCTTTCGATAGGAATTGATATCACTAAAGATATGATTCCTGTTGTTCCTGCCGCTCATTTCCTTTGTGGTGGAATAAAAGTTAACACTGATGGGGAGAGTTCTATTCATCGTCTTTATGCAATTGGAGAGTGCTCATCAACTGGTTTGCATGGTGCAAATCGACTTGCATCTAACTCGCTAATTGAGGCAATTGTATATGCCGAAAGGGCTGCAAAACATTCACTAGAAGCAGCTAAAAAAATCAACTTTAACGAGGAAATTCCTGATTGGAACTACGAGGGTACAACCCATACCGAGGAGATGGTACTAATTACACAAAGTTACAAGGAAATGCAGCAGATCATGAGTAATTATGTGGGAATTGTGCGTTCTAATCTTCGTTTGGAGCGAGCACTACATCGCCTTGAGATTATTTATCGAGAAACAGAAGAACTCTATAAAAAGTCGATATTAACACAAAATCTATGTGAACTTCGTAACCTAATTAATGTTGGATATTTGATTATTAAAAATGCCCAAAAGATGCATGAGAGTAGAGGTCTACACTACTCAATTGATTACCCTCGGCACAAAGGATCGGAGTTTTAATGCATTGTAAGTGAGTAATTTATTTTTTCATTGACTTTTATGTTATATGATTTTCAAATATATTTGTTATCTTTTTTTATTAAATGTTAAGTGATTCAAAATATCATGAAGATTTTAGTTTTATGTACAGGCAATAGTTGTCGAAGCCAGATGACTCAAGGTCTTTTGCAATCATTTGACCCCTCTCTCGAAGTTCATTCCGCAGGAACAAGACCCGCAGCAAGTGTTAATGAGTATGCCATAAAAGTTATGACAGAAATTGGGATAGATATCAGTTCAAATAAACCTAAAAGTGTAAGTGTTTATCTTGGAGAGGATTGGGACTATGTAATTACCGTTTGTGGCAGTGCTAATGAATTTTGTCCCATTTTTTATGGTAAAGTAAAACATCGTATTCACATTGGTTTTGACGATCCTTCCTTGGTTACAGGTTCTGAGGATCGAATACTAAGTGAATTCCGATATACTAGGGATAAAATAAAGCAGCGATTGTTTAAGTTTTACCAGGAGAATTTGAAAGAGAGTTAAGGTGACGATTTTTACTCAAAACATAGTTTACTCAAGAGATTTTTTATTTTTGAATAGGTGATGGAGTTCGCCTTTGCCCGTCTTTAAAAGCTGATAACTCCTACTTACATTAGATTTTGTATCTTTAAAGTAAAATATCAGCATATATGTTTCGACTAATTCTTATAATCGGTACAGGAGGCTTTATAGGAACGGTTTCTAGATTTTTAGCATCTCGTTATATTCAAAATCATATCCTTTCGGCATTTCCCTACGGGACTTTTCTTGTCAATATTGTCGGATGTTTCCTAATTGGATTATTCTTTGGCCTTTCGGAGAAAGGGGATATAATGAATTCTGATTGGCGAATGTTCCTAACCGTGGGTTTTTGTGGAGGGTTTACCACATTTTCAACTTTTGCCAACGAGAACATTGCTCTATTAAGGGATGGAGATTTTTTTTATTTTGCTCTCTACACTAGCCTAAGTGTATTTCTCGGGCTTATGGCTACATATTTCGGTAATCTTATCACTAAAATTCTATAGTCATGGAAATAAAAGGTGAGGCCAAACTATTACGAATATTCATCAGTTCAACCGATAAATTCAAGCATCAACCCCTTTACGAGGTGATAGTTTTTAATGCAAAACAGCAAGGAATTGCTGGAGCAACTGTTCTTAAAGGGATTATGGGCTACGGCTCAAGCAGTGCAATATATTCACCAACCAATTGGGAGTTAACCGAAAAAGTTCCACTTGTTGTGGAAATATTAGATGAGTCGGAAAAAATCGAGAAATTTATTGAGGTCATCCTACCAATATTTGATGACCTAAATAAGGGATGTATGATTACTGTAGAAAAGGCAAATATTATTCTTCACAAAAAGGGAGTCAAAAAACAATCTTAATTCTACTTTGACAGATTACGTTTGTGCTTGCTTTTTCTGCTTTTTCACCCCTTATCCTTTAGGGACAGGGGTAAATTAGGTTGATTTTTCATGTGTTTTTCTAATCTGTCAAAGTAGAATTAAGAAATAATTTAATTACTCATTGGTATCGTTAAAATCGTGTTGTTGGAAAAAATCTATTTATAGTGTTTGTCAAAGTATTGAGATTGAATAAAATATCACTATTCATTACTTTTCTCAAAAAAATATCATAAAATTAATATTCAATAATTTTTTTATTAAAAACAATGTCGTATGTTTGCGACACTAGAAATAATAGAAATGAATAAAGCGAAAAAATTTGATGAATCATTGCAGGACCTTGCGAAATTTGCTAGAGTTATATCCCATCCTGCTAGATTGGCAATATTGCAATATCTAGCAGAAACAAAAACCTGTATTTCGGGTGATATTTCCGATTTTATACCTCTGAGTCGAACCACCGTTTCGCAGCACCTTAAAGAATTAAGAGATTTAGGGCTGATCTATGGTGAGATTGATGGGTTAAAGGTTAACTATTGCCTTTGTGGCTCTTCAATTGAGAAATACCTGCAAATGTTCGATAGTTTTTTTGAACCCATAAAGTTGATTAACATTGATTGTAATGTTGATTGTCATTCAGAATCAAAATAGAAAATTTAACCTATAAATTGATATAATATGAGAATTCTAAAGAAATGGCAACTATTAAGCCTACTTATAGCAAATGCTTTAACAGTTAGTGCATGTACCAATTCAAATGCTGATGATAAAAAAGTTAATGATAATAAAAACCTTCAGCAAAAAACTGAAATAGGTCAGCAGACTGTGCAACCTGTTAATACAAAATTACAATCCGAACTTGATAGGGCAAAGAGAGATGGGAAAGCAGTATTTGTTGTCGTAATGGGAACAGGCTCAATGGATACCGAAAAAGCAATCGAAATAGCAAAAGGTGCAGTTACCATCTATAAAAACGCAGTAATTGCTCAACTGGATAGAGATGATGCTGCAAATGCACAATTGGTTGATGCTTGGAGACTTTCAGGAGCACCACTTCCAATTATTCTAGTATTATCCACGAAAGGACTTCTGTCAGGGGGATTTATTCTCAGCCAAGCTACTGCTGATAAAATTGCATCCCTTGTCCCTACTCCAAAAATGGAGGAGGTGTATACGGCTATTGGTTTAAGTAAACCATCAATAGTTGTATTTACAAAAAAATCATTTGCTGATAGGAATGAGGTAATAAAAAATGCCCAAGTAGCAGTTGTAGTGCTAAATGACGAAGCCGTTTTTGTTGAAGTAGATATGAACGACCCAGACGAAACTGGTTTTATGAATCAGCTAAGTATAGATAAATCAACGAATGCATCAATTACTATAGTATTCAATAAACTTGGGCAAGTGGTAGAAACATCAACAACTATTCCCGAAGTTGAAAAATTAGTTACAGCAGCAAAAACTCCTGTAAAAAAAACGTGTGGACCCAGTTGTGGTTCTAAAGGCTGTTAAATAAACATGTTAAAAAAGCAATAGAATCATGACATTAATAGATTTAACGTTAAAAGAGCTTTGGCATCGCAAATCTCAACTGATTTCGGGGTTACTCGCCATAACACTTGGTATCGGAGTAATTGTTGGCATCCGCTCAATTTCAGTAATATCGGAAAAAGCGGTTGCCGTGAATCTTGATAACTTAGGCGCAAACATTCTCGTGTTGCCTCAAGCAGCAAGTGTAGACAATTACTACTCTGCCGATATTGATGCACCTACTTTTCCCGAAAGTTATATTGAAAGAATTGTAACCTCTACCCTGTCTGGTGTTGATAATATGTCGCCAAAATTAACCCGTAGGGTAAAAATTGGCAACGAAAGTATTGTGCTTACGGGTATCCTCCCTAAAAGCGAAATTGCCTCAAAGCCAATTTGGCAAAAAGGTGGATTATTGGGAACTCCGTTAGCTGCAAGTTGTGCTCCTAAACCCAATGCACAACCCGCAAAATACTTAGACGAGAAGTTACAGCGTAAAGGAATTGATACCCTTGCAGAATCCGACTGTTTTATTGGGTCTGCTGTTGCTCAAAGGCTCCGTGTAAAAGAAAATGGTACGCTTACTATCGAAAACAGAACCTTTGCCATTGTAAAGGTTTTACCCGAAACAGGAACTGTTGATGATGATAGGGTATTTGCAAACCTACATACTGTTCAAGCCCTTTTAGGTACAGGAGAGCAAATAAGCGCAATTGAAATTATGGGTTGTTGTAGTGCAATTTCAGACGGCTTGTTGAGCAAAATGCGTAATATTTTACCTGATACACGCATAACCACTATTGGGCAAATTGTTTCAACCCAAATTGAAACTAACCGCATGATGAATAAAATATCACTGATATTTCTCATCATCATACTATTCGTAGGTAGCATATCTATTGGTAATTACATTTGGGCAAATGTAAACGAACGTAGAAAAGAAATAGGTATTCTTCGTATGATTGGTTACCATAAAAAGCATGTGTATTTCATACTCATTCTTAAAGCGGTTATAATGGGTATAGTAGGTGGAATTACTGGATATATTGTTGGAACATTAGCGGCTATTTGGCTAGGGCCCCAATTTGCAGGAATTGAAGTAAGCCCATTGTACATGCTATTTTTTATTTCGATTATCATCTCAATCACCATTTCAATACTTGGATCAGTAATTCCTGCTTATATGGCAGGGAAAATCGAACCATTCTCAAACATGCAGGAGGAATAATTATGTTTATAGAGTTAAAAAATCTAACAAAAACATACCAACGCCACGAAGGGGCTATCAATGCGGTAGACAATCTTTCACTTGGCATAGCCAAAGGTTCATTTGTAACCATTACAGGAGCTTCTGGTTCGGGCAAAACAACCCTTCTGTTAATTCTAGGTGGTTTACTGCATCCAACTTCAGGTGAAATGTTTTACAACTTTAAGAAAATAGACCTACAAAATGAAGAAGAACTTGCCAATTTCCGTAGTAACCACGTGGGATTTATAATGCAGAGTTTTGCTCTTGTTCCATACCTTACTGCATTGGAAAACATAATGATTGCATTAAATGTAAAAAACAGCGATAAAACAGCCAATAGAAAACGGGCGTTAGAGTTACTAGAATGGGTTGGTTTGGATGATCGCACCACTCATTACCCGAAGGAGCTATCAGCAGGTCAACAACAACGTGTTGCTATTGTCCGTGCATTGGCAAATAGCCCAGATCTATTGCTTGCCGATGAACCTACTGGCAACCTAGACCCTAATTTATCCGAAGAAATACTTGGTATTTTAAGAGAAATAAACCAAAAACAAAATACCACTGTGATTATGGTTACACATAGCCCTATGGCTGCAGAATATGGTAGTAATAGGATAAAACTTAATAATGGAAAAGTCGTAATTTGAAAAATTAGTTATTCTATAATTTATTTTCAAGTTATTAAAATGAAATAGTATGAAAATATTAATTCTTTGCACAGGCAATAGCTGCCGAAGCCAAATGGCAGAAGCCTTCTTACAATCGTACGATAAGAGTTTAAAGGTTTTTTCTGCTGGAACAGAACCTGCTTATAGAATCAATCGATTTGCAATTCAGGTTATGAGCGAAATAGGAATAGATATTAGCCATCAAAATCCAAAACATGTTAACAAATTTTTGAACGAAGAATGGGATTATGTGATTACTGTTTGCGGTGGTGCAAACGAAACCTGCCCTGCATTTATTGGAAAGGTAAAGCAACGCTGGCACTTGGGATATGATGACCCAGCCGAGGCAACAGGAACTGACGAAGAAAAATTAGTGGTTTTTCGTAGAGTTCGTGATGAGATAAGTGAAGGGTTTAAAGCATTTTATAACAATCAAATACTAGGAAAACATGGATGTGGCTGTGCTGCTAACAGTAAAACCAAACAACATCGTTTTTCTATAACTGAACTGTAGCGATTAAATTATCAACCCTTAATTCAAATAAACCATAAAATAATGGAAATTCAAATGAATGAAAAAGCTAAATGCAATTGCAATAGCAATAGCAACTGTTGTGAACCTCCTAAAGGAAAACTTTGGAAGAAGATTTTATTTGCTGCAATTGTCCTTTCTGCAGTAACTATAGTAGGTGTTAAACTTGTTGGAAAAAACAATGCCCAAGAAGTTCAGAAAAATACTAAAATTGAGCAAAGTTGCTGTGATACAACGGGTATTAAAGGGGATATCAAAATAACTAACCCCGAAAAAACTAAATCATGTTGTAAGCAAACCAAGAAGTAATGGAAGAGTGGATACGGCATACTTTAAGTTCTAATCAGGCAGATTACACTGTGCTGATAGCGATTTTCTTATTCGGGTTGTTCAGCATTTTTACTTGCGCTTGTAATTTTTCTATAATCGCAATTGTTGCAGGATATTCAGGTTCCATCGGGTCAACGGGAAAAGCGAAAGTAATAGTATTAAACAGTTTGCTTTTTTTTACTGGAATGATAATATCAATGATGGTAGTTGGAGCTATCATCGGTTATGCAAGCGAGTTGATAAGCGCATCTTTGGGTAAATATTGGAAAATAATTGCTGGTTTGATAGTTATATTTTTCGGACTTTTTACTCTTGATTTACTTTCGTTTAAAATACCTAACATTTCACTTAATCCTACCAATCATAAAAGCGGAATTTTTTCTTCGGTGATTTTTGGGTTAACCATTGGAGGGTTGACACTAGCCTCAAGTTCATTTTGCAATCCAGTTTTCCCCATTGTACTTGCAGTTTCTTTTGTAAAAGGCAGCCTTATTTGGGGAATACTATTGATGTTTGCTTATGCACTTGGCTATTGTATAACTATTACTACAATAATGATAGGAATTGGACTTGGGTTCGGTAAAACATCTAGAACATTCACAAAACTCGGAATTGCGTTGAAATATACAGGTGGAATAATTATGATTGTTGTAGGATTTTATTTGCTGATTACAATTTAATCATCATGAATAAAAAGTATATCATAGGAACCGTTGATACTGTTGTTGGAACAGTAAACCAGATTTCAACCCTCTGGAGTAGCTCAGATTTATGGAGCACAATTAAGGTGCGTTGGTCTACAGGAAGGATGAACTATAGCGTGAAGCAAGGATTATATGCTATTGGAACGCCCAATGCTGATTCGGACATTTTTGTTTCTGCTAATTATAAATTAAGCTTTGATCATCTTCGTCGAGCTCTGCATGGCATGAATGCTTGGGTACTTGTACTTGATACAAAAGGCATAAACGTTTGGTGTGCTGCAGGAAAGAAAACATTTAGCACAGAAAATATTATTAAAAGTATTAAAAACACATCACTTGAACAAATAATAAAACACCGAAAAATTATTGTGCCTCAATTAGGTGCTCCCGGAGTTGCTGCTCATGAAGTGAAAGAAAAATCTGGGTTTAGCGTTATTTATGGACCCGTTCTTGCCTGCGACATCAAACCATTTATTGAAAATGGGTACAAAGCAACTCCCTCCATGCGGAAAGTCAATTTCACATTGAAAGAACGAGCAAAACTTATTCCTGTCGATTTGATGTATGGCAAGTATAAGTTAATGATAGCTATTGGTGTAATTTTGATACTATCAGGGATTGATAAAACAGGCTTTTCTTTTTCCAGAATTATCGAAACAGGTTCTTTCTCGGTATGTAGTGTTTTGTGGGCTTACATTGCAGGGATTGTGATTACTCCACTTATGCTACCCTATACCCCCTTTCGTGCTTTTGCTTTAAAGGGGGCTATATGGGGTACAGTTTCAACTTTGGTTATAAAACAATTCTTTAATGTATCAAATTTAAATTTTATCGCTTTGGGGTTTTTCAGCATAAGCATTGCTTCGTTTGCTGCAATGAATTTCACTGGTTCATCAACCTACACTTCGCTTTCGGGGGTTAAAAAGGAGATGAAATGGTCTATTCCTCTTCAGATAGCTTTTGCTGCAATAGGTATTATTCTTTTTATTATTTCGAAACTGGTATAATATGAAAACTATGCAATACTTAAAAGATGTTGTTACACTGCAACTCAATCGAGATAAATGCACTGGTTGCATGATGTGCATTACCGTATGTCCGCATGAAGTTTTTCAGTTTAAAGATAAAAAAGCGTTTATTCAGAATAGAGATCAGTGTATGGAGTGCGGAGCATGTGCAAAGAATTGTCCCGAAGGAGCAATAAGTGTTAGATCTGGGGTAGGATGTGCTGCAGGAATTCTAAACGGTTTGTTAAAAGGTACCGAGGCTTCGTGTGATTGTTCAGGTACAGGGAGTGATTGTTGCTGAAAACATATTAATTTGATAATTAGGTAATTTGAGGATTTGAAAATTGTGTAATCAACTATCTAACTTCTATGATATGAGAAATGATAGGGATAATATTATAGTTAATAAGACTTTTCAATTTGCACTTGATATTGTACAATTCTGCGAAATACTTGAGGAGAATCGAAAATTTGTAATTTCAAGACAATTACTAAAATCAGGGACTTCGATTGGAGCGAATGTAAGAGAGGTACAGAATGCTGAAAGCAAAGCCGATTTTATTCATAAAATCAAAGTGGCAGCAAAAGAAGCCGATGAGACAGAGTATTGGCTATTAATCTGCAAAAACTCTCCTTCGTATCCTTTCAACGAACAATTGCTTGTGGATTTAGCTGAAATAATCAAAATTTTCTCAAAAATCATTAGTACATCCAAAACCCATTAATCCATCATTATCAAATTTTCAAATTGTATTATTTTCAAATTTTAAAAATATGCCCTCACAAAAAAGACTTAAATTCCTCGACAGGTACTTAACCCTGTGGATTTTTTTAGCCATGTTTATTGGCGTATTTGCTGGCTGGCTTAGCCCAAGTGTGGCTGAATTTTGGAACAGCATGTCAAGCGGTACAACCAACATACCTATAGCGATTGGCTTGATAGTAATGATGTTTCCGCCTCTAGCAAAAGTTCGGTATGAAGAGTTGGGTGATGTTTTCCGTAATTGGAAGGTATTATCATTATCACTAGTTCAGAACTGGATAATTGGACCAATTCTGATGTTTGCTTTGGCAATAGCTTTTTTTAAGTTGTTTCCGGGTGAGAACAATGCCAATCTTCCCTATATGTATGGAATTATTATGATTGGCCTAGCCCGCTGTATTGCAATGGTAATTGTTTGGAACGATTTGGCAAAGGGAGACACACAGTATGCTGCAGGACTAGTTGCTTTCAACTCAATCTTCCAAGTGCTTTTCTTTTCGGTTTACGCATACTGTTTTATTGCTGTACTTCCCGGATGGTTTGGTATTCCAACCAACAGCAGTGTTGAATCAATAACCATTGGGCAAATTGCGAAAAGTGTCTTTATCTACCTTGGAATCCCTTTTATTGCTGGGTTTTTAACCCGCTTCATCCTAATCAGAGTAAAAGACAAGGATTGGTACCATACCAAATTTGTACCTAAAATCAGCCCGTTAACCCTGATTGCACTTCTATTCACAATTATTGTGATGTTCTCTCTAAAAGGGGAATATATTATTAAAATACCCGTAGATGTAGTGTTAATAGCAATTCCATTACTAATCTACTTCATTGTGATGTTTGTTCTATCGTTCTGGATGAGTAAAAAGATTGGTGCTACCTACGAACAATCAACCACCCTTTCGTTTACAGCAGCAAGCAATAACTTTGAGTTGGCCATTGCGGTTGCCATCGCAGTATTTAGCATAAAATCAGGTGAAGCTTTTGCAGCAGTTATCGGACCACTTGTTGAGGTTCCGGTGATGATTGGTCTGGTGAATGTGGCGTTCTTTTTTAAAAGGAGATATTTTGACGTTAGTTTGAAGTGAGGAATTATATTAAAGAATTTAGGATTTGATGTATTGCATATTTTTGATTTTGCATTTATGCAAAATCAAAAAACCTCTGTGCTCTCGGTTCTTTTTGGTATGAATTATTATGATAGGTTCGTATTTTATTGAATTAGGGCAAACAATATTAAAAAGAATTCAATATTAACCAATCTGCTTCCAAAGGAGCAGAGACTTTATATTTTGTCAATATTGTTGTATTAATTTTTTTGAAAGGCGAGCATGTATAATAGCTACAGCTCGCCTTTTACCTTGCAGAGTTTGTAAGTTCAATTCCAATCTTACGCTATCGCACCGAAAAAATATATACCTCGGCCAATAAACATACTATTATTCTTAAATCGAACACACGAAAAATTAATAGGAAACAAATTCATTTTCAAAGACAAACCATTTTCACGAAATTTCCAGCAAGGTTAAGTAGCCTCTTTGAACCAGAAAGGCAATTTTCACCACAAGCACTTCAATATTATCTTGTTGATAGTTTCGGCCATGATGTGCTGGTATGTCTTAGATATTCGCAGTCAACTTTGTGAATATCTTATGAGTTCCCTAATATTTGGAACTTAGAGGTTATTCTTTATCAGCAAATGTCTATCACTCTTATTTTTGACATTCTCCAAGAAGCATTTCACAGCGTTCTTTTCCCCAATTAGGGTCTAATATATTTGCAGGAGTATATTTATCAAATTTTTCTTTCGCTATCTGGAGAGTCGATTTTGCTTTTTCCTTTCCACCTCCGAATTCTACTGGCATGTTGTATATTGCTTCAGCTTGTGTCAGATATATTCTTGGATTATCAGGGTTTAAAGATTTAGCTTGCTCAAGCAATTCGACTGTTTTAGGATATGTTTCCATTGCAATTGTTTGATCAACTGCCATTAGCCCATATAGAATCATTACTTTCAATACAAGAAGCTCTGATTCTTCCGGTTTAAGTTTTACTCCTTCATCAACACAATTTTGTGCATGGTCAAGATAATTCTTTTTCTTCGCTACATCTGTTTCCATATAATTAGCAGCAAGATAATAATAAGCTGCATAATACCATGCCGTCCATTGTGTTTGTTCTGCTAATGCAATGCGCTCATAATTAGCCGATAACTCTTGTAAATCAGAGCTAGTATACGCACTTTTGGCTTTTTCCATGTTAGCAAGCATTGCTTTAGAAAACTTATCATCTTGCCCATTTCCTAAAATACAAGACAATAAAAAGAATGCAAGAAAAAATAGTTTTTTCATAGGATTAAAAGTTTTTAATTATTTAAATGAAATAAAGGCACCTATAAGGAAAAAACGTTCGGGTGTGCTTACAATAGGGTATAAAGTATCCTTGTTGTAATTATATCCAAAAACGTTATTAAATCCACAAATATTATTTACGTTAAAATACAAAACTGTAAGTTTTTTCCAAACCGAAGTCATATAAATGATATTAAGACTAATATCATTATATGCTTTAACTTTAGCATGAATGTTATCTCCCAAATTTGGATTAAACCAGTTTTTAATACTAGCATAAGTATAATTTATTCCAATATGTGTATCAATTTTAGGAAACATATACTTAACAACAACGGAAAAGGTATGTGGAGAAATGTAAGGAGGCGTGTCGTCCTTAGTATAATTTTTATAATCACGTTTTGTGTTGATATATGAGTATGATATCCAATAATCCATATTTTTCAGAGTTTTGCTATCGCGCCAAAAAACATCAATGCCCATCGAATACCCATATCCTCTATTGTTGTAAGTTAATGGATCTATATTGTTTTCGTTTAAATACTTTACCAGATCCTTATATGTTTTTTTGTATCCCTCGACTCTAAAAATCTGGTTGTTTTTTTCATATTGATAATTTATTATATAATGTGAGGCTTTCTCTGACTTAAGTTTATTATTATAGAGTAGATATTCATTTTCTGGACGCTGCGTAAATTGCCCATACGCAAAGGATATCTGAGCATTTCTGCTATATTTATAGGCAAATGATATGCGAGGGCTGAGTTTTTTCTCGTTCATTAATGATAAATATTCACCGCGTAACCCAGTTCTAATAGCAAGCCTTGAATTTATACTTATTTCAGATTCGGCAAAAAGAGCAGGATTAGTAACCAAAAAACTTTGTTTAAAAGTGGTTAAATCCAAAAAGGAAAAGTATTTAAAACTAAAAGAGTATATTGATATGTCTTCACCCAATTTCAAAGAAAAATGATCATTTAATTTATTAGTCAAGATTAATTTCTGATGAGCAGAGAAAACGGGTTCAGAGACTTTGAAGGTATCTTGCATAATACTAAGATTATCTTTGGTAAAAGAAAATCCTACTCTAATTCTCCATTTGTCTGATAATTTGTCGGTGTAAATAGTATTTAGGTATATATCCTTGTTCTTAAGACTAACAACAGTGCCGCCGTCTTCATCAGCACTTGGATTATAGTGCATAGATGCACTGTTTAAATTAACAAAACCATATAATTTAAATAACCCGTATTTACCACGTTTATGCCTATAAATGGTAGTAAAATCAACGCTTTCTGGGTACTTTACCCAACCAATATTGTTTTTTAAGATCTTATATGTAAAAATCAAATTGCTATAATTTGCAGTTAGAGCAAGTGAAGATTTATCCCATCGTTGAGTTTGGGATGCATTCACTCCAACAGACGTAAGAGAAACAGCACTTTGCGTTTCATCGGCTATTCCAATAGAATTTAAATTAACTACAGAGGAAAGTGCTTGTCCAAATTCGGCAGAATAACCACCCGTGGCGTATACTGTACCAGAAAATAAAGTAGGAGAAAAACGTCCACGACTTGGTAGGTCTGGTAAACTTGAAAAATATGGATTTGTAGCCTGTAATCCATCTATATAGGTTTTTGTTTCGTAACCTTCACCTCCTCGAACATATAGCCCTCCTTTGTCACCAACAATCTGAGAACCTGGAAAAGACGATAACGCTCCAAATACGTCCCCTAAAGCACTCGGTGTTGTGGTAATATCAAGCAATTTAAGTGTAACGGATCTCTTTTTATCGCCAGCTTCAAATGCACCTACATTAATCGTAACGGGATCTAATTCTTTCATTGATTCAACCAAAGTAATCGTTAATGGTTCTATTTTTTTAGATAAATCTAATTCAATTTCTAAGTTCTTATAGCTCAGAAATGAAACCGCCAATAATTGCTTACCTGTAGAATCAGTAGTGAATTTGAAATATCCTATAGAATCAGTTGAGGCTCCATCATACGTACCTTTAACGTAGACGTTTGCACCAATTAAAGGTTCTCCTGTTTCATTAAAGACCTTACCACATATTCTAACTTGAGCGTAAGTTGAAGCAGTAAACAAAACAAAAATCAATATGCATTTTATTTCTTTCATATCAAACTCTTTCCTCCTCTGTTTATAAACACAAGAAAGCCATTAAATGGTAAGACCTGTTACGTGTAAGTCGAACAGAATTACTGTTATTCTATTTTACATATTATTCTTGTCAAAACTTCTAGTTGATTTTTTTCAGTAAAACGAAGAACCTTTTGAGGATTTTATCATGCGGAAACACATAATTTATTCTTTCCACTTCGCTTATTTTAGTGGTTGTAATGATTTTAATTTCATTAGTATATTGATACAAATTACAAAAAGAAAGATTGCAATTAAATGAGGAATATTTAAGGTTCCTGTCGCAACTATAAAATTACTTCTAAACATAGGAACAAAAATACTAGCTATTCCCCATGCCGTATAGACTAACCCAAAATTTAGCCCAAAGTTTTTTAAGCCAAAAGAATCGATCATTAATGATGGAAACAGGGTGAAGAGTGCTCCATAAGAAAACCCAGTAATTGCAATTCCTAAAGCAAGGAGAGGAACTGTTGTATAACTCCAATAAAACAATATATTAGCAATTTGGATGAAAATTATGGTCAGAATAACCTTGCTAAAACCGAATTTATTGTAAAAATAACCACTCAACACCCGCCCAATAAAATTAGATATTGCAAGAATAATAACCAAGGTAAATCCTGCTTTCCATGATGCTTGAGCGTCAGCAATACTTCCTAAAGAACCAATAATTAAAAGACTTGCAACTGAAAATAGCAAAAGCAATGACCAAAAAGCATAAAAAAATTTCGATCCAAGCATTGTTTTCCAATTATAATCGACCTGTTTTTCTTCGGAAAACAGGTTTTCAGGTGAAGGTTTTGTCAATAAAAACGCAAATATTACTAAGAAAATAGATGATAGTACTCCAAGAATGATAAATGTATTTTGTATTCCGTAAAGTTTCAGCAAATAGTTTGTTAACAAGTCCATGTATAATGGAGCCAATCCCAGGCCAGAAACAGCGAAACCCAAAACAAGTCCCTTCTGCTTTAAAGGGAACCATTTAATAACACTAGGTATAGTTGTAGAGAAACATAATCCCATTGCTGATCCACAAATTACTCCAAAAGTTAATAACATAATAAAGTAATTTGCTGCAAATGCAGAAAGAATGAAGCCCATTCCAAATAAAATTCCGCCAATTACACCCACATATCGAGGGCCATATTTATCCTGTAGACGACCACCAATGATGGTTAATACCACAAACATAACTAAAGCTATGGTAAAAGGTAATTTAGTTGATCCGGCACTCCAATTCAATTCCTTTATTAAGGATATTTTAATTTCGCTCCAGGCATAAATACCTCCAAGAAACAAATTTACAAAGAATGCCGCAAGTAAAATTCCCCAGCGTTTTTGTACATCTGTATTTTTCATAAAATAAATTATTTAGTTTATATTCAAATTGTTATAAAGATAATCGGCCACAAGTTTATGACCTTTGTGAGTCCAATGACCGTCTCCTTTAATATAATAAGTGTTTACAACTTCTTCTGGAGAAAGTGAATTGTTCATAAAGACCGGATACAGATTTATAAATTGGGCATTATACTTCTTGCAATAATTTTCCCATAGTTGAACATACTTACATTCAATATGGTGCTCAAGAACCTCTTCGGGTAAGGGATGGGTTACAACAATCATTTCAATATTGTAATTGCGGCATAATTCAAATAAAGAACTAATGTTGGTTTGTGCTAAAGTAAATCCTTTTTTCCCCCATTTTTCATAATTTACACTATCTTCCCAATATAATCTTTGGTTGATATAATCTTGTTTAGTAGGCCATACATCTTCACAAAGAGGCAAGGTTGAGGATGGTTTGGTAGGATCTTTTAAAAAATTTCTTCCTCGATAAATTTCTGAAAGAGCGAAGTATAAGAAAGAATTTTTTCGGAGGTACTTTATTGCCTTATTCTTGCGTGAATTATAATCAGCATCATTTTTACTGATTTTAGGGACAAAACTTTCGTATATAATTTCATCTGAGATTTCAACTGTATTTGCAAAAACAATTAATTTATTAAATTTTAATTTAGTTACTTCAATTAAAAACTTTGTTTTTAAATAAATAAGCTTAGGAGAATATGCTATTACTCCTGCGTTTAATATCTCATATTGGTTTTGATCGTATTTATTATAAAGAAGACCTACAAAAGACGAATCGAAAGTACAACCATAACCCTCTACATAAGATCCTCCGATGAATAACATTCGGTCTTTTTGTGTGGAAAGCGGAATATTTCGTTCGGAGTGATCGATAAAACCTAGAGAGTTTGTTTTTACAACATAATCTTCACCTGCAATAAAGGGTAAATTCAGAATACCAGCATTAAGTTGATTTTGAACATTAATATTAGTTCTACAACTTTGATTAGGTAATAATGAATGATGGTAATATGAGTGTTGAACTCTAAAGTCGTTGTAAAAACTACTTTCAGGAATAAAAAAGATGGAACAAATATGATCAATAATAATAATGAATACCACTATAATTATTTTTCTAACTTTTGTTTTGTTTTTGTTATAAAAACCGTTACTCATAGTTTGTAATTATTTAGATTTATTCATGTTCTTATTTTCAAGTATCGAACTAGTACTTTTAAATTAATAATTGAGGTTAAAACTCAATAAAACTGAAATGTTGCTTAACTCTACATGAATTAGTTATTGTAATACAGCCACCTAACAATTATTGGTTTTAAATTTAGGACTTTTAAAGAACTCAAAAAATTAATTCTTCGGAAAACCTATCTAAAACAAGGTATAAATGAATGGTGTTGACGTTACGCTCGTTACGAAATTAATCAATAAAACAAAAAACAAGAAAATTATAATTGCAGGAAATGCCCACCATGCTTTTATTTCCTTTATCCCCTGTTCTTGTATAAAATCAACAACAAAAACAATTAATAATGATATTAATATGATTACCTTATCAATATCTGTTATAAATGGAAGGGTTAGTGTTGAAAAATTAACATTTATGAATAGTTTCGATATAAAGTATAAAGCGTCCGATAATGAATTTGCATAGAAAAATGTCAATGATAAACAAAAGAATAGGTAAGTAGCCAGACAGCTAAAAGAAGTAACTAAATACGAGGGAAACTTACTTGCAATTTGAAGCCGATATTTTTTTGTAAAAAATTCATAATTTATAGCTATTCCTTGCAACAAACCGAGAACAACAAATTTCCAACTTGCTCCATGCCAGATGCCAATTACAAGAAAGGTAATAAAAACTGCAAAAAAGCCCGACCAACTGCCCCATTTTCGCATCTTGAATGATAATCGCTTAAATATAAATTCATTACACCAATTAGAAAGTGATATATGCCATCGGCGCCAGAATTGTGTTACACTAGGTGAGAAAAAAGGACGATTAAAATTATCGGTAAGTTTAAATCCAAATGTTCTGCCAACCCCTAAAGCAATATCAGTATATCCAGAGAAGTTACAATATAAAAGAAGAGGTTGCAATAAGAACGTTACAAATAGGGTATTACCACTATATTGACCAATATTTGGGTAAGCGCTGTTGATTATTACATATAATCGATCGGCAATTACTAATTTCTTAAAAGCTCCCCATAATATTAATTGAACACCTTCTTGTATATTCTCCCATTTAAAATTTTGGACAGATTTTAGTTGGGGAATAAATGTTTTGGATAATTCAATTGGTCCTGAAAGGAATTTTGGGAAAAAAAGAAAATAATTTGAAAATATGAAAATGTTTCGTTCTGCTTTTTCATGTTCTCTATACACTTGAAGAATATAGCCAATTCCTTGAAATGTATAATAAGAAATACCTATAGGAATTAAAATGTTATTTGTATGGAAGTTGTTAGAGAAGCCAAAAAAATTGAAAAAAGATAATAATCCAGTAATAATAAAACTGAGATATTTAAAGAAAACCAAAGGTAAAATATTAAGAATAATTCCAGTGTTGCAGATAATTTTCCTTAATTTTGGATTAGGTTCATATCCATCTAATAAACATATAATTAAATAATTAATTAGAATATAAGCTAGAACATAGGTTAGAAACCAAGCAGAAACAAATAAAATAAAAAACGAACTTGCTACAAAAAGCAAAATATTTCGAGTTTTCGAATGTAAAAAGTAATATAAGCAGAGTGTAACAATAAAAAACAAAAAAAACTCGATACTATAAAAATCCATAAACTTTAATTATATTTTTTACCAGAAGCATTTAACTTAAATGTTTTTTTAATTTCAATAACTCTTGGAATTTTAAAGGATTCTAATTCCTTGGAGCAGTACTCTTGAATAAAGTCTGAAGTTATTCCACTATCATTATTAACAATAATTTCAGCTTTAATAGTTTCGCCAACGGTATCATCCATTGTTTCCGAAATTATGCAGTCAATAACATTTTCTATTTGCAAAATAACCCCTTCTATTTCTTTAGGACTTATCCTGTTTCCCCGAATCTTTAATATCTCTTTTCTTCTTCCTGTAATATAAATAAACCCTTCATCATCAATTACACCTAAATCTCCAGTTCGCAACCAGTTGTTACGAATGGTTTCTTTAGTTGTCTTTTCATCATTATAATAACCCAACATAATATTTTCGCCTCTTGCAACTAATTCACCTACTTCGCCCGTTTTTACTTGATTATCAAAAGAGTCAATTACATTAAGGTCAACCCCAGGAATTCCTTTGCCTATTGAACCTATCTTTTTTCGAATTAAATGCGGAGGTAGAAAAGATAATCGTGCAGTAGCCTCAGTCTGACCATACATCACATAAAATTTTATTTTTGGGAAAGTCTCAATAAACTCCAGAATAAATGCATCATGTAATTTTCCACCAGCCTGGGTCACATATTTAAGGTTCGGGAAATCTGTATTCTTGAAATCCTTTGTTTTTCGTAAGAGTATCTGAAAATGAGTGGGTACGCCTGCAAATCCTGTGCATTTGTATTCTTTGAGATTATTAATGACGGTCCCGAGAAACATAAATGAGTTGTTTAATACAAGAGAACCGCCAACTCTTATGTGAGTATGCAATAACGAAAGTCCATAACAATAATTGAAAGGCAAAACAACCAGCATTGTATCCTTTTCACTTAACTCCAGATATGAAATAATTGAATTTGTATTAGCTATTAAATTCTTGTGTGTTAGCATTACACCTTTTGGCGTTCCCGTTGTGCCAGATGTGAAAATAATCTCTGCAATGTTGTTTGAATCAAAATCAGATTCTAATAATTTGATCTCCGCTTTTTGATTAACTATTTCTTTCAACGCCTTTTCATCAACTATTTTCCATTTAGCGTCAATCAATGTTTGGTTATGGGCATAAGGAGTAAATATAAGTTTAGGATTACATTCTTTTAAAATATATTTTAGAGTCCCCTCCTCAATCTCAGGATTAAGAGGGATGCAAATATTATTTGATTTTATAATCGCAAGATAAGCAGTAATAAAAAATAGGGAATTAGCAGAAATTATTAAAATATTATTTCTGCTACCAATTGTCTCTTGGATATGTTGAGCTAAAAACAAACTAGTTACGTGGATTTCATGATACGAAGCCTGCTCCGATTTTCGGAGTAACAAATTTTTTTCTAACTCTTTAGTTTGTTCAAATAAATAATCGAAAAAATTCATCGCTGAATTATTATGTAATTATAATACTATATAATGGGTGGAGTTCTTAGGTATTCTGTCGTTTTTTGCTTTCTCTCAAAATTAGAGTATATGATCTTAATTTCTCGCTCAGATTTATTAAGAGTTTTCCCTACAATTTCAGGCTCAATTTTATTCTCATATCCATACCAAATTAAATCCATTTCATCAAAAGGTAATTGATAGAAAAACTCTTCTTGAGTTTGTTCCGCAGTATAAGTATCAGTTGTAGGAGTCCGTTCAATAATTTCTTTGGGTATTCCTAAGAATTCAGCTATTTGATAAACCTGATTTTTATAAAGATGACCTATCGGCATAACATCTGCACCTCCATCTCCATATTTTACAAAAAAACCTTGGTTCACTTCATGTTTGTTGGGAGTGCCTATAACTGCATAGTATTTTTGTTCTGCATAATAATAAAGCATTGCCATTCTGCAACGTTGTTTAAAGTTTGATGCAGCAACAATTTGCAGATATTCTTTGGCGGGTAAAATTTTACTTTTATTTTGACCTGCAGGATCGATTATTGTTAATGAAAAAACTGGCGGTAAGTTCTGATTTAATCCTGTTTGATTAATACCAATTTTCATTTTATAGTAACATGGATCATATTCCGGGAATATGCTTCTAACAGCTTCATCTCTTCTGCGATAACAGCCAAAACCCTCCAGTGCTTGAGTGATATCTTCTTCAATTGTCTGTACTCCAAATGCATCAGATAATTTTAAGGCTAATTGTTTACTTTCTGGATTAGAATCTTTTTCGGGAAGGATTAATCCTAAAATATTTTTTGATCCTAGTGCTTTTACTGCCAAAGCAAGGGTTACAGAAGAGTCTATTCCTCCACTTATACCAATAACGCCACCGTTTCGTTTTAAGGTTTCAAGAACAGTATGCTGTATTTTTTGTACAATATTATTTGCTGCTTTTTCTGGATCGTTAAATCTGAGAATTTCCTTGTTAAAAGTATTCATAGTTTTATATAAAACCTTGGGTTAGACTTCTTCGATAAGACGTAAACTGCTTCTTACTTTCGTATCTGAAAGCGGAAATTGTTTTGTTACGAACATTTGTAAAAATAATTGTGTGGAAATAATAGCACAAATAGCCATATTGTCTATTTCTGTCATATTTTCATTACTTCTTGCTTTCTCAAAAAGTTTTGTTGTTAATAATGGATTAAAAACTCCATGATTTGAGATGGTTTGAGCATTAGTAAGTGATTCTATATAATCTATATTTTTTTTTCCAAAAAAACTATTTCTTATAGGTGCTCTGTATGCTTGCTTTTTTCGATTAAGTACTGAATGAGGAATTTCATTTACCATGATTTTTTTTAGGATATATTTCTCATTTAATCCTGACATCTTGAAGTTTTCAGGTAATTGACATGCAAATTCAATTAATCGATGATCCAAAAAAGGGTAACGCCCCTCCACCGAATTTGCCATAGTCATTCTATCACTTTGTGTAGACAGAAGATAGCCCGACATAAATGTGGTAGATTCAATGTATTGTGCTTTCCCCAGATTGTTCCAATTATCAAAATTATGAGGTTTATGTTTTATCCAGCAAGTAAAAGGGTCAAAATTTGATACAATATTATTGTGTAAGGGGTGTAGATATTTTAGAAGGTGCTTTCCATTATTCCACCTCATGATATGCGAATAATAAGGTAATTTGACATCTTCTAATTTGAATCCATAAAAAAATTTTAATGTATGTATATTAGCATCTTTAATTTGTGGAATGTATGGATAGAGTTTTTTCAATAATAATGATCTATACTTTGAATTAGGTTCACATGCCCAAAAACGCCGAATTGCCATTTCCTTGAAAATGTCATAACCTGCAAGCATCTCATCGGCACCTTCTCCTGTCAGAACAACTTTAATATTATTTTGTCTTACAAACTTTGAAAGATTATACATTGGCGCTGGAGCCGAGCGTAACATTGGATTTTCGGAATGCCAAACTACTTGTGGAAAAACATCTGCAATTTCTTCATTAGTGCATTTTAGACTTTTGTGATTAGTGTGAAAAAACGTACTAACCTCTTGTTGATAAACTGTTTCATCAAATTCTTGATCCGAAAATCCAACAGAAAAAGTATTTAGTATACCTGGAGCAATTTTATTTATCAAGGCTGTAATAGCCGTTGAATCAATCCCTCCACTTAAATAAGCGGCGACTGGAACATCGGCATTTAATCTTATCCTTACTGAATCGGTAAGTATCTGCTTGAGTTTTTCACCAGCATCGCGAATATTGATTTTTTTAGATCCAAAATCCTCTGAAAAATCAAGTTTCCAGTAAGATTCTAATTGAACTTCTCCATTGCCTATTTTAAGATAGTGACCCGGAGGAACCTCCTTAATATCATTTAAGAGTGTAGCAGAATTTAACGTTGACCAGCAAGTAAATATCTGACACAGAGAAGTTATTGAGAGCTTTGGAACAATTTCCGGGTGTTGAAGTATTGCTTTGATTTCTGAGCCAAAGATAAATGATCCATTATTTTCAGTATAGAAAAGCGGACAAATACCAACTCTATCCCTTGCCAATAATAATTCCTGTTTTTTTTTATCCCATATTGCAAAAGAAAATTGCCCATTCAATTTGGAAAGGAAATTTAACCCCCAAATAGAATAGGCCGCTACAATAACCTCTGTATCACTTTGTGTTATAAATGAATAACCATGATTTTGTAATTCATTCTTAATTTCATAATAATTAAATATTTCACCATTAAATACAATCCAATAGTTTTGTGAAGAATCGCTCTGCGGTTGTTGCCCCGTTTCTAAATCGAGAATACTTAACCGAACATTCCCTAATCCTAAATTTTTGTTTAGATAAATACCCCTCTCATCAGGACCTCTGTGATTTATAACATCAAGCATACATTCAAGCAATTTAACCGAAACAAAGTTTTCCTGCTTATAATTTAGTATGCCAACAATCCCACACATATTATTTTTAAGAAAGTTTCTTTTTTAAAACAAAACTTGTTATTGCATTAATGGATTCAAAATTTTCCTCAATTAAGTCACGATCTTGTAATGAAATAGCGAATTCTTTTTCCAAAAAAGAAATTAAGAAAGTAAAACCCATCGAATCGAGATACCCTTCTCTAAAAATTAAAGTTTCGTTATTTATTTTTGATTTGTCAGCAAAAGTTTTATCCAAAATAAATTCTTTTACTTTTAATTGTAACTCATTGTCCATTGTAATCCGCAAATTAAATTTTATGCCCGCTTTTGTTCCTGATAATTTCCATACATCAAAAAAAATAGAAAATATTAAAATCGAATTGCAACTTAAACAAGGCATTGTTTTATGCCAAGAAATTCTACATGACTCCTTTATTTTCCACTATAGATAGAATTGTATAACTTTCTTTTAACGCAATTTTTATTTCTTCTGCATATTTGAGCCTATCATTGTGTGATAAACAAAAGTTAATGTAATTAACGTCAGTTCGATGTAAAAAACAATGTATAAACCTATATATCAATCGATTTGTTTTATTTGAATCAATGGAATAGTGGAAAATACAAGCAAAAATCTAACCTCTTGTTTTGACTTCGTCGAGTTCCGCTTCGCTCCAGTTCCATTATTCCAACCTTCCATCATGGTACTAAATAATTATATGTCTATGAAAGTTAATATATTATCACATTTCTTATATCGAACTCACGTTAATTAATAATTATAATTTTTGTTAAACATATGCATGTGTTAAATTAGTTCTGATAATTTAAAAGCGTATATGAATTTTATTAGATTTAACAATTTAAATCTAATGAATTATAATCAGTATATAGCCCGCCACATCTATTGCACAATGATAGTAATCGAGTTTTTAGCACTTCTCGAAATTTATTTGCTTTGTCACCATTCCAAATTTCATCAAAATTTGATTGAGTAATGTTTCCAATTTTATATTCCTTAAAGTCGGGACAAAAATAAACATCTCCATTAGGCCTAACAATCATGCCATGCCATGGCGCAAAACATCTCTTGTGTCCAAAAGTGTTATGGATATTTTGAAAATACTCATCGACTTCAACAAATTCGTTGAAATTAGCCCCATCTTCACCCCATAAAGATTCTAAGAAATTTTTAACAGATTTTATTTCAATGCCGCTATTATCATGAACAAAACTAAATGGTGTTGACGATAATTCGGTATTAAAATATTTTTTCATCTCTTCTTTATACTTGACAACCTGCTCTTCTGTTGTGTGTAGCATTGGCTCAAATCGCATCACTACTTCATTGAATTCTTTCATAGATTCGAGGTTAAAACCTAGTTTAATACCTCTTTCTGCAAATTGTATTTTCAATTGACTAATAAATTCTTTCATATAAGCACTGTTATAATCAGAAATTACGCAATTAAGAAAAAGCATTGGATAATGACTTCTTCTTCTCTTTTTTTCTTTAATAATTATTTCAATTCCATCACAAACACTATTGTATAACCCATTAATACTCCGAATAGAATCGTGAATTAAAGGAGGTCCGTCTAATGAAATCGAAATAACATTAATTTGATTTTCAACAATGAATTTGGATTGCTTAACCAATCGAGAACCATTCGTTAGCAAAATTATAGGAAGATTATTATTTTTTAAAAATTGAACAAGGGGCTCGAAATTTTTGTATAGAGTTGGTTCCCCACCGGTTAGCATTACCCAAAATTGTTTTTTGTTAATTTTTATTGCATCGTTGACAAATTTAGTGATAACACTAAGTTCAATCTCTTCTAAAGACTGTTCTCCTGAGTTGTTCAGAGCCCACCCTTTTTCTCCCCAAATATGGCAGAAATTGCATCTTGCATTACATTTCTGATTTGTGAACAACAATAAAAGACGTAAATCAGGCTTTATATTTTGAAGTAATATATCAGTCTTTTCTGGATCTAGGCTTGATTTTTTAAACATATGGAATTAAAATAATTGATTGGTAAATAATAGGTTGGTGATATTTATTAATCCACCTATAAATGAAAAACATAATCAACTAACAATAAACTACTTAGTATCTTCCTTGATAATCGCATCTATATCAAATTCACTATCTTCAATATTTATGTTATTAAAAACAGATTCAAGTTTCAGAAATCTGGCATTGTTTGCCACTTGATTGCTCTCATTTACATCTTGAACAACTACTTCTTGCGGATAAGTTACATTTTCTATTTTGGTATATGATTTTGTTACTATTTTACGAGCCGAAGGCTGCTTAGATATAATATCGATATGGCTTTCTTCAATAATATCTATGGTTTTTGTTTCGGAATTTACATAAATTCGATGTTTCTGCTTAAACTCATCTGTAACATCAAAAACCAAATATTCTTTATCATCATCCTTAATATTCTTTATGAAATTAAAATCTTTTTTTTGATAAACAGAGAATTTATCTAGCCATGTTAAAATTGTAATTCTATACTCATTTAATTCCGTTTGAGTCATAATATGGGTTTCACCAAAAATTTTGTTAATTCCTTTGTTTCCATCATAAATAGTAAGGAGAAGAGGATTTCCATCCATCGTAATAATTTGCATTTTAAATTTATTTGGACGTTTATAAAAATAGAAACATTTTAAATTATTCCCTTTGCTATCATGAATAGACCAAACTTGCTTTTGATCCTTAATTTTTTGTACCGTTTCTTTTTCTCCACACAGATTCATAATTTTATTGAGAACTTCATTTTCATCAACTTTTCCTGAATTGCATGAAAGAGAAAAAAGGACAATGAAAATTAAAGATATTTTACTAAATGTTTTCATATTGATTTTTTTAAACGTTATATTTAAACGATATTTATCCTATTGTCTTATAAGAATAACATTGTTCAATAAATTCGACCGCTTTAGTAGCTGGATTTGATTCCATTTCTATTTTATCCGCTATTTTCTTTACATTGAATTTATAAATATCTTTTGATATTTCATCAAAGGCTTTTTTTATATCAAACTCAGTAATCTCATCCGGATACTTTTTAATACGAACACCTAATTTTAGTTTTTCAATTTGACTTGAAATTTCCATATGATCCCCGTTGAAAGGAATTATAACACTTGGTTTTCCTGCTTTTAAAACTTGCATCGTTGTTCCATGCCCTCCGTGGTGTACAACAAAATCAACATATTTTAACGTTTCTTCTAAATTCAAATATTTGTGGAATTCACAATTAGGATATTTTTCTTTATTGATTTCTAATGAGAAATTATCGCCGATGTTAAATATATAATACAACTTGTTATTTAATACATTAAGCAACACATCGATTAAATGTTTGAAAGGAAATGTACTGCCTAAAGTCACTAGTACAACTTTTCTCCCATTTTGAACATGTTGCACAGATTCCCACTTTTCCCATCCATTCCATATTAAAGGGCCAACAAAAGAATGTAATCTGTCAGAGAAACAATTTGTACTATTTTCTAATTCAAACTCCTGAATTCCTGGTATTATCACAGGTGAAAATTTATAGTTACTTAAAAAATTTAGTAGATTTATGTTTGGTAGAGTTTTTAATGCCGACATTATCTCTTTATATGAATCTTCAAGATCCTTTATGTTAACCTCAATATTTCCCTTATTTTGTAGTGTTTCTATTTCATTTTTTGTCCTTATTCCCATATGGTTTCGTATTTCGATAGAGGGAATTTTTAAATACTCAGCAACAAGATGGGTTGTTGCTCTACCATCATAAACAACAATATCAGGTTTTATTTTTTTTATTGCATCAAAATCATCTTTAATCATTTCTTTAAAATTATATCTAACCCTACTTAAATGACTATTAAATTTCATTTGATAGTCTTCGGGAGCTCCAAAAATAGTCTGTTTGTCAAAATCACTTGAGATTACTGGCAATACATTATAACCTTCTTTTTGTATGATGCTTAAATATCTATTACATGCAATAAAATGAACATCATGTTTAGATCTTAAAGCTTCTGCAATACACAAACATCGGGAGATATGTGAAAAATAGATACTCAATGGAGCAAATAGAATTCTCAACTTCATAGTGAATAATTTGAAACAGCTTCTTTAAATAGCGGAAAGCTAATTTGAAGGTTTTTAAGTTTTTGATATTTTTTTCTTGTTTGTATTGAAATATCTTCATAGTTCCTTCCTTGCGTTTCGTCAAATGAATAAATATGAAAATTGTTTTGACCATCATCATTTACCCAATTGTGGTTAAGATTATTTAGGATAACCTGCCTATTTCTATCCAGTATTTCATCATAACTTGTAACAATCTTTAGATCAATTTTATATTTTTGAGGATAAACCCACATTAAGGTATTCGGAACTACAAAATATCTATTCAAATGAAAAATATTTATAATATTTTTGTTTTTTTCCAGAAAATTATATGTATCATAAAACTCATCTTCAAACTCATAAGGAAAACCAACAATAACCTCAAGATCTGCTGCAATACCTATTTCTTTACACCAATTAAGCACGCATACTAAATCGTCTATATTTATTTGTTTGTTTATATATTTTAAAAGTTTAAAACTGCCTGTTTCAAACCCAAAAATTAGTTTTCTGCAACCAGCCCTATACATTAATTCAAGTAATTCTTTGCTTAAACCATTAACACGAGCACAATCGCTCCAATAAAATTCTAATTTTTGCTCTATTACAGAATTACAAAATTCAATTACAAACTGTTTACTATAATTAAAAGTGTTATTAAAAAAATAAAAGTATTGTGAATTGTAAGTATTCATTAAATGTTTAATATCCAAAATAACTTGTTGTGCCGGTTTGGAGTAAGGCTTGCTTTTTATTTCTTCGCTTTGCTCACAAAATGCGCAATTATAAGGGCAATAAAAGTTAAACACGTAAGGTAAGAATAAGATATCCTCCTTGTTTTGTGATGTAGCCTTTAACCGATTAGATGCCTTAATTCCAAAAGGGGAAGGGTACCAAAAATAATTTTTAATATTATTTTGATGATTTAATGTATCTATTGTGGTTGTGTATGAAATTAAATTTAAACCAGTGAAATCTGGGAGTGTGAATGTTGGTTTGGCTTCAGAATTGGCAATTAACTTATCATCCTCCCAATAAATAGCACCTTCAAGATTTTTATAAACTTCATACATATCTTCATCACCTAATGCATTTAACAATTTTGCTAAAGATACTTCTCCCGGTCCCTTAATAAAAAAAGTAAAATTTTTACGTAACGATTTCCATAATTCTGAAAATAAATCATTAAACATGTAAATATATTTAAGATTAATTCCTCCAAAAATAATGGGCTTGTCGTATTTTAATTGTATATATTTAGCCAATAAGAAGGCGAAGTGGATTTCAAAAAAAGAAATACCGGAACCTATTGATATTCCAATTGCATCAATTTTGTGAATATCAGTTTTATTTAAAAATGGCTCAAAATTATTTTCAAGTTCTTCATTCAGACTATTTGCATTCAATTGGTCAATAACAAACTCCTTGTTAAGTAGGTCAAGAAAAAAATTACCTTTTTCGAGTTTTATATTATTAACATCAAAATCGCAATACAAATCTAAAATACTTACATTGTTATTATTGTTATTTTCTAGATATGATTTCAAAATCCCAAGTTCCATAGGAGGGATATTTTTTCCATAAAATAACCCAAGTTCTTCCGGAACCAAGATTATTAAAATATTTTTAACCATCTCAACTGATCAATTATTCAAAAATTTATTTGAATCGAAATAATTTCTGCTTCAATAAAATTAATTTAGGTAACTTAGGATATATATTTAGATGAATCAATAAAGGATTTAAATGATTGTTGTAAAGAGTATATTTTTTCAAATCTTGCATTGATATCAGAATTAATCTCATTCCAAGTACGGCCATTAATTTCATTAAATGAATAAATATGAAGATTCGACAATTCTATATCATCCCCAGTACTATAGTTATACCTTCTCAAAAATAAGTTTTTGTTTTTATTCAATATTATATTATAGTCCTGAACTTCAAACAACTCGATATTGTAGTTTTCTGGATAAGTACCCATTAATGATTCGGGTACAACAAAATATCTATTTAAATAAAAATAATTTATATATTCTCTGTTTTGATCAAGAAAATTATATGTATCCATAAAGTCATCCTCTGTTTCATAAGGGAATCCAATAATAACCTCCAAATCACACATGATACCTATTTCATGACATAATGTAAGAACTTTATATAGTTGATCAATATCTAACTTTTTATTAATATATTTCTGTAGTTTTTTACTTCCAGTTTCAAAACCAAAAACAAGTTTGCGACAACCAGCTTTATACATCAGCTCTAGTAGTTCTTTTGTTAAGTTATTGACACGGGCACAGTCGCTCCAGTAGATTTCTATATTTCTTTTTATTATTCCTTCACAAAATCCCCTAACAAACGAAGGGGTGTAATTAAATGTATTGTTTACAAAATGAATGTATTTTGTTTTATATTTTGAAACTAAGCATTCAATATCTTTTAATACTGTTTCCGAATCTTTGGAACAAGGGGAGAGTTTGTTTTTATCGCTTTGACTACAAAATGCACAATTATATGGACAATGGTGATTAAAATAGTAGGGTAAAAACACTTCTTTCATATCATGTTTTTGATATTTAATCTTATTCACATCTTTTGCAAAGTTGTTATAAGGGAATGGCCATCCAAAATATTGAATTATATTTTCTTCTAAGTTTTCAGGATTAAAATATGATGTATAATATGAAAGAGAAAAGCCATCAAAGTCTGGACAAATAAAGGATGGATAAGCCTGCTTATTAGCGTAAACATTGCCTTCTTTATAATATACAGCACCTTCGAGTGTCAAATATATTTCGCCTGCATTACCACTAGCATAGGCACTTACCAATTTCTCAAATGAAGATTCACCTGAGCCAACAAAAATATATTTAAAATTATTTGAAATCAATTCCCATAATTCCTTAAAAGCAGTTTTAAAACTGAATATATGAGAAATATTTATTCCGCCAAAAACAACCGGTAGATTATACTTACATTGAATATATTTACCTATAAGTAAAGAAAAATGGAGTTCGAAAAGTGAAACTCCACTTCCTGTTGAAATCCCAACAAAATTAATATTAGTAAAGTCTATGTTTTGAAATAATTCACCAACCAAATCTTCAATTGGTTCTAAATGAGAGTTATTAATTAATTCGAAAACAGAATCCTTTTTAAAAAGAGCAATCCATTTGCGATAGCTATAGGATTTTTTATGTTTCATTTCCTTGAAAGGAATACTGAGATCATAGGATTTTACATTGTGGTTTTTTGATCGAAAATAACCTTGCAAAACTCCAACCGCCAATGGAGGTAGATTTTTCCCCATATAAAAGGACGATTCTTCTGGAGCTACTAAAATTAAAACATTCATAAACAATTGTTTTATACTAATGAAATTTCCATTTGTTCTTTAAATAAATTCCAGTAATATCCTTTTTTTAACATTAATTCTTCGTGTTTTCCTTGCTCAACAACAGTTCCGTTGTTTATATAAACAACCTCATCAACTTCTTTAATTGTACTAGCCCTATGACTAATAATTATGATAGTAACATCTTTTTTCTTCTCCTTTAAAGTGACAAGTATTTCTTTTTCACTTTCCGAGTCAAGTGATGCAAAAGCTTCGTCAAGAATAATTATATCAGCATTTTTAATGAACGCTCGGGCTAGTGCAATTCTTTGTTTTTCACCGCCTGACAATTTTGTTCCTTGATCGCCAACACGTGATTTAAACTCTTCATCCAATGAAGTAATAAGACTGTATATATTTACTTTTTTTGTGGCCTCTATAAGTTCTTCCTCGGAACAATTTATTTTTCCAACTCTAATATTTTCAAAGATTGAATCATTAAAGAGATAGTTTTCCTGAGAAATATAGCAGATTTTTTCTCTGAGCTGAAAGATGTCAAACTTTTGTATGGGTACCGTGTCAATGTAAATACTACCTTCTAAGGGGTCAAAAAATCGCAACAGCAAATTAACTAAAGTTGATTTACCGCTACCATTATTACCAACAATTGCATAAGTTTTCCCTTTTATAAATGAAACATTTAAATTCTTGATAATATTTGATTCATTATAGTTGAAACTTACCTGATCAAAATGGATTTTATCCTTGAATTCAAAAGGACAGACTGAATCTGTTTTTTTTTGGATTGTTTCTGTTGCAAGTATTTCATTAATCCTTTCCATTGAAACCGAAACTCGGATCACATCCATGTATAGATTTTGTAAATCTTTTACAGGGGACATAATATTTAGTAAATAGCTTAAAAAAGCCAGTAGTGAACCAATTGTAAGCAGATTGTTTATTATTAAATATCCTCCATACGAAAATAAAATAATCACAACAGTAGAAAATACTAATCCCATGATGGCAGAATTAAAAGCTATTAGTTTAATCCTCCTCATTCCAAGATCAAATCTGGAAGTTAGTTGTGATTGAAGTTTATTATTTTCCTCCTCATAAATATTAAATGCCTGAATCAATTTAATGCTATTAAACCTTTCTATAAAAAAGCCAAGTATTTCTGAATCTTTTCTCCTAATTTGTTCAAGTGTCTTTTTAATTCGAGGTTGAAAGTAACGTAAAGTAACAATGGTTAATGGAAGCGTTATACTTATAAGCAGAAATAATCGTGCATTTAACCAGCATAAGGCACTCGTATAACCAATAATCATGATAAAATCCTTTATCACCCTTAATAAGCTGTTAGTGATAAAGTCGCGTAAATTATCAACCTCATTATTTGCTCTTTGAACAATATCACCAATTTTATTTTTCAAGAAAAAACTCTGTGGTAAATAAATAATATGTGTAAATATGGATTTCCTTATATTGATCATTATTTTTCCGGTTATGAGTCCGTTAAAATAAGTGCTAAGAAATTCAATTCCTGTAGAAAAAAAGCCTAAGGCAACCATCAGGATCAAGAGTTTAACTAATAGTTGTTTATTCTTTTGCATCAACGCATCATCCACAAGTATTTTTAATAAATATGGATTTAAAATATTGATAGCAATTGTTATTAAGGATAATAACAATATAAATATAAGTGCTGCCTTATACGGTTTTAAAAAGGTATAAAACTTTAAGAATAATTTAATTTTGATGTTATTAAAGATCATATTTATGATTACTAATGAGTCTTAATGGTCTTTTTTAAAATATCCAATATATGAGTACTGTCATACTTTTTGGTACATTCAATGAAATTCGCCTTTAACAAATCAATATCGCTGGTAATATTGATATTGGCGCATGTCTTCTTTATTGTTGAAATAGGGATATTCCTATCAAGCATTATTTGCATTGCTTTTACGATACATAATTCACCTTTTTCCTTATGATTAGATTTGATCATTTCATCAAGGACTTCAAAGATTATAGGGTTTAACACCACAGAACCATCCCAACACCATTTACCCTCAATTTCATTTTCCTTTGGTTTTTCCTTTAACCTAGTAATGTAGTTGTTGTTAATTATTACGTTACAGCCAGACATAATAGTTTCAACGTCATCATATTCGACTATTCCCAGAATGTTTTCATCTTCACATTCCCTAATTTTTTTAAACGAAGTAATATCATTATAATATTCATCCCCTAGCAATAGGATAAATCTTGAGTTCTCTAATTGGTTTTTTAATAACCAAAGCGCATGGCCTGTTCCTCCTAAATAATCTTGGTTTATAAAATCATAATCAATATCGGCGTGATTAGTTTTTTTCAAAACTTCGGTAATCATACCATGATTATTACCAGAAACGACTATATAAACCTTCTTAATGCCAATTGAATGCAAAATCTCAAAATGATGCACGATAAGTGGCTTATCAAAGATTGGCAGAGTTATTTTTGGGAAAAACTTAGTTAAGGGGTACAATCTACTTCCACTACCAGCGGCAAGTATCACTCCAAAGTCAAGGTTTTCCATAATATAATTGTATTAGTATAAAAATTAAATGTGATTTAAAATTTCTTCTGAAGAGAGCAGGTTTTTATTATTGTAAATGTATTTATCCTGATTTTCAAATATTTTTTGAAACGATCCAGTATTTGAAAATAAATTTCTGAAAAGTTCAATATTACTTTCTTCATCAAAAAACTCTGTTTCGACAAAGCAATCAGCGAAACCGTTATTTGTATACATTTCTTCTAATTCACATAAACCTATTGGAAATGATCGATATGGAAAGAAAAGATCATTTTCAATTAGTGTTTTTATTTTATCTGTTATGAAATTAGAAATTTTAAATGGTGATCTAATTTTGCCATTTACATTAGTTGTGCTATTTTTAAATACAACAGAAAGAATGTTCGAGAATACGGCTTTTCCTAAATTCGAACTCATTAAATTATCGGTCAAAAATAAATCGCACGCAAGAAGATGTTGCATAAACTCTTCGTGCTTTAGGGGAGGGATTTTTATGAACTTTATATTTTTTGTATTTATAACGTTTTCAACTTTTGTTTTCCCTGATAAACTTATATATGTAAAATTTTCATCTACTTTAGACAAATAGTGTAATAAAATTGGGAAAAAGGTTTCTTCATAATAATTATAGTTGACATTTAATTCTTCGAAGAGTCTGTCAATTACACGCTCTTGCCATAAACCGATTGCATGAAATATTAGTTTTGAATTTTCATTTAATCCATATTTATTGCGAATTTGAGTTATATTATTTACGTTTTTTTCAAGTTTATCTTTATAAATTCCCCAGTAAAAAATATTTTTATCAAATTGTTTGGTGTTATCGTGATGTGGGCAGGGACGGATAATAAAAGAAAATCTATCATGCATAGGAGGAAACTCTTTTTCTTGAAAATCTCTTTTTGTTTTTAATTCAATAGCTTGTGCTATTTCATCCTGTTTTACAATTTTACCTTCAGGGGCAAATCCGACATGATCAAATGTTCCCATTGGTATATTCTTATCAAACCAATGAATCGAATAAGTATTGTTATTAGAATAGCCATCCTCTTTATAGTGATGCCAATCAGCCACAATAATGTATTTTGGGGATATTTTCTTAGCAAATTGCTGTAGTATATTCTTATTAGTGTCAGAATCAAAGCAATTATTTGTTTTACTATCGTTTGACAAAACGAGGATTTGATCTTCTCTAAAACCAAACGTTAATAGATAATCTTTTCCTAGCTTTGGTGCAATAAAAAAACAATGATGTCCAAATCCCATTAATTCTTTTCCAAACAATGCCAGCGTAAATGTTTCTCCTAAGGAATTTATCCCAGTAGAGCATAATAAAACATTCATACCCAATTTTTAAAGTTGCATTAAAATTTCTTCGGCTGTTAATAACTTTTTATTAAACTCAACATATTGCTTTTGCTTTGATTGAATTTCTTCCGAAAGGCTCTTTTCTTTGATTAACTTGTAAAATAGTTCTTTTGAAGATACTTCATCAAATAACTCTAACATTATAAAACATGATGTAAAGGGGTTGTTATCATACATTTCTTCGATTTCATTCAATCCCATCGGAAAAGCCTTATACGGGAATAGTAATTTATGATCAACTAAAACCGAAATCTTTTCTCGTATATTATCTGTTAATTCAAAATTGCAATGCAAATTATTTTTTTTGTCAAACGTCATGGAGTTAGTGAATACAATGGGAATAACATTGCCGTATGCTGCTTTTCCTATATTGGAACTCATTAAATTATCAGTAATTAGTATATCTGATGCAAATAAATGTTGCATAAATTCACTGTTGCCTATTGGTGGTTTCCATGTAATGTTTATATTGCGATACTTTGTTTTAGTTTCTTGTTTTACCTTTCCTGAAATAACTATATAAGATATTTCTTCGTTTAAGTCAGTTAAATAATTAAACATAATTGGTAAAAAAATATCCGCATAATAATCTTTATTAATTTTTGAGTTTAAGAATATCTTATCAATTGCTCTTTCCTGCCAAAGACCTATGGGATGAAAAATTTGAATATTATGTGAATCGGAATATTTTCTAAATCCCTCTTTATGCGTAGTTGAATAATCAAATTTATCTTTTATAATAGCCCAATAAAAGATTTTATCTTCGTTCTTTTTAAGATTGTTATGGTGAGGGCAGGGACGAATGATAAATGAAAACTGATTTGTTGGCGGAATTAATTTGTCAGTTTTGTATCCATTAATAAACAGATCAAGTTTAATACCCTTTGGAGCAAAGCCAAAATGATCAAATGTTCCTAACTTTATTTTGTCATTAAACCAATGAATATTATATGAATTATTATTTGAATTCCCGTTTGGTTTAAATTCATGCCAATCAGCAACTATAACAAAGTCAGGAGATACTTTGTCTAAAAAAGCATCAAATATTACTTTATTATTTTTTAGTAGTTCTTTATCTTCTTTAATCGATCCTTTTAAAACTAAAATTAAATGCTCGCTAAAACCAAATGTTAATAAATACCGTTTACCTAATAATGGGGCTAAAAAATAACATTCATGACCTTTATTCATTAACTCTAATGCAAAATTAGCAATTGTATAAGTTTCCCCCAATGCATTGATTGCTGGCGAGCAAAACAAAACTTTCATTTAGACAAACACCGGTTAATGATTATACTTAAAACGGATTATTCGATTGTTTTTTGTTTTTATAACGCATCTATACAAAGTTTCTCCGAATTATTATATTCAATAGGAAGATTATATATTTAAAGTAAAATGAGTATACTTAAATTGCTTTTATCAATTTAAGTATTTTTAAAACAAGCAAAAAGAATTCTATACCAAGTTTTTTCAAGTTCAGTTATTATTGGAGATTGAATTACATATATAGTTTTATATCCTGTATTAAAAATTCCATTTACTAAGGACTGATATGTGGGCACAAAAGATTTATCATTGCTTACGGCACTCCACGGATGTTGTTTATGATCAGGTGTATCGCTTTTATATTCAAACCACCAACATCCTTCATATGTTTCGTTTTGATATTTTACTTCATACAGTTTTTTATCAGGATAAACATTCTTTAAAAAGAAATTTTCATGTTCATTTTGATTCTTTGGAGCATAATGTGTTTCCAGAAATAATATACCATTATCAGATAGCAAATTATTAATAGTTTGTAAAAATTCAATAGGAGAATCTAAATGATACAATAGCCCTAAGCATAAAACTACATCAAAGGATTCTTTATAATCTTTAATATTTTTTACATCGTCATGCCTAAACTCAAGATTATTAAGGTTTAAAAAATGAGCAACAGCTTCGCATTTCTCGAAATTAGATTTGCGTCCCTCAATTCCAATTACTTTTTGGAAACCATTTCGAGCAAATTCAACTGCGTAACCTCCTTCTAAACAACCCAAATCCAATAATTTAAGATTACTCTTATTTTTTTCAAAACCAACTAGCTTTAACAAATCTTTTATGGCTTTATATGTTGGCATTTCTGACATTACAGGAACATCGGAATAATTTATTCCGATTACATTTTTTAAATATTGAGAACCTTTTTTGCTATTGTTTGATATTGTAAAAGTTGTAATATCGTCTTGTAGTTCAATATTATGAGATGTAAAACAAAAATCTTTAAGAATCTTTAAATAATCTTCTTTGTTATTCATTTTAAGCATTTTTACTTTAATTTGGTACTACATTATATAACAAATTCAAACAATTGAATTAGTCATCTTTAAATGAGTTTTGTTTTCTTCGTTTGAAAACTTGTTAACAAATCTTTTGCTACTAAATTTTGCGAAAAGGTATATCTTAATTCGTCATCGCATTGAGAACAAAATGGAAACCATTCCGACCTCTTTATAACTTCTTTTTTCTTATTTTCCAATTCCAAATAACCAATCTCTAATATGTTTCCTAGTATTGATTTGCCTCGCACATCATGACAACAACTTAAAATATTTCCATCCCATGTAATAAATGAAATATATGGAAAAATTTCACAAAACGAGTTATTCACATCCTTTGCTGTTTCCTCTTTGATTGAATATAGTTCACCACCCCTGGAATGCAACTTATTTATAAACAACGGTAAGTTAAGTAATTGCGCAAATTTATGAATGCTATTAGTATTTGATATATCTTCCGATTGCACAGCACTTAAACTTATGGGAGGGTTTTTAAAAGCTAAAGTGTGTTCTAAGTTGCTTTTCAATAATTGAAAATCTGAACTTTTTTCAAAATCCTCAAAATTTGTTTTTTCTCCTGTAATTAAGCTTATCTGAATATGAAATATCTCTGCTTCTATAAGGGCTTTAAGAGTATCTGGTGTTAACAAGAGGCCATTACTTTTAAGAAAAACCTTAATGTTTTTTTTTTTGAGCATTCTTACAAATTCTACAACACTTGTATTCATCAAAGGTTCTCCCATTCCAGAAAAGGTTATACCCATATTAACCGGTATCCACTCATATAATTGTTGAAACATCTCCATTGTCATAATTCCTTTTGACCGAGTTATGGAGCTTCTAGGACAAAATTTACACTTTATGTTGCAATACGTAGAAATTTCAACATCTAAACTTTTTAGAAAAATGTTAGGAACATTTTTAAAACTCATGATAGCACTGCTTTGAGAAATAAAATACAAATTACACCAAGAATAATCACAAATTCCAAAAAGAGAAAAACAAATGCAGAGCTACTCTTCAGGATGAGATTGGCCGTGGAATCAACATTTTCTTTAAATTTTGGAATATTTGAATAATTAATCCCTTTTGCAGATAAATAATTATACAAGAAATGAACATTTGGCGATGAAGCATCCTTTATATCTTCATTCTTATAGAAATTAATTAGGGTTAGTTGAAATTCTCGAGCTTCTTTATAAATTTTTTTATCTCTTTCTAATCCAGTGCCAAATAGTTTTTCTAATGTAGATTGAAAAAGATAAACAGGAGAAATGCTCAATATGTTATAAAACAAATTAGCTTGACTAAATTTTTTCTCTATGTAAGTATTGGTTATCTTTTGTTTCAGATTTGCTAATTCCTGTTGTGCTAATGCCTCTCCTTTTTCCTTTTTGTAATCATCTATTTTTCCTGCTTCAATCCCCCTTGAACCAGCCTCATATTTAGAGAGAAATTCTACCAATCTGTTATCGGCCTCCTGTAATTCAATTTCATAATCATTTTTTGAGGGGATTTCATACAGATTAGTTATCGTTATTTTTACAATAACAGGAATAATAACTACTAATACAATCCATAATAAAGAACAAATAATTAGGGATTTTAGGGAGTTATTAGAAATAAATGAAATGAACATTCCAAGGGTTACAAAGAACATTACATAGAACGTTGTATAGAAAATTAGGAAGAATACCTGAACAAGTAATTTAGAATCAAATGTTATTTTGCCTAAAATAATTATTATAAATATGTTCAGAAGAATTCCAAGTAGTATGGGAATCATAACGGACATACTAATCCCAGCAATTTTGCCTATTAAAAATTCGAGTTTGTTAATACTATTCGAAAAGACAAGTTTAAATGTTCCTAATTCCTTTTCTCCGGAAATTGAGTCATAGGTTAATGTAAAAATTAAGAAAAGTAGAATAATTGAAATAATAAAAAACCAATCAATAGGAGGTAGATTAGAGTTTCCTTCATTGTCGTGAAATACTTTTTCGGGTAAATTTATACTTTTAACATTGAGGGTAAAACCATCAGGAAATATATCTTGATTTCCATTAATAATAAATTCACTGTTAAGTGGCTTTTTTATTAATAAATGATTAATAAATATGAGATCATTCAATCGACTGGAGGCATCTCGGATTGCACCTTCAGATGATTTTTCTATTTTATTATATTCAATTAGTCTGTTTTCTGTTCTAAAAGAAAAAAACAGTGCATTTAATATAAATAGAATAACTATGAGTAAAAATGAAATAACGAATTTTAGGTTTTTAAAATTGTCGCGTATTTGAAAAAGGCAAACCTCAATCATGTTTAATTTTTTATTTCGTTAATAACAGGTAAAAATTCATCCCATCCCATAAAATCAATATATTCTTTAAAAACCCCATTACATACATTATTATACTTACATTTAATGCATTCTTCCCTTTTTATTGTTAAATGGGACGTCCAATCAAGTTTCATTGGAGTTAAGATGCCATTAATATCAATATAATGAATTGCTCCTTGCGAACTATCATTCCTATAAATTTCAAGGTTTTTTATAACACAATAAGGAAAATATTGTAACGTAAAATTTACCTGTTTGTATGATGTTATAGTATCTAAAATGTAAGGATAGATATCAGAAAAAACGGGAAAAATCTCTTCGCGGGAGTAATCAAGAAATAATGGTGGTATAACCGAGCAGATTACAAAATCATTAACTCCAATTGCATTTAATGAAGCTACTATTTCTTTTAGTTCCTTATAGTTCTTCTTCTGAACGGCAATATTTACGATAACTTTTCCTCCTGAAAGGATAGTTTTTTTAATTCCATTAAAAGAATTTCTCAACCCGTTTTTATTACCGGTTAAATTAAAATACAATTGATCTGAGGTAGTGTGTGACCCTACTATAAACGTTTTTACTTTGTTGTTAAGTAAAAAATTAATTAATGGCTGATTTAAAAGAGATGCATTTGTTTCGAGTACTATTTCTTTGTATCCTGCATTATTAATATTCACAATTAATTGTTTAAAGTTTGGATGCATTGTAGGTTCTCCGCCAATTACATGCACAACTTCAAAGTTTTGTTTCTGCTCATCTAAACATTTCGTAATTGCATCAATATTTAAATCTTTAATAGTTTCATGACTTTTTCGATCACAACAAAATATGCATCGGTTATTGCATCTGTTGGTTATTTTTAGCATCAAGATATTTAAATATCTACGCGAATCCATAAATGATTTTTAGAAAATTTTCGAAATAAATTAGTTTTTCCGTTTGAGAGGTATTATCGTAGCCGATAGTGCTTTTATTTGTTAACGGTTGACTGTAAGCTTATTGGTTGGAATTCAGCCCAACCTTTATTTTTTAAATAACCCTTCCAGACCCCTCTGCATTGATTGTTTTTAATACATTTTTGACACTCTTGCCGTTTCAACCTTATACCATTTTCATTAAGGAAATTTTCATAATCAATGATACTCTTTTCAAAATCAGATAATAAAGTTATTTCCCTTGTATATGAATAAAGATTATAATCATCGTATCCTGGAAATAAACAATAAGGAAATCCTTCCAAGGTTATTTTAACATCCTTGGTTGCATATTTATCAAGCATTTCACATAAATGGGGACTCAACTCCTGATAGCTTGGTACGAGTTGATCAAAAAGCTCCTGCTGTTTCTCAAGCCATAGCCAATAAGGATTAAGACTAGAGATATTAAATTTTTTTACATTTAGATCATACAAAAAATCTACTATTTGTGTAACCCTTTTATAATTATCTTTAACTAAAACAGTGTTTGTTCTAACATCTCCCCCCAGACGAAGAACCGTTTTTATACCATTTGTAGCCTGATCAAAAGACTTGGGGTTTTTAGTAAGTGTGTTGTGACTTTCTTTGTCACAATCATGAAATGATACAACAAAAAGAGTTACTCTATTCTTTATTAAAAAGGAAACGAATTCTTCATTTTCTAACCTGCATCCATTTGTTTGAACAGTAATATCTTTATAACCAAGTTCGTTAATTAAAATGATTAGATCTTTAAATCTTTTATATATAGTAGGTTCGCCGCCATGTAGGTTAACAGAATCGAATCCATGAGATTTATAAAATCTTAAAAATTTTTCGACATCACTGAACTCCTGATCGGTTGCTTTTCCACTTCTCCCTTCAACTACGCAAAAAAGGCAATTGTTGGTGCAGTTTTTAGTAAGATCGATGCTTAGGAATTTCTGATAATTCTCCTTTTTTTTCATGTTTATAATTATTGAAATTAAGAGATTACATAATATTTATTGAAAAGTACTAGTATTAAAAAAAATAGTAACGCGTTGAACAGAATTAAAAAGTTAGATTCAAAAAGTGAATTTTTAAAAGATTTGCTAATGCTAATTTTGGAGTTTTGGAAAACAGGAACATCTTTAAGATTGAGTTTCCGTTCAGGAAGATCTTTTTGAACATTTATTGCTAAATAAGCTTTGTAACCAATATTTCTGTCATTCGCCAATATATTTGGATCAAATTTTTCAGGATCTTTAACCCAAGCGTCTTGTCCCGTTTGATCATCTGTAAACCATCTTCTACTGGAAAATCCTTTTTTGGATTCAATGTATGAAAGCAGAGTTGTTCTATAAATTTTCAGGTCATTTATATATGATTCATAGTCAAAAAAGGAAGTGTTGCATAAATTTTCAACGATAACACTTAGCTGATTGGTAACAGATAAAGAGAGTAATCGTTCATTTAGTTTACGTCGATTTTCTTTATACAAAAGGATGTTTTTTTCTATTTCGTATTCTTTTTCAGCCTTATCTATCATTAAACTGTTTCTGTACGTAAAATATGTTTCACACCAATCAAAAAATTCTTGTCTAACTCCACGCGTTATGAAGTAATTATCACGTTCATTAAATTCAACATACCCAAAGGTATAAGCGGGACCTGGCTTTGGATGTGTTTTATTCCATTCGTTCAATTTTCTATTTGCATCGTTTTCTAAAGCCATTATTTGCGTATTATACCCATCCATTTTTTCGTTACCAGAAACAGATTCAGAAATAAAGATCACTCCATACGGAATTACTATGGTAAATAATAACCAAACAAATAAGTTAATTATTAAAGATGTTGATGATCTTTTTGTAAGTATCGAGAATAATCCTCCAATTAAGATAAATGTAAATAAGTAAACCTGATAAAATAAGAATATTAAAACTATACGAAAGAAAAAATCAATATTTAGTGAAACGCTTGGTGAAAACAATAATATTAAAAATAGTATAAAGAAAATTGCAAGTAATGTAATTGATATTGCAATTTGACAAGCCAGTAACTTTGCCATTATTATCTTGCGTTTCGGAACAAAACTGCTAAGGGTTAACTTTAAGGTGCCTTTTTCCTGCTCTTCGGATGTCATATTAAAAGAAATAAGTATAGCCAAAAGAGATAGTAAAACAGCCACAACTTTGTTAAAATCAAATTGAAACCCAGAATTTATATATGGATTATAGGTAATTTCATTGTTAAGTTTAGACGGTACAGAAAAAGGGGATATTCTTAAGTAGGATCCTTTAGCTCCCATTGTTCCATTACAGATAATTGAAAAAACTTTCGGCTGCGAGGCTACCAAAGGTTGTAGTTGAGAAAACACATTAATATTATCAACCTCTTCTTTACTTTTTAATTTTAAAATATTATAATTTTCTAATCGGGTCTCATATTCTTTAAGTCCAATATATATATATGCACTGCAAATTAAAACCGATAAAATTGTAATAAATTGAAATTGAAAAGTAATAATAGTGTTCTTAATTTCTTTGTATAAAAGAGTTTTAAACATCTCGATCTTTATATTAGATTGCAGTTTTGTTAGTTTTTTGCATTAACATACTTCTTTACCGTCGTTTCTAGATAATCAAAATCTGAGAAAAACTTATAATCAATATCATCGTTATCAATTTCAATCTCAAAATATTCTTCAATTGCTGTCACAAAATGTAATGATAAAATGGAATTATTACTAATATGTAATAACCTGTTCTGATCCGTTTTAATGCTTTTATCAGTGACAATTTCGTTTAGTATCTGGTTAATTTTCTCTTTAATCATTTGCTTTAAAAAAATTAGTTATTCGTTCTACTATGATATGATTTTGTGATTCATCTAATGGATCAATGACGGGTAAACCATATTTGTTAGAAATCTCATCAGCTAGTCGTTTCCATTCATTTTCATCTAACATCTCATTTTTTAAATGGATACTTTCCGAATTCATCTTCTGAGGAGAGATACTCCTTTTGGATAAGGTAAAAAATAAAATAGGAAGCTGAAAAAGGTTTTTCAATATTATAACAACCCGTTCAAGTTGATCGGCAGCATACGCAGGATTTATTGCACACACTACCGCATCCGGTTGTGCTGATGCAAGAAAATTTATTGAATTTAAAGTATCTATCTGGAAATGTTGTTTATACTGTTGAACCAAACCAGATTGATGACCTGTAAGGAAAATATCAGGTTTTTTATATTTTTCAATTCCTGAAATCATGGAAGATAAGAAGTAGGGCCAAGAACCAAGAGTTAGACTGTTAATTTCTCCTCCAATGGGTAAACAGAGATCTGCTCCAAACAATTCACCCTGAGGCTCAGTAGATAACCAACCTATTGAATATCCTTCTTTTTCTAAAACTTTCTTAATGGTTAATTGAGTTGTAAATTTCCCGCTCTGAGGGGTAACTCCCACTACTGATAAACTTGGTATAGTTATTGAATCAAAATTTAATAGTTTGGTTAAATCCATTAAAGTTGTAAAGTCGTTCGGATAATATATTGTTGCTGGATAATCTTTTAACTTGTTTTTTAACTCTAAATACAGAAGTTTATCAAAAACAAAGAAATTCATCTTTTTTTCAACGCACTTATTAATGATCTTATCTGCGAATTTCGTATTTAATTCAATAGCCGTATCATACGGATGCCCTATTACCAAAGTATCTACATCATTAAAAGAGTTTTCATTTAAATCCCAATTTATCTCTAAATTGGTGTCATTAATTTCTATATTTTTATCTCGGGCTCCGAATCTTGGGAAATCATAAACTTCAACAATTTCAAAAGGACAAAGATCCGCAAAATAGAAAAAAGCCTTCATCTCTTTATTACTTACTGGATATATGGCTATTTTTTTCATCCAAGAGAACCTATGCTTAAAAGAAAAGAATTTTTCCAGTATTTTTATTTTTTCTTCATTTGATGGTTTAATTCTATAACCAATCCAACCTTTAGGATCTACATATTGCATAAAACGATTGGTGAAAACCCTGATATCCTTTTTGCCGTTTTCAAATAAATGTTTTTCAATTTTATGAAAGGACCAATCAATATTTCCCCTTTTTATTGAGCTAACAATTCCCGTAATATGAGCTGTAGCTTGGCTATTTCCGGCAACAAACGCATAATTTGAGTTATAATCAGCAACTCGTTGTAAGTTGCCTTTACCAATGAACTGAATAGGGCTATTTTCTATGATACCGTAATCTTTTTTTAAACTGATTATTCCTCCTGTAACTCCAAAAACGAAAGGAAAATAAGCGGGATATGTTGCAACTGCATTATCGCTTGCAGAGGCGATAATGATTATACCTTGTTTGTAAGCGCGCTCACAGACATCATGCAATTCTTTTGATGGAGATTTTTTTTCAATACCTAAACTTAAATTAATGATATGTACTTTATTATCTATGCAGTATTCGATTGCCTTTATCAGATAGTCTTCTGAAGTATGACCAAGTTCATCAAAAATTTTGACTATATAAAATGTAAAATCTTGGAGATTATCATGTAAATGATCGTAAATAATTGAAAATATTCCAGTACCGTGTCCTTTGCCATTTCCCAAATCCTGATCTTCTGCACTTTTTGTCTGGTTTAAAATATTCCAGCAAACAACATTTTCTTCCAAATTTTTAAACTTAGGATGCTTTAAATCAATTCCGCTATCAACAATAGCAATCTTAATTTTTTCCATTTAAATCGAATAATAAGATAATTAAGGGTATTTACTATTTTAAAATAAGACTAACGAATTTTAATATTAACTATACCTTTGCTTAAACTTTTTTTGCTGGCGCAACCAATTCTGGATGTTTTTTTTGTAAATTGTAATTAAAGAGAAGGGTATCTTCTAAGATGAATTTCCATTTTGAACATAAGAAATCGTGATTAATTGTTCCTTCTCTAATATAGGATTCAGGACAAGAAATTGAACAAATCGGTAATATTTTACATGAATAACAACCTAGTTTATTCCGTAATTCAGAAGTAATGTTGAAAGAATATTTATTACTAAAATTATCTCCTTCAATTATCTCACTGATATTTCCAACGCTATATTTCTCACTTCCTACATTGCTCCAGCATTTATAAATATCTCCCTGGGGTCCAATTACATAAGCGTTTTTACCAATTGCAGTAATACAACCGTCTTTTTTGCGTGTAGGGAAGATTAATTTAAACTTAGCATTACCATTTGTGAGCAAATTATATGTTTCCAGTTTTTTCAATCTAAATTCACGTTTTATCTTAGCAAACATATTTTGCTCCATAGAATAATTCACATTATTTAAAGTATGACATTTTATATTAGCAGTGTATAAAGTTATGTTTTTTCGAGGCCAAATTTTTCTTGTAACCAATTCCTCCAAAGTATTATCAAGGTATTTATAATTTTCCTTATCTACATTAACCCTGATTGTTATTTTAAAATAATCATCGATTATTGCTAAGTTATTCAGAATGATATCGAAGGACTTTGTTGGATCTTTGGGATAGTATCTTCTTTTATTGTGTATCACAGGAGGTCCGTCAATCGTAACCTGAATATCATTAATTTCGTTATCTTTTAACACACGTAGAGATTTCGAATTCAGCAAAATTCCATTGGTCGTTATTGATCTTTTTAGCTTTCTGTTAAATTGTTTTTGTATTTTATTTATTTGCCCTTGGACATTATTTATAACCTTTAGGTTTAATAAAGGTTCCCCACCATACCATGAAATGGTGTCTGCGATAATATTATCACTCTTGTGCTTATTCTTGACACAATGGTTAGTATATAGATTAATTATATCTTGCTGCACCTCTTCATTCATCATCCCATAATTCTTTGAATCTTTATAAAAAGATTCATAACAATAGGAACACCGCATGTTACAACCGTAGGTAGGACATATTGTCAAATTTAAATAATTTTCTATGTTTTCATATAAATCATAACCTTTTTTGTCTAATCCCATTACATCTGTAAGTTCATCAAAATCGTCATCAACTAAAATTCCAGACTCATATAAAGCAGTTTTATCCTCTTCATTTAACTGTTGCGCTTCCTGATAATTATTTTCCTGAAAATTAAAGTCACCTTCTAAATACTTTTTAACGTGTTCATCTATTTCTAGAAGAGAACAAATTCTGGAGTTAAATAATAACCAATTATTATAATCTTTATTTTCAATAATTATGTTATATATACTTCTTTTCATTTTCAAATTATCAGAATTGATTTAAATTTAATACGATTGACAGTTACAGTATTTAAAAAGTAACATAAGAGAAAAAGCACAAACGCTAGTCTCAAAAATCAATTTCACCTATTTAATTTTAAAAAAGTAATATATGCTTTAGAATGTAATATCATCTACTTCTTCATCAGCATAGTTTCTTTGTGGGCTACAAGCATCAGCGTCTATCATTTCTTCTGCTGCAACACTTTCTGCGTTAACCAAATTTTTTACCATTTGCAAATACCTCCTTTCTTTTAAAAATATTTTCTCTTACGTTAATATTTTTTGACCCGTTATTTTGTCATTGAATTTTTTCAGTAGAAAAAAATTATTCTTTTATTATTAGAGGATTATTAGCCCGACTGCTATTACAATTTTTATAAAAGCATTATCCGATTCATTAATTCTTGTGATAGGGATAATTGATACCGGCACTCAATTACTTGTGTTTCATTATGACTTTTTATGCGAGTTACAGACTCTTCCTATTTGTGCAATGAAGTCGCCCCGTTTTTAAAAAGGTTTATTCTTAGGTGAAGCTATAAGGAAAATTTACCTTTTACCTTACTACATTAGAAAATTAGACGATTAAAAACAAAAATTAGCAAATTTTAAAATTTAGTAAGACTAAGAAGTCGACTAAAAATGGCTTTGGTCACTCAATTTTCACTTTTTAAACCTATATGTGACAGATTTTCAAGTGTTTTTATTGAAAATAAAGATATTATATTTATAATAATTTATTAAAAACTTCTTTTTTAAATTATCAGAATTGATTTAAATGGAATACTATTGATTGTTACAGTATTTAAAAAGAAACATAAGAGAAAAGGCACAAACGCTAGTTTCAAAAATCAAATTTTATTTAACTTTAAAAAAGTAACATATGCTTTAGAATGTAATATCATCTATTTCTTCATCAGCATAGTTTCTTTGTGGGCTACATGAACCACCACCTTCTGAAAAAGGAACTACTACTTCTTCATTAACTTCTGGTTTAACCAATTTTTTTACCATTTGTATATATACCTCCTTTCTTTTAAAAATATTTTCTCTTATGTTATTTTCTGATCCACTATTTTGCAATTATTTTTTACTAGGAATTTATTTTTTGTCAGAAAAATATTGACCGAACCACTACTATATATTTTATAAAAGCATTATCTTATTTAATAATTCTTGTGATAAGAATAACCGATATCTGCACTCAATTACTTGTGCTTCATTATGATTTTTTACACGAGTTACAGACTCTTTGGCAAAACCCACTTTTTCATAAAAGCGAATAGCAGGGTTGTTATTATCAATTACCCACACAAATACTTCTTCAGTCCCTTTATCTTTCATTTTGGACATAGCCTCCTTTATGAGAGTCATTCCATAACCTTTTTGTAATTGCACAGGAGATATATAAATTGCAGATATTACTCCAACCAATATTTTTTCAGAACCTTTATCTTTCCACCCATTAATATATGTAATAAATCCAATGATATTATTAGCCTCTTCGCAAACTAATGTTTCATCCTTAAGATTCATAAAATGCAGCTTCCAATATCTTTCGAATTCTTTGAGTGAAGACTCATGTAAGATTCTTCCCAATGTACGGCTCAATTCAAGTTCTCTGGATTCGTAATGAATTTTTGCTATACTTTTGGCATCCGATAAGTTAGCTTTTCTTATAATCATTCAGAATAAAATTTAACATTCTATTGTTTTCTGATTTAAATTTTTTTTCAGGTACTTTTCAATAAAAGAGATTTCAAGATTATAAATTCTCTTTAGTCTGTCGAGCAATTCATTCTCTATAATATCAACCCAATCTTCCGGGGTGTAACCACTCTTTGAAGATCTGGTTAATGTAATGAGGCTGGGGATAATATTATTTTTTACTAGAGAGCTAACAAATGAATCGATTCGTCTGATTATTTCGTCTTTTGTTAAGGCACTAACTTTAGAATAGATCTCATCGTGGTCATTAATAACGTAATAGTACTTTCCTTGTTCTTCACGAGCAGTAATTCTATGACCAATTAATTCAAACTTTAGGCTATGGTATTTATAGTTCTCAACAAACTCATCAAATTCATTTTTAGTTATTTCAATATAATTTACTTTGTATTCATTCGGATCAGATACACAGGAAAAATAATTTAAACTTATATCCAATACGATGTTTTTGTGATTTGTTAGTTTAAGATCATTTATGTTTGTTGGCATGACAATATATTTTTTCATATCCACATTGCCATTACTTGGAATTTTTACAGGATTAAACAAGATAAATTTTTTACCCTCGTTGTTATATGTTCTAACACATCTTTTGATAGTGCTGGAATGTTTGCTATTTCGATTGATCCAGAAAATTCGACTAAAAACCCCCTTAAATATTGCAGGGATAATAAAAGAGTTTATCGATAATTCCTCATAAGTAAAGCGAACTAGAGTTTCGAAATTGTTCACATCGTATATTGATGTTTTTACCCTAGGTGGAACCATGTCAATATGCTCATCAATATGAAGCAATATATTATCTTTTGGATTTAAAGATTCTTTCCAAATTTCATTATTCCAAATGATAAAAGCCTCGTGGTTTTCTTCAAGGATAAATGTCTTTATTCTCTGGGTATTCATATTTTTATTATTCTTTATTTTTTCTAAATTTTAGAAATATAATTAGTCCTATAATTAGCAAGGTTATTAGCGATCCTGTGATTATAATATTGAGAAGATTTGATTTATGATTGTATGTCTTTGCCACTCCAAATTTACTGTCAAAATAAGTAACAGCCATGCGTAAAAGTTTATCATTATAAGGTGCAAGGTCGAGATAAGAATCGAAACCAGTCCATACTTTTGGTGTTATACCTCCGATTTCATCTAATATTTCTCCTGTAGCCGTATAGTCTATATTTGTTCTGTATACTAAGTTTCCTTTAAAAGATTTACTTTCTGGAAGATAGAAATACTTAATACTTTGTCCACTGCCTGCTGTCTTAGAGGCACCAATTGTTATAAGATCATTATGTGATTTTTGCATTGCACAGATAAAAAATTCACATGAACAGGTGGTTCTAGAATCAAAAAGTATTACGATTGGCTTCGAATAGTAGTAGTAGGGATCGGGCTGATCCAAAATTGTTTCATGAAAACCCTTTACATTATAAAATGTGAAGTAAATCGAGGGAGAATTTATAAAAAATGATAGCAGAAATAATGTTGATAAATCTCCTCCAGGATTGTTTCTTAAATCGAGAATAAGCGCATCGCTGGTCATCAACGAATCTATGATACTATAAATAAAAGGACGTAAGGTTTTGTCATGAAAAACACCAACTTTTAAATATGCATAGTTGTTTATGAGTTTAAAATCGTAACGTTTTTGCTTTTCTTTTATATTATAGGGGATTTTGATTCTCGTATTTTTTAACACTTGATCGGGAGATATTTTTAAGGTGTATTTCCCCTTTTCTAAGCCGTTCAGTTCTAGTAGTAAAGTATCGGAAAAAATATTATAAGCTCGGTATAGTAGTTTCTGTAATATTTTCATATTACGTGTGTGAATTGTACTGCCAGCCGTACGCTTATCTAACTCATTAATTATTTCGTTAACAGGCTTACCATTAATTTTAATTAACCTATCACCCAAATTTACTTTGTTTAATAATGTTGTATCAAGAATAGCTACAACATCTATATGATCTTTTATATTTTGAAAATATAAAGGCATTTGAATATTCTCAAGAGGCTCATCTTTATCATTATCTAATCTAAAGTGATTATCATTCAATTTGTATAGAAAATTAGCAAGCGATTGGTAGAAACCATCTAACGATTTTGATCTTTTTACAATCGAATCATATTGATGTAACAAATATTTCTTTTTGTTTTCAGTAGTTTCAAAATATTCAACCATTATATTTCTAATAGAACTTGAAACATTCAAATACTCTTGATCCTTTGAAATTTTATCGTCATTTTTTGAAATATAATCTCTTCTGATAGGATATTTAAGATAATCAACATCGGTTGTTTCAAACAAATTGGAAATTTTGGGCGTTGTTGCACCTCCAATACAGAAGTTGCTTTGATTATTGTAAACAATGGGGAATTTACTTATTATGGAGTTTATTAACGAATTTTCTGAATATGCTGTAACTTTTATAGGTAAATATATAATCAGATCGTTTACAATAAGCCTTTGTCCTTTTTGATGAAAAGCATATATAACAATTTCATTTATTTTATACTTCTTTTTATTTAATCCATGCTTTTCTAGATATTTTAATGGTTTTTCAAAACTTCCGTTATAATTATAATAAAGTAAGTCTTTGCCTATTTTTATCGAAGAGAGCCTCAAAGAAAAGTCTATAGATTCCAATTTTAAATCAATAATCAAACTATCAATATTACAGGCATAAAAATTAATTTTAAATTCGAAATTCTTATCTAATTCGATTTTATTTCCTATTTTAAATGTGCAGCCATATAACTTTTCGTTTTCAAAATTTTTAGGAAAGAACTTTTCGGCTTCGATATTTTCCATTACATAAGGTGAACCTTTTTCCAATGGGGGAAAATTATACTTAATTATTTTTCCAATTGCTACATCCCTATGCTTAATTCGATATACAAATGAATCGATATAGGTGGAATAAATACTTGAATCTTTATTTCCAAATGAAGGGGGGGTGGAAATTGTTATAAGAATAAAAATAATAATTAAATTCTTCAATTTCGAGATAAAGTTCATAAATTGAATTTCTTTAGATTTCAACATACTCCATATACATTTTTTCAAGATCCACTTTTTTAATTTCCTCAGAACTCATTTCCAGCACTAAATTTCCTTTTGACATAATGCCAACCTTATTGGCTATTTCCTTCGCTCTAAAAATATCATGGGTTGTCATTAAAATCGTTTTACCTTCTTTTCGGAGTTGAAACAAAAGATTCATGAATTCTCTTGCACTTCTGGGATCTAAACCCGAAGTTGGTTCATCCAAAATAATGAGATCGGAGTTTTTTGCTATTGCTATTGCAATTCCACATTTTTGTCTCATTCCCTTCGAAAATGTTTTAATTCTTCTTTCGTGAGCATTTTCTGGTAATCCAACCTTACTTAAAATAGCTGTATAATTAGCTTTGGAATAATTTTTAACCCCACCTAACCTTGAAAAGTAATCTAGATTTTGAATTGCCGAGAAATTCTCGTAAAGCATAACATTTTCAGAAACATAAGCCAAATGCTTTTTTGCCGCAAGTGGATCAATAGTTACATCAATGTCATTTACTAAAATCTTACCGCTGGTTGGGGGTGTGAAATTGAAAATCATGTTAACTGTTGTTGTCTTCCCGGCACCATTGGCCCCAAGCATACAATAAATCTCCCCTCTTTGTACTTCAAGATTTAGGTTGTTAACAGCCAAAACATCATTGGCATAGAGTTTAGTTAAATTTATTATCTGGAGCATTGTTAATAGTTAAAGTTTTTTTGGAAGAGGTGCTATCTCACATTTATAATCATATACTATATCAATCATGTCTTTTTCAAAAAGTTTTCTACACATTTTTGTGACTTCATTTTTGGTCTCTTCGTAATTATCAAAGTTTTCTTTCCACTTATCAATTAATTCTCTTATTGTTATTTGCCCATCAATTATTTTAAGAAAAGAAACCATGTTTTCATCAGGTTGATTCATAACTTTCCCCTCGGAATAAACTTTATAGTTTAATTTATTCTCGCGTAACACTAATGATTCATTTCTTTTGGGTTTACAATTAAGAATTTCATTATCATCATCAATAGGAAATAAAATCATGTTGGGATGTTCTTTTAATACTTTTTTAATCCGTATAGCATAACATCCACCCAAACAACTCTTTTGCCAATAAGGACATTCTTTGCATTCAGAATAAGCATATAGGTTAATGGACAGTAGTCTCATTCTTCTATTAAAATATTTTTTTAATGCTTCCTCAGTACTAAAGTCGCCTATCTTTGTTCTTAAAACTGAAAATAATCCGTAACACCGCCAAGCTTCGCCATTAGCATTAATATCGACTGGTGCAGAAACACAGGAAAAACTCCAATTACCCTTGAGTTGAAATTTAATGTTAATTAATTGTTCTTTGCTAAAAAAACAAGGAGGGATATAATTACAGTCTTTATAAACTTTAATATTTCTGTTGGAAGCCGCAATTAAAAAGTCATTCAATTGATTTGCAATTTGCCAATAACTATTTTCCAGTTCATACTCACCAATGGTTATATTTGGGGCAGCTATACTAACTCGGATGCTTTTTACAGAGTATTTTTCTGCGTAATTCAGGAGATAATCATACTCAAAATCCTTTTTGTAAATAGTTATTCCAAATGTTGAGTTTACAGGATTAATAATATTAAATACATGATTTAAATTTTCGAGTTGTTCTCTGGTATAATATTTATCTTCAAGAATATTAAACAAAAAGCTGATTTTGCTTGCATCAAAATCTGATAAATTACCAATGTATTCTTTGAAAGATTGAGGCCACAATCCATTTGTCATTAAAATTACACTATTGCCATTTATTAATGCGCCTTCAATTATTGGTATAATATTCTTATTTAGTGTAGGCTCTCCGCCACACAATTTGAGAGTTTTATCTTTAAGAAAAGGTGTTAATTTCCAAATATCAATTATATTAAATTCTTCTTTAGTATTCTTTGTTATACCATAATTATTTTCCGTTGCAAAACAGAATGGGCATTTTATGTTACAATTATTTGTTAAAATGATATTGGACATTTTTAAATAATGATTTTAAAAAACGAATTAGTTTAAAATCCCACTTGTATTGCTTATAGTAATGGGATAAATTTCTTTCAACTTTTCAATTAATATATTCTCTATAAATTCCCATTGATCAACCGGCGTAAATCCACTATATCTTGATCTACATATCGTAATTATTGCGGGATTACATTTCTTTGATTGCAACGTATCAATTAGTAAATTTATTCTCTTTATAATAGTTTCATTATCTACTTTTAACGGGTTGGGATAAATTTCATTATAGTAATTAATAACATAAAAGTATTTGCCTTTCTCTTCTAGCGTCTCTATTCTTCCTAGATTCAAATATCTTAGTCTATGGTATTTATCATTGTTAAATTTAATATATTCGTCCTTGGTTATTTCAATTATAATTTCATCATTATCGTTCGGACTACCTGAACAAGAAAAATAGTCTAAATCAATATCCAAAATAATTTTGCCATAATTTGAAGGTAACGCTTCTATTGTTTTATGATAAAACTTAAAAGTTTTTGAATCACTATTGTCTTTTGCGCTATCCTTTCCACGACCAGATAGTAATCTCTTTCCCTGTTTATTATAAGAACGAACAAAACAGGTAGACCCTTTCCTTGTTGTTTTTTTATGATTTTGTTTAATCCAAATTATATTATTAAATATTCCAAGATAGATGGCAGGCATTATAAAAGATGCAATGGCTAACTCCTGATAAGTAAATTGTTTTATTTTGTGGATGTCCGAGTTTAAATCATTAATTGAGGAATTAAACCGTGGGATATTCATATCTGAATGTTCATCGATATGAACTAATCTATTCTTTTCTCTGGAAATTAATTTATTTTCTATTGCATAATTCCAAATGATAAATGCTTCGTGATGCTCTTCGATTATATAAACGGGTACTTTTTTTTTCAAAATTTACATTGTTTTTTGTTATGTAAAGGAACGATTGATTTATACTAAGCCTAATAATTTAATACAAATAAATTCCTCATAAATTGTTTGGTTTCAGGTAATAAGAGAACATCCTCCAAAACTTTCCTTCTCTTTCTTTAATGTTGTTAATAAACCTATTGCAAGTAGTTCATATACCTCCAAACTCTTTTGCTTGATTCAAATCGGGTGAACATGTTGGACGGTATAGTAATTCAAGTCTTACGCGTAACTTTAAAAATCTTTTAATAGTTTGTGTGATGTTATCTTACATTATCAGGGATAATAAATAATCTCACTCGCATTTTTGGAAGAAATAAGAATTTTTAGACGTAACCCGCTAATTCATCCATGTTGGAGCATTCTAATTTACGAAGATCTGTTGCGTTAATCTCAACTGAAATAGATTGTTTAATGGCCTCTATTGCAATTACTATCCTTCGCTTTCCGCTCCTCATAATCATTCTGCCTTTCATTCCCCGAAAAGGACCTTCGGTTACCTCCACACGGCTTCCTGATTGGAATATTACTTCTGATTGAAATTCGTTGTAATCTTTAATATGGTTTACAAGTAATTTGAGGTTAATAATTTCTTCATCAGATATTTTGGCATATTCATCTCTGAATTTTATAAACCGATACACTTCAGGAATTGCAGTTATTTGATGACGATACCCAGCCTTAACAAACACGAAAATATATCCTGTAAATAATGGAAGGAGTATCTTTTTCTTTGCCGTTTTATAAACACGCAAATGATTCACTAATGGAAGAAAAACATTAAAGTTTACCTCTTCTAATTTTTTTTGAACAATTTTTTCCGTTCTTGGCTTTACATATAGTATGTGCCAAAATGGCTCATTCATAGGCCTTATGATCTGGGGTTGATTGCTGTCAACTTAATGAACGAACACAACGTACCCAATGTAAAGTATTACTACTTTGCTTATTTAAAACCGTTAATACAATTAATTTTGTATCGGTTAGCATCAAATATAGCAAAAAAAAATAATACAAACAAATTTTGTATTTTTATCGCTGTTTTGTATATTATTTCTGCTTTTGCTGGTTGAATATTTTTTTTAGAATCATATTTACTCTTTGGTAATGTGATATTAACAACTATTTAAAAAATATTAAAAATAAAAATTTGAATTATAGAAAACGTCTATATATTGTCTGTGTTTGGTTATATGAGAACAGATTTGTAAGTATTTTTTCGGTAATTTATTATTATTCAACATAAAAACAAATAATCCACTCTATAGCGCAGAATATCATATTTGTGGATTATTTCAGTTCCAAATGCTCAATATTGAGTAGGACTCGTTGCTTTCAACACAATCTTTCAAATGCCTTCTTTTCGATTTACGCATACTTTTTGAATGGTTTGAAATATCTACAAGTAACAGCGTTGTCTATTATCCCTAGGCAAATTGTGAGGAGTGTCTTCATTTACCTCGAAACTCCTTTTATTTCCGGGCTTTAACCCACTTCATTCTAGTCAGTGTATAAGGCAAGAATTGGACACAGAAGATGATTGAACTGGTGAATGTGGCGTTTTTTAGAAATATTTTAACGTTAGTTCGAAGCAAGAAATTGTATTGGATAGCTTAGAATTTGATGTATTACACATTTTTGATTTTGCATTTATGCAAAATCAAAAAACCTCTGCGTTCTCTGTTCTTCTCAATATCAACAAACAAAATATTGGCAAGTTTGTATCTTATTAAAGCAATCACTTTGTTAGATCCAGAACTTAAAACCTCTGTGTTAAAAAACTATATCAAATTCAGTTTATTTTAAGGGATCCGATGCGTAGGATTTGGAAAACCTGGCTGAAAGTAGGAGAGGTGCTTCTCGTAAATACTTACACCAGGTATTGATTTTATTTTATTGAGTAAATCAATGAAGATGTTTCTTAGTTCGTCTGGTGTGGTTTGTATTCGGGCATTTACTAGCAGATCTACTTTACTTGCCTTTTCAAGAATTGGAGGAATTTTAGACTCTTTCTCTAAAATGGTTGTATAGCTCAACTTGTGGAATTGTCCATTAATCGACAGAAAGAATTTTAAGTGCCCAATTGGAAGGTTTCTGGTGGTAACTTCGGTGGTTAGTTTTTTAATGAAATCGAAAACGAGTTCAACAGCAGAATTATCTGATGTTGATATTTCAATCTCCTCATCCAACCACGCAAGATTAGCTTCACCAGCACCATACTTCACATAATCAATATTTATCGATTTGTGCTCTTTTATTCCTTGCTGTTTGCCAATATTTTCAACCCAGATATTTACTGAATCAATATCAAGAGAGTTTTGAAATAGAAGTAGCTTTGAAGGGAAGGATTTATTTGCCAATTCAACCAATGCTTCAAAATCTTCGGTGGATAGTAAATCAACTTTATTCACAATGAGTATTTCCGCCTCCTCTACCTGTTTTTCCCAAATATAGTTTGTTTCTAAGCTAAAGGGTAATGTTTTACCTTGTAAATACATCAGCAATAGTTGTGAATCAACAAAACTCGAAAAGGTAACCTGCTCTATATCTGTCTCTCTAAATTTAAGCAAAGGCTTAAGTACCGTGGCTATTAGGTCTGTGCATGAACCAACAGTTTCTGCAAAAATTACTTCTGGATTGAACTCCTTCTGTAGATTATTGATTTGTGAATCAAGTTGATTGTAGTTGCAACAAAAGCAACCACCTGTGACCTCTGCAACAGGTATTTCGGAATATTGGACAAATCGGCTATCAACCAAATAATTCCCCTGATCGTTTGTAATTACCGATGTTGAAATATTTTTATCAACCAGTAGTTTACTGGCGTTAGTTATGGCTGTTGTTTTCCCGCTACCAAGAAAACCTCCTACTAAGTGTATTTTCATAATACTTTTATCTGCATTTTAGATACCTACAAAACTAGAAGTTTAATGAAACATTCAGCAGAATTAAAGAAATTTAACAAAAGGAGATGGTTGATCATACTAATGGTAGACCTATGAAAAAGGGCTTTTTACTTTAAATGAAAGGATATTTAATTCGACAATTGTTCAATATGCCAATCCGACAATGAGTCAATTTTCATTAACCGTTGGCACATTGAACCATTGGCATACTGGCACATTGATCAATTGTCCTATTGAACCATTGGCACATCGAGTAATTGTCCTATTGATACATCGTATTCCTCAACTCCTGCACCTTTTCATTGGTAATGTAATCGTCGTAATCCATTCGTTTATCAATCATCCCGTTCGGTGTAATTTCGATTATGCGATTACAAACGGTTTCGATAAACTCATGGTCATGCGATGACATTAGGATTACCCCTTTAAAGTTTGTTAGGGTATTATTGAATGCTTGAATAGATTCTAGATCAAGGTGGTTGGTTGGTGAATCAAGAATCATTGCATTAGCATTGCGAAGCATCATTTTGGCAATCATACAGCGTATCTTTTCTCCCCCAGAAAGCACGGTTGTTTTCTTGAAGATCTCCTCGCCGGAGAAAAGCATTTTCCCTAGAAATCCTCTCAAGAATGATTCTAGCGTATCCGATGAGTATTGAGCCAGCCAATCAATTAGAGTGATATCTTTTTTAAAGAATTCCTCGTTATCTACAGGAAGATAGGCATAAGTAATGGTCTGACCCCAGTTGAATGAGCCAGTGTCGGGCATTGCGTGACCGCTAAGAATTTCGAATAGAGCTGTCATTGCTCTGGAATCGCGCGATAGGAAGGCTATTTTATCATCCTTCTCAAGTCTGAAGTTAAGGTTCTTGAAAAGAGTAACACCCTCAACAACTTTGCTGAGATTTTCAACCTCAAGGATTACATTACCAACCTCACGCTCTGGCGTAAATATAATTCCCGGGTATTTTCTGGTTGATGGCTGTATCTCCTCGATATTCAGCTTCTCAATCATCTTCTTGCGGCTTGTGGTCTGCTTTGACTTAGCCACGTTTGCGCTAAAGCGTTGAATAAACTCCTGAAGTTCCTTCTTCTTCTCCTCAGCCTTTTTGTTTTGAGCCAGCTGTTGACGTAGTGCCAGCTGACTCGATTCGTACCAAAAGCTATAGTTCCCAGCAAAGAGCTGAACCTTATTAAAATCGATATCGACAATATGGGTGCAGATTGAATCCAAAAAGTGTCTATCGTGCGAAACAACAAGAACGGTATTTTCGAAATTTGTAAGATAATTCTCAAGCCAGCTAACAGTTTCAAGATCGAGGTCGTTGGTGGGCTCATCGAGTAGGAGGTTATCGGGTTTGCCGAATAGCGCTTGTGCTAAAAGAACCTTTACCTTCTCTTTTCCGCTGAGCTCCTTCATCAGCTTATCGTGATGTTGCTCTTTAATTCCTAACCCGCTAAGTAGCGATGCTGCATTACTCTGTGCATTCCAGCCATCCATCTCCTCGAATTTCCCTTCAAGTTCCGATACCTTATGTCCGTCCTCTTCGTTAAAATCAGGCTTTGCGTAAAGGGCATCCTTCTCGTGCATGATTGTCCAAAGTTTGGCATGACCCATCAATACGGTGTCAAGAACTGTATATTCGTCAAACTCAAAGTGGTTCTGCTTTAGTACCGATAATCTTTCGCGTGGGCCAAAGGTTACTGTACCCCTTGTATTTTCAACCTCTCCGTAAAGCATTTTCAGAAAAGTGGATTTCCCGGCACCATTCGCTCCAATTATTCCATAACAATTGCCAGGAGTGAATTTCATATTGACATCCTGAAATAGTGTTCGCTTGCCAAATTGAACGCCGAGGTTCGAAACTGTAATCATGTAAATAGGTGGTTCGTAAATAATTAAAAAAGCGTGAGAGATTTTTTGAGAGCCTGCAAAAGTATATAAATATTATTAGATGGAAAGGAAAAGAAAGATATTGTGATGAATAATTGATAATCTACCACCAATAACGATTCCCAAACAAATACTTAGAAGATATTAAATACAGGCTATTCTTACGCTAATAAATCTCGCAAAGTCGCCAAGTTCGCGAAGAAGAAAAAACTAAATGTTTTTTCCTTTGCGCACAAACTGAAGTTTCAATCGACATTAAATGAGTTCTTGATATATCAGATCTTCTTTGCGGTTTAGCGACTTTGCGAGAGTTGTGTGTAGCCTTAGCGCGATTTGGCAACATCTTCCAAATTAACTATCTTTGTCCTATGAACCTGATTGAAAGAAATATCGACAAGATTCGTGACTTATGTTCAAGACACAAGGTGAGGCGGCTATTTGTATTCGGTTCAGTATTGACAGATAGATTCAAAAAGGATAGCGACATTGACTTAGTTGTAGACTTTCAAGGTGTAGACCTTTACGAATATGCAGACAACTATTTTGATTTAAAAGAATCATTAGAGAAACTTTTTAAACGCAATGTGGATTTATTGGAGGAAAAAGCAATCAAAAATCCATATTTAAGACAATCCATTGATTCATCAAAGCAACTAGTTTATGGATAGCGAAATTAAAACTTGGTTGTACGACATTCTGCAATCGATAAAAGAAATAGAGAGTTACTTTGAAGATAGACCTAAGAAATTCGAAGAATACAATACTGATATAAGAACAAAACGAGCCGTTGAAAGGGATATAGAAATAATTGGAGAGGCCGTTAATAGAATAATGAAAAGAGACAAAGAGTTCAAACTTGAAAACGTTCAAAAAATAATTGGAACAAGAAATCGAATTGCCCATGGCTATGATAAAATTTCTGATGATTTAATTTGGAGCATTGTTATCAATCACCTTCCGAAACTGAAAGAAGAAATTACCTCGAAACTAGACGAATAAAAGGCTACACACAACAAACGCTAAATTCCATTTGGGCAGAAATACAAAATAGCGAAGGAGATTAACTCCGCTGAGTTTCCTTCGGTCAGCACCTGCATTATTACCTTCGGTGAGCTCGCAAGCTCGGTTCACTTCGTTCATGAGATGATTCGCTTTGCTCTCCTAGTTTACCAAGCAAAATGGCATTAGGATATTTATTACCCTGTTAGCGAAGACACCAATCAACTTCCTGCCAATTGCATTTTGATGATTAATAATAATTTACTAAGTTTGAAAATAGACCCTACCAAAGGGTGTGGTTTAATATCTATTTTGAGTTGTATTACCATACCTTTGGGGTGGTTGTTGTGCGCAATGTAATTAACGATAACTAACATAATTACAACTATGAAAAGATTACTATTTCTAATTTTCATTTTGACTAGTATATTAGCTTATGGTCAAGATGATGAAAAAGTATTTAGAGCTCCATCTATGGAAGCACTTTTTATCGATTCTGTTTCAAATAAAGTAATGACTTCTGTTCCTTGGGGTAAAACTGTTATTATCGTTTATAAAAATTATTTTAAATCGTATCAAGTATTATATACCGATGTAGACGGAGCATTAGGTTTTATAAACTTCGATTATTTACAAGACCTCCAAGATGGAAACATTGTCTATACTGAAAGGAAGTCAGGAAAAAAATATATCTTATCAAAATATGTAAATGACAAGGGAGAAGTTGTGTATATGTTTAAAAAAGACAGAACAGATAGAGGTGTTTTTGTAGTTTTTGTAATACAAAAAGTTGTGGAAAATTCCTAGGAAATTACAAAAATGATAAATAAAATTTTTAGTGAAGTAAATAGCAATTTGTATCCTCTCATTTCTAATATCATTACACTCTCAGACGAAAGAGAATACCTTTTTACATCTGAGGAAGAATTTATTAAAATTTTGCACAATAATATAGTTGAAGCTAATAAAATATATTGGGTAGAAATCTTAAATAGAGTTCATTCTGCGGCATTTCTTAGCTTAATAAGAAATATTAGATGGTTAGATTCAATGATTTTGAACTATGACAACAATAATTTTATTGGCTTTTGTTCTTCTACACGTGGTTTGCTAGAATCATCTGTTGATTCTTATGATACTTTTATTAAAGTCCCAATTTCGATTTCTAAATCTTTTTCTTCTATAAAGAAATCATTACACTGTGAACAAAAAGATACTGTATATCTTGATTCTGAACTTGAAGAAACTTTAATTCATTTTACGTATGCTAGGAGATTATTGAAAAATGAAAATTCACCTAAATGTCATGAAACAAAATCAATAAAAAAATACATAGAATTTGTCGATGAAGAAGAAAATGGTTCCTTATATCAGTTTTATAGTTTTTTATGTCAAATAAGCCATCCCGCTGCATTTTCAGTTCTTGCATACTTAAAGCAAAAACAGTATCCTACGTATGATATTTGTAAAATTAGTCCTAACACAGATTCTTTGAATATTAAGAATTTAATTAACTTAAATTCCGAGAATTTGAATGCCATCTTTGAAGCGGGATTATTTTCATCTTTAATATGCCTTAAATTACTTAATGAATTCAATATAAGAGAATACTATACGAAAGAAGTAAATTTCATAAATTTTGAAGATTCAGAAATGTGGAAAGAAGTAATTGACAATATTAATACACAGCGCACAACATGTGGTTAAAAATATTGGGGCTGATGATGCAACAGCAAGGTTTTCGCTCACCATAAAGCTCATTAACGGTGGATACAAAAGCAGCCGTTAACTCCCAAATTTCCAACCACAGGAATGTTATAGCACATCCTGTCCGAAATCTCAATAAATAGATATCTTATGGATACATTATAGATAGATTAATAAAAATCTTATCTATTTACATAGATAAAATATGGATACGATATGAATAAATATTAAGAGAAACTCTAATTTCCGAACTTGTAAACCCTATTCCCAGCCTAGTGTAGAATTACCAATGTCAGAAAAGGGGCTCCTGCATTTGCAGTAACAAAACGTTTTTTTTGCGTTCGCCTTAAGGCAACTACAATTTTGATCAATTCCCCCATATCATTTATCATTGCGCACAATTACACCTACCCAATTCAAAGTAAAACGGGAATAAAAAGTTGGTGAACAAGTTCAGTCATTCCACCGCTCAGCCAATAAACCACACTTATATCTATAACCAAAAATAGTTTTATATAATCTATTAATGCAAATTATAGAAAATATTATAAAAAACTATACTTAGCATCTGCAAATTTTAGTAATCAGAAATAATTTATATAATTTGCATATGCAAAAATCAATATTCAAAATATATTAGAATAATTTGCATATGCAATTTTATTAATACATTTATATTATATATAATTTGCATGTGCAAATTGCTATTTTAAAATATAAAATGTATAAATTGCATGTGCAAATGCACTATATTTTATTTTTATACTGATATTATTTTACGCAAATACATTAAATATACTTTCCATATAATTACTAGCATACTATACTGCCATGGATAAGATAGAAACAATGGGGTTATTCCGCCTCCGAAACAGCGAGCATTGCCAGTTTATGTCCGATGTTGAAGTGTTGATTAAAAAACACGATCCCGTCGTGCTTGGCATTGATAGCGAGTACACCGATTTTAGCAACCAGTTGAAATTGGAGGGGGTTGCAATGCAGACGGAGCTGGGAAGCAACATGTCAAAGGCGATTGGACAAGCCGATCGGCAGCGAGTTAGAATCTGGAAGGCGATTTATGGCAGGGTAAAATCAACACGGCTAAGCCCCTTTGAGAACGAGGCGGAGAGTGCGGAAATAATTATGCGGGTGATAAAGAACTTTGGAAAAATCCATGGCCTATCGTTCAACGAGTGTAGTTCGGTAATATCGAACCTAATTGCATCACTTACCGAACTGGCAAACGCTATTCATCTTCAAAAACTCGGTATCGAGGCATGGGTTGATGAGCTCCGCAAGGAGAATGAGCGTTTCCAGAATCTTTTCAATGACCGTAACGCCGAGTACGCCAGCCGCGAGCAGGGTAACGTGCGCCTTGTGCGCCGTCCTGTAGACCTGCTTTACACGTGCATCGTTGAGAGGGTTAACGCTACCATTGTGCTTGGAGTTGCTAAACCCGCCGTTTTAAAATTCGCAAGCGAGCTGAACGAGACCATAGCCTACTTCAGAACTACACTCCATATTCGCAAAGGGAGAAGCAGAGAACGGGCAAAGGTGAAGGAATCGTCTGAGAGCATTGCGGTAACAGAGTCCTAGTTATGGAAGTAATTTGCCAATTAATCAATATGTCAATTGCTCAATATGCCAATGTGCCAATGATTAATTCTACATTGTTTTATTGTCATATTGCCTCATTCTCCAATTGGCATATTGTTCCATTGTCTCATTGTCTCATTGTCCCATTGTCCCATTGTCCCATTGTCTCATTGTCTCATTGTCCCATTGGCATATTGAGCAATTGCCCCATTTATGAAAGATATCTTCTCAACCCCTCCACATAAAAAGTCAGCGAGTACATCTTTTCATCATACCAAAGGGTGGCAAAGTATAATCCTATTGGCTTTGAGCGGAGTCCGTTGAGGTTGTATTCATTCTCAAGCCAATCAAAACCCTTTATGCATGCCTCTTTATCCTTTTTTGCGAGGGCGCAGATTGCAAGGGAGGTTTCCTCAATAGTGCCAGCAACGCCTTGATATCCGCCCCAGCTACCATCATCGTTTTGCTGTTGTAGCAGGTAATTTTGAGCGTTGGTGAGCATAAGCTGTAATTCAACGCGGGTTGGGTAGCTTAGCCACTTACACTTTAGGCTATCAACAATGTAAGTTGCAACTTTTGCAGTACCGTAAACCGGGTTTCGCTTATTTGATGTTTGCTGGTTTCCAAACCATAATGGCAGCCAAGATCCTAACCTATGCTGGTTGTTTTTGAGGTATCGCAAATTGCGATTAATGCAATTTTTAAAACTTGCTTGTTGCTTTTTGGGGATTTTATCACCTAAAACATCTATTGAACGGGTAATTGCTAAAAGGGTGTGGCCTGTTAAATCGGCACAGCTCTGATCGAAAGGTAATCGTCCCCAGCCTTTGCAGAATGTGGGGATTCCACCATCGCTATTTTGTAGGTTGATAAGCCAGTTGCAACCATCAATAATTGCTTTGGTTTCTTCGTCCGTGCCCTCGTACATCTCAAGTAGGGCAAGGATTGCACCGGGGGTATCATCGGCATCGGGAACTGAGCCTGAGTAGCTAGTCCAACCCCAACCTCCTGGCATTGCTCCATTAAATGGGTGTTTCTCCTTGTACTGCAAGTTTAGTAGATGATTTCTCATCAGCTGCACTGATTCCGGCTTGAATGTGCTGGAAAGATTATCACCTAAAGCCTTTATGCTAAGGGTTGTTACCCATGTTGAGAGGTCGGTATCGATAGGCCAGCTGCCATCGTTACGTTGCTGGTTGTAGAGGAAATCTAATCCTTTATCAACAATTGAATTATCTGCATATCCGCTTTGTATAAGACACATGCTCACAAATGCGGTTAACGGAATTGCTTCCAAGAATCCTCCGCTTTCGGGAACTAATCGGGTTAGCTTGCCAATGGCTGGTTTTATCGATCTGTTTCGGATTGATTTTACTAGAAAGTTGGATCGATTCTTTTTCTTGAATGTATAGATACCCACCGCTACAAGTGCCGGAATTGCGTAGCTAACCACCTGCATGTTGAAGAATCGGTAAAGCGAAGCGGGTAGGAGGGTGAACTCGAAGGGTAGTTGGGGGATTTTTCTGATATCTTCATCGCCAAGAATGCCGCAGATGGTGAGCATTGAGAGTATGGGAACGGAGAAGGTATAATCCTTTCCGTAGTAGCTCAAAACGGATTTTGCGATGTTTCCCGATTTTAGGGAGATTTTCTGCGATTCGAGATAATTCTCTATCCCTTTTAAAATCTTGTTCCCATCAGTTTCGGATGTCTGGCAAAATGTAATTGCCGCATAGCAAAGGAATGATGTGCTTACGTTGCTTTCGCTTTCGGGGGTATCGCCGTAACCACCATCGGTGTTGACGTTTCTAAAAAGCCATTGAAGGCCTTTAAAAACTCGCTCCTCGTGGTTTGGTAATCCTTTTAGTTTAATGGCAACAATTGCAACCGAAACACCTAATGCGCTGGATGATAGTTGCCCTGTCCAAAAGCCACGGCTATTCTGCTCCTCAATCAGCTTGTTGAGGAGGATTTTATATTGATTTTCGAGTTGATGCTTTTCCATACAAAACTAAATAAACCACAAAGGCCACTAAGTACACACCAAGTATCACCAAGAACACCTTTGTGAATTCCTTTGTGCTCTTTGTGGTTAAATTAAGATAATGCTCCCAATGCCAATAATCCGTAAAACGTATATTCTATATCGATATCAAAATCTAAATCGGTGGCACGGAATCCGCCATTTAGATAAAGATTATCAACAAAGGTAAGGCAATCGGGTTTGATATTCGTTAAATTGGAATCGATAAAATGTAGTGCATACAATGCAACTGAGGTTGAGAGTAAATCGGTGATTGGTGCTTTTTGTAGGGCAACAAATCCACCATTGCCACGGTAGAAGGATTTTAACTTGATTCCAACCTCTTTAACCGATTTTCCTAGTACGCCATTAATTACTGCTTCCGCAGCAGCCAATGAACAGGGCGACTCCTTTTCGTTGCTAAATCCTGTAATCTTTTTTTTCAGTTTTAGGATAAACCGATAATCCTGTAAGTAGTAAAGTGTAAGTAGTCCAATAAAATAGTTGTATTCCGATTTGCTTCCGTTGTTGTTTCCCAACTCAATCTCAACCTTTTTTCTCAGTTTTTCAGTTGTCGAATCAAATCCATGGAGTTTTGAGTAGAGTATCGCTCCGCAAAATAGATGAATTCCACTTAATGCGTCTTGGTTTACCTCTCTTTTTACATAATCCTTTAGCGCAGGGAAGATTTCGTTTATCGAAAGGGCTTCGGCAACAAAGCAACCAAACATGGTGTAGTAGAGGTCGGATTTTCCACCCCTGTCGGCAAAACCGCCATCTTTTGTAATAGATTTTAGGAGATGATTTTTAATCTCTGCCTGAATATCATCATCGAAAATCGAGGTTGATTTTTTAAGAACCGATTCAATGGATTTTTTCTGATATCGTTTCAGAAATGGCGAGGCAGCCGACCTATAGGTAATCCTTAAAAATCTTTCCCACAAGTTCATTTAGTGCGATTTTTAATCCAAGATTTTGAAGATTTTCTATGCTCTTTCTTGCTTCACCGATATATGACATTAACAGTGTTTCAGTCTCTTCCTGAATTTTATTTTCTTTGATAAGATCGAAAACCTCCGAGGACTTTCCATCTCTGAAATCTTTCAGAAGGGCAGATCTTTTATCAGCAGAAACTTTCTCAAAAACCTTCGAGAGCAGAATTGAGAATCTTCTTATTTCGATATCACCATTATCTCCGTGGTAATCGCTTAAATCATCTTTGATTTGGTAAGCAATTCCGATATTGTGGCTAAAGCGATTGAGTATTTCGAGACTGTCTTTATCCGCATTTCCCGCCGAGGCTCCAAGGAGTAAGGCCACTCTGAAAGCAGCAGCGGTTTTATTCTCAAAGATTTTGAGGGTATCACTCAACGATGGGATTTCACCATTTGCAATTGCCGATAGCTCTGCACCTTGCCCAACCGATAGCGCACGATGACCTCGTGATGTAACAAGTATACAATCGCGAACTACTTCGGGCGATAAATCGCTTTCAGCAATTAGCCGATACCCTTCGCCAATAAGCAGATCTCCTGTATTAATGGCGATTGGAGTGCCATGCTCGGAGTGGATTGTTTCCTTACCGTAACGGGTATCGTCATTATCTTCAATATCATCGTGAATTAATGATGCTTTATGAAAACACTCTACGGATAGTGCAATAACATTTGCCGTTTTTTGGTCAAACGATTTGCAAAAAGCCTCGTATGTTAACATTGCAAGGAATGGCCTAAATCGGTTACCGCCCAGCAAAAGGGATTTAAGGGCTATTTTTTCAGCCTCATAACCATTGTGACCAAGAATGTGTGAAAGTGTTGCCTCGTTGAAAATTGAATCGATTTTGCTACGTACTTTGTTGAAGTTTAGTAGTCGAAAATCTTTTATCTCTCTAATATTTAATATTTCTTCTTTAATCCAATCTAAATCGGCAAGGGTGTCTTTGCAACCACAAGTCAATAGAGGGATACCAATTCCAGGGATAGAGTATTTGTTTATAGAAAGAAATAGTTTTTGAAGCACCTCCAAGCAACCAACGCCTATAACGGCATCAATTTGACCGCTTTCAATCAGTTGAGTGGTAATTGTTGTTCCCTCTGTAACTAAAACCTCATACCCGAGTTTTTCGGACTCTTGTAAAAAGAAAGAGATATTGCACTCCCCACACTCCTGACAAAGTAATCCTAGGTGATCGTTTTCAGCTTTACAAAGATTGCTGTTTCGAAGGCATTGCGGCAACATCAACACCCTGCGATTGTAAGGGATTGCTCCAACAACATCATGCCAAATAGCATTACCAGAGCATACCATGGTAAAAGCAAGATATCTTTCATCCCAATGATGCTCCTCGACTAGTTTTCCGGCTAGTTCAAATAAGCCTTCGTATGATACAGGAGGAATAACGGTGTTCGCCGTAAAGTATTTCTCCACTTCGCTACGAATCTCAGCCCTTGTCTCTTTAGTCTCAGGTACAACTAGGTCTAATGTTGATATATTCATAATCCTTTCAACCATAAGCTCCTAAACCAAAAAAGGCACGTTTTTTTGCCATTCGATATATCCAGTTTTTTTCAGGAATAACTTTGCACGAACCATGGCTGGGCACAATCTTGCCATTGGCAAGTTGATTGGGCATTTCGCTTCTGTTCGATGTGTTTTTAGCCTGATGGTTTGATGCAAAATTTTGTAGCCAATTTGGGTCTTCCATCAGAATACATCCCTTTGTTTTCTTTGATATCTCTACCTTAAAATCCTTTAGAAAAGTTGAATTTTCGTAAACGGATTTTAAATCCTCGCTGTTGATGTTATCGCATGAATACTGAATAACAGGACAAGGCTCGATGTTCCCTGATGGATTAATATGATGACTTAATCCCTCCGATGCTGGGCAGAATGGATTTCCATCAGCATCCCAGTAGGAATCAATAAGTACGAGAGGATATTTTGTTCTACCATCAACCAAGAAATACCTCAAACGCTCAATCTCCTCAGAACTTAAAGCCAAATCGTAGCAAGGATTTTCACCCGATGGGCGATAGATATAGTACCACAGATAAACAACCCCTTTATCGTGAAGCAAATTAATAAACTCCTCGGATAATGCCATGTCGATATTCGATTTGCAAACGCTTATAGCAACACCTGTAACGAGTTTATGTTTAGTTGCTGTTTCAATTGCCTGAATAGTTCGTTGGTAAACACGATTGCTGCCACGCCTGATATCGGCAATGGTCTCGTTTCCTTCAAAGCTGATAAGCGGGGTTACATTTCCAAGACTGCGAAGTTCTTGAGCAACATTATCATTTAGTAGGGTTCCATTGGTAAATAGCTGAAAATAGCAATCGGGGTGGGATCTGAAAATATCCATTAGTGGTTTATACATCAAAGGTTCGCCACCTAGAATGCCAAAGAAGTACGAACCATACTTTTTGCTGTCGATAATAATTCTATTTATCTGCTCAATATCTAAACTTGATGTTTTCTCACCTTTTGTTACCCAACAACCCTGGCAGCTTAGATTACAGTCATTAGTTACAGATATAAATTGAAAAGCAGGGAACATCTCACCTCTTTTCTTCCGTTTTTGGAACTTGCTGAACCCCATTAAGCCTTTCCACCCAAAGGTGAAAAAGAATTTCCGTAAGCATTTGGAATCGGTACGCAGTATATTTCTTGTTATTGACATCTCTTTAAAGTGATAATTGATAAGAGAAAAGTGAAAAATTGATGTATTTCATTTTTCATTTTTCATTTTTCATTTTTCATTTTTCATTTTTCATTTTCTTTCGCTCTATCCCTCTCCTCAAGCGCTTTTTTTATCGCCTCATTTTTAATTATCGATTGTCGCTTTGCTTTTCGTTCTTGGAGTACTTTATAAATATCGTTACCAGCAATCGATTTTATATCCTGCTGCAAACGTTGCTGCTCTGCGATTTCATCAATAGAATCGGAACCGCTAATTGCACCTCCCTGTTTGTATTTTGGAAAGATAATCGCAGTATGCGGGCAGATACGAGCACATGCAGGGCAATTGTTCTTGCAAGACTTTGGGTTAACTACTTTAACCTTACTGTCTGTTTTCTCATAAACTCCAAATAGGCAAAAATCGGCACATTGACCACAAGCCGTGCAGCGGTTGTAATCGATCACAGGATACCATGATGGCCATTCAATCTCACCCAAATGTTCTTTTTGCAAAGAAGGTTCATCATTGCAGTTAGATTTTAGGGTTGATAAGATTTCCTCCTTCGTTGTTTCTCGTAGGTTGAGGAATGATAGGTTTTCAAGATTACTTTCAACCCCTGCAAATTCCAATAACTTTCTAACTGCTCTTGGGTGACAAGCAACCACAAGCGTTGGGTATTGAGAGGAAAAGATTTTTTTAACATCTTGCTTTTCAGAAACGCACAAATTGCACAAATCGGAAAGATGAATAGCATCAACGTTTTCTTTATAAAGAAAATTTGATATTGATTCTTTAATTTCTAGACTTACAATCTCTCCTCCACAATTACAGTAAATAATCTTTTTTTGCATAAAATATTCTATGATTTATAGCTTTTTTCTGTTGATTTTATTCGGTAAAAATAATACAACTAAATGATTTTAAACAGTAATGTTAACTTCTGAATGCAAAAGAAGATTAAAACAAATGTTTTTATATAGTTGTTTGATAAAGAATTATAAAAATAGTTTAATCGTTGTGAGATGTCATCAAAAAGTTATTGCAGCATTATACAATTTGCTACTTTTGTGGCTCTTTATCTGCAAATCATTTATAAATAAAATAATCTTTTAAGTATGGATTTTCTTTTTCAACCCGAAACATATGTTTCATTGTTTACCCTCACTCTACTAGAGATTGTGCTGGGTATCGATAATATCATCTTCATCTCTATTGTTACCAATAAGCTTCCACTGCAAGACCGGAAAAAAACTAGAACTATTGGATTGCTGTTTGCCCTTTTATTTAGAATTATCCTTTTATCGTTTATCATTTACATTATTCGACTCACCAATCCATTGTTTACAATTGGGAGTTTTAGTTTTTCAATTCGCGATTTGATTTTGCTTCTTGGTGGCATTTTCTTAATTGCCAAAAGTATTACTGAAATGCACGATAAGATTGAAGGAGAAGAGCATATTACAAAGAATGGAAAAGCAACTTCATTCTTTTATGTGATTCTTCAAATTGTCTTGCTTGATATTATTTTCTCATTTGATTCTATCCTTACAGCAATTGGCCTTTCAAATCAGCTTCCTATAATGATTGGAGCTGTTGTAATATCAATGATTGTAATGATCTATTTCTCAGGATTTATTAGCAACTTTATTAACCGACATCCAACTTTACAGGTTCTTGCACTATCATTTCTTATACTTATTGGTTTTATGCTAACCCTAGAGGCTTTTCACTACGAGATACCGAAGGGTTATATTTACTTTGCGCTATTTTTCTCTGTTGTTGTTGAGATAATTAATATGAAAATGCGTGCTCGGCGTAAATTGGCTGAGGAAAATTAGTAATCTTAAATACTGTTATTAAGGAGACTACTGTTTTTATTAAAATGATATTATCTTTCATTACAATATTTTAACAAAGTTCATTGATGGTAAAACTTACCAGTTGTCTTCTTGTACTTATTCAAACAACTCTTTTTGCTCAGATTGATTCTGTGAAAAAGGATTTTGTACCCAAATACGGTTTCGCAAAATCGATGATTATACCTGTATCACTAGGTATTACGGGAATAGTTATTAAGGAGACAAATTTTAGAGAATACTTTCAGCAGAAAGTACAAAGTTCAAAAATTCAAACCAATACAAAAATTGATGATTATATTCAGTATGTTCCAATTGCACAATTATATATTGCAGATATTTACTCATCAAAAACCAAAAACGAAGTTTTTCAACAAACGAAAAATTTAGCGATTTCAGAGATCTTAACCGCTATAATTGTTCAAAGTCTTAAAAAGACAACCAAAATTACACGACCGAACGGATCACCCTTTTCCTTTCCATCTGGTCATACAGGACAGTCCTTTACTGGAGCTACCGCATTATACCTTGAATATAAGGACTCAAACAGGTTATTAGCCCTTTCAGGCTATGGCTTCTCCACTGCAACAGGAATATTAAGAATAACGAATAATAGACATTGGCTTTCCGATGTTCTTGTAGGAGCAGGAGTTGGAATGATTTCTACACAATTAGTTTGGTACGTTAACCCTCTCGGAAATTGGAAACCGTTTAAAAGTAAAAAAATTGCAGTTTACCCTTATGTTAATGGATTAGGGGGTAATGCAGGGTTGTGTATGGTTTTTTAGTTTATATTAAATTAAAAAGCCCAAGGAGAGGGATTAACTGTTTCGTCAGGCGTAAATTCCGCATATTTTTCTTCAATTTGATCAAGTAGTGATATAATTTCAAGCGGATCCATTGATGTTACCAGTTTAAGACGCAGCTCCTTAAAGTGAGGCAATCCCTTAAAATAGCATGTAAGATGTCGTCGAAGTTCAAGGATGCCTGTTTTATCGCCTTTTGTTTCCAGTGATTTTGATAAATGAAATTTAGCGAGTTCAACTTTTTCAGGAATTGAGAATGGTTTCAGTTTTTCACCAGTCTCAAGATAGTGCTTAATCTCTTTGAATATCCAAGGCCTTCCATAGGTTGCTCGTCCAATCATTATTCCATCAACACCAAAAGTATCAAAAGCGAGTTTTGCCTTCTCGGGGCTATCAATATCACCATTGCCAATAATTGGTATTGCCATTCTTGGGTTGCTTTTAACCGCCCCAATCAGAGTCCAGTCAGCCTCTCCTTTGTAAAGTTGAGCACGAGTTCGTCCATGAATTGTTAACGCTGTAATGCCCACATCTTGCAACCTTTCGGCTATCTCTAAAATATTTTTACTGCTATCGTCCCAGCCTAAGCGGGTTTTAACGGTTACAGGAATATTTGTTGCATTTACAACCTGGCGGGTCATTTCAACCATCTTAGGAACATCTCGCATCATACCTGAACCTGCGCCGCGATTAGCAATTTTTTTAACAGGACAACCAAAGTTAATATCTATAACATCAGGTTTTGCAGTAGTTGCAACTCGTGTTGCCTCAACCATGCTATCAATCTCATGCCCGTAAAGTTGAATTCCAATTGGACGCTCATAATCAAAGATATTTAGCTTAGCAACACTTGTTCGTGCATCACGAATTAGCCCATCGGCGTTTATAAACTCCGTGTACATAATATCTGCACCAAATTTTTTGCACATAAATCGGAACGAAGGATCAGTGACATCCTCCATTGGTGCCAGAAAAAGCGGCAAATTGCCTAAATCAACACTTCCTATTTTCAATTCTCCTTGGGTTTTTTAGCACACAAAAATACATACTCTTCTGAAACCTATCTAAACCCTTTGAGTATATTTGCGAATTATATTAGTGTCCAGAGTACTTCGAGTGCCTAGAGTATTTAAAGTTAGTATAGTTTTCAACTTTAGATTCTCGAATTATTTTAGTTCATTTTAAAAATCTCTTATGATATCTACATATTTCAGAGAATCAACACCCTCGATGAAAATAATGCTAACCTTAATGTTTTGCCTTACAGGTATGCTATTGTTTATGTTTATAGGTATATTGATTGTTTTTGTTATATATGGTTCTGCCTCAATGACCTATCTTTCAAATCCGAATCCAGCAATACATGAATCAATAGTTTCTTTGAAAATCCTACAGATATGTCAGGCGATAGGTCTATTTATCGCACCCGGATTTTTATTGGCTATTTATTTTTCTTCAGATCCTAAAAATTATCTGGGTTTTAAAAAGATAAATATCAATTTAGGTTTTCTTACCGCTCTTACAGTACTATTTGCCTTCCCTGCAATAAATCTTCTGGCATCGCTAAACGAACAAATTAATCTTCCAGAATGGATGAATGGTATGGAGGAAAAGGCACAAATGCTAACAAAAGCGTTTATGCAAGTGAATAGTTTTGGAGGAGTTCTTGTAAATATTTTTATGATTGCTGTACTTCCAGCTCTTGGTGAAGAGTTGATTTTTAGAGGAATTTTACAAAAAGTCTTTGCGGAACTTACTGGTAAGACTTTTTGGGGAATTATTATTTCCGCAACACTCTTTAGTGCAATGCATCTCCAGTTTCAAGGCTTTATACCTCGATTTGCGCTTGGAGTGCTTTTCAGCTACCTTTTAGTCTGGTCTGGATCATTATGGTTACCAATAATTGCCCACTTTATTAATAATTCTATTGCAATTATTGGATACACACTGATTTACAAAGGAAATCTTCCTGCTGAGGCAGAAAATGTTGGTGGATTAACGGTTTTGTGGCCATTGGGTATTATAAGTATAATATCCGTTTTAGCACTTCTGGTGAAAATAAAAAGCGAAGGACTAATGATCCGCAAAATCGAATAAACTTCGCTCGAGTAATTGTAATCCTTTTAACTCATTTTTACGATAAACGTAAACTACGCCGTATTCGGTACATTTCTCTCTTTTTAAATCATCGGGTAAATCTTTAAATGATGCTTCAACCTCGTTCCAAATGCTTAGGATAATCTCATCAGCCCTTGTACGGAGCGCATCAAGTTCGTTCAGCATACGCTGAGTATTTTGTTGTAAGATTTTTTGATGATTGTAAGAATCTACAAAATTTTCATATCTGACCTTAACGACAGCAATTGTAGGATTTGTAATAGGTTGTTGATTATTAAGTATGCGTTTTGCTTCGCCTTCAATAATTTTCTTGCCCCAATCCACAAGATCTTTTTCGGTATTCAATGATGGAATTTTTTGTTCATCTACGTCCATTCCATATAAGGATCTTATTTTTTCAGGCTGTTCTCCTCTTGAAATAGCCATATTAACTACCTGAATGAAGTGAGAAAGGTAAATTTTTGCTTTTTTCATTAAAGCAACGTAATCCTTATTTTTTTCAACCTGATTATTATATGCTGCTTTATAATTAATCATCGCTTTTTCAAACGAGTTAATGAAGAGTTCTATTTTGGCAAATGTGCTTTGGGAGAATGCAAGCTTAAAAGGAGGAAGCTCCTTTGCTTTCTTGTAGGCTACGGTTAGAGCCTTTATTCTGGCAATGTCAGTGTTTGGTAAGCGTCTGTAAGGCATTTTGGTCGAATTTGGTTGTTAGATAGCTGTTGATAACGTGCGAATATAGCGAATGAATTTAAAAAAACAAGCATCTTCGCACGAATTGTGGTGTAGTTTTTTTTCATTGACCGTTAAATAGTTAAATTTACGAACACTGGGTGTTTTTACAAAAAACGCATGTCTTCTCAAAATACCTGCTTATTAGCAGGTTTGAAATTTATAAGTAGAAAATATTCTACATTTGAAAAATTTTTTAAAAACATCTCAAATAATAATATAGTTATGTACGGGAAAATAAAAGAGGATTTAAAGCAGCAGATTGAATCCATTCATAATGAGGGGCTTTATAAAACGGAACGAATTATTACAACCCCTCAGAGGGTTGACATAATCGCAAATGGAAAGAAAGTACTTAACTTTTGTGCAAATAACTACCTTGGATTATCATCTCATCCACGAGTAATTGATGCTGCAAATAAGGCATTTATGGAGTATGGATTTGGAATGTCTTCGGTACGATTCATTTGTGGAACTCAAAAAATTCATAAGGATCTTGAAAATAAGTTAAGTGCTTTTTTGGGTACAGAGGATACTATTCTTTACTCATCTGCTTTTGATGCAAATGGGGGCATATTTGAACCAATTATTGGGGAACAGGATGCGATTATTTCCGATGAGCTTAATCACGCATCAATAATCGATGGCGTTAGACTTTGTAAAGCAAAACGCTTTAAGTATAAGAATAATGATATGGCCGATCTTGAAGAAGTTCTTCAGGATGCTTGTGAATCAAGGTATAAACTGATTGTTACCGATGGTGTTTTTTCCATGGATGGAACTATTGCACAAATCGATAAAATATGCGATTTAGCAGATAAGTACGATGCGCTTGTAATGGTTGATGATTCACATGCCACTGGATTTATTGGTAAAACAGGTCGAGGTACTCATGAGTATTGCAATGCGATTGGACGTGTTGATATAATTTCTACTACATTTGGGAAAGCACTTGGAGGTGCATCAGGAGGTTGTATCTCGGGTCGTAAAGAAATTGTTGAGATGCTGCGTCAACGTTCCCGGCCATATCTATTTTCTAATTCCTTGGCTCCTTCAATTGCTGGTGCAACCCTTGAGGTTTTAAATATGCTGTCAGAAACCACAGAGCTACGAGATAAACTCTTTGAGAACACCCAAATATTTAGGAAAGGAATGACAGACGCTGGTTTTAGAATTGTACCTGGAGTTCATTCAATTGTTCCTGTTTTATTCGGGCATCTTCCTAATGACGCTAAACTTTCACAGGAGTTTGCAAATGCTTTACTCGAAGAGGGTATATATGTTATAGGGTTCTATTACCCTGTTGTTCCGAAAGGAAAATCCAGAATTAGAGTTCAAATTAGTGCCGCTCATAGTAAAGAGCAGGTTGAATTTGCTGTTGAAAAGTTCGCAAAGGTTGGGAAGAAACTAGGTGCAATTTGATAATTAAAGAGGTAAAAATAAAAAACCCTTGCCCTAAAAAGCAAGGGTTTTTTATTTCTGTTAAGTCAAATAACATCTAAATATGATTAAAATACGACAAAAAGGAGGACATAAAAGCAATATATATTATAAATACATAAAAAGAAGAATTATAATAGCACATATAAACAATAATATAGATTAAATCTTAATTTTGTTTAAACCCATATTACAAAACCAACAAAACGCACATATTATAGAATTAGATTGGTCAAACACTATTGTGATTAGCATAAATATTCAAGTTTTATGTTGACATAATTTCTGTTAAGTCATATATTGCCCACATATGTATTTGTGTGAATAAAGATATTTATTTTGAGCACAATTGAATTAATGTATTAACCTAACCTAATTAATGTTATGAAGAAAACTTTACAAGTTGTTTTTATGTTCTGTATGCTATTTGCAGGACTAATGACAAATCAGGCTCTGGCTGTGTCGGCATATCCCTACCCAGTCCAAGTAAAACAACCTGATGGAACAACCATCACCGTTATTCTTAAAGGTGACGAAAAAGTAAAATGGGCTCAAACCCTCGATGGTTACACCGTTTTACGTAATAGTAAAGGCGTTTTTGAGTATGCAATGTTAAATGCAAGCGGAGATCTTAACCTTTCAGGTATTGCCGTTAGCGACATTTCTTCCAGAAAAGCTGATGAGTTAAACTTTTTAGCAAAAGCACAAAAAGGCTTATTTTACAGCAAAAGCCAAGTTTCATTGATGAAAAGCATCTTTGAAATAAAATCTGCTGAAAGCCAAAAAGTATTCCCGACAACTGGTGCAAGAAAATTGATTTGTATCCTTATGGGATATACCGATAAGGCATTTACGAAAACACAAACAGAATTTAACAATCTATTCAATCAGGTTGGGTATACTACTGGTGGAGCAACAGGTAGTGTTAAGGATTTTTATAATGAAAGTTCTTATAACCAATTTAATTTAACCGTTACCGTTGCTGGTCCTTATACTGCTGCAAATAACATGGCTTATTATGGAGCAAATGATGCTTCCGGTTACGATGTTAATCCAAGAGCCTTAGTATCTGAGGCCATAAATGCAGCTGATGCCTCGGTTAACTTTGCCGATTTTGATAATGATGGCGATGGAACGGTTGATGGTGTTTATATTATATTCGCTGGTTACGGTGAAGAGGCCGGTGCACCTGCTAATACTATATGGTCACATGCTTGGAGTCTTGCTTCTCCAGTTACAAAAGATGGAAAATCCATTAGCAAATACTCTTGTTCACCTGAATTAAGTGGTAGTTCAGGAACAACATTAACTGCCATTGGCGTAATTTGCCATGAATTTGGACATGTACTAGGTTCACCAGATTATTATGACACTGATTATGCTACTGGTGGTCAATTTGATGGTACTGGAAAATGGGATATGATGGCTTCTGGTTCATGGAATAATAACGGGATTACCCCAGCGCAACATAACGCTTACACCAAAGTTAAGGTTTATGGTTGGGCTACCGCAACAGTTCTAAGCTCAGCACAAGTAGTTACTGTAACACATGCAGAGGTTAATCAAAGTTTCTACCAAATTAATTCTGCTACAACCAATGAATATTGGATTATGGAGAACCGCCAGCTAGTTGGTTTTGATGCTAACATACCAGGTCATGGTCTAATTATATACCATGTTCATGCAAGTGTTGGTACAACAGCTATAAATGCAACGTATCCTCAAAAAATGTACCCTGTTTGTGCAAATGCTACAACCAATCCTGGTTCAACAGCAGCTACTTATGGTACAATTAATGGAGCTGGTTGTCCATTCCCAGGTTCAGGTGCAAAAACTTCATTTACGGATGCAACTACTCCTTGGATGAAATCATGGGCTGGTGCTGCTACTGCAAAACCAATAACCAATATTGTTGAAAATACTACAACAAAAACCATCACTTTTGATTTCATGGGTGGTTCCGTTACTCCTGCTGCTCCAACAGCTACTACAGTTGCCGCTTCTGCTGTTTCAAACACAACTGCTACTTTGAACGGTACTGTTACAGCAAATAACGCTACAACAACTATTACCTTCCAGTATGGTTTAACAACGAGTTATGGTTCTACAATTAACGGTAATCCAAATACTTTAACTGGTGCAACACCAACAAGTATTACTGCCGCTTTAACTGGTTTAACCGCAAATACAACCTATAATTATAGAGTAGTTGCTGTTAACTCTGTTGGTACAACCTATGGTCTCAATATGACTTTTACGACCTCAGCAAATCCAACTTCATTAACGCTACCAGTTACTGAGAATTTTGCAGCCTCAACCCTACCAAGCCAATGGACAACCCAAAATACTGGAACGGGTATTACCGAGCGTTGGAGCATGTCGAATACTGCAACTGCTGGTGGTGCTGCCTATGAGCTAAAATGTACATACCAACAAATTAACCCAGGCACAACCAGAATCATCACTGCTCCTGTTAACACCGTTGGGGTTAGCCAAGTAACATTCTCCTTCAAACACATGCTTGATGCTTATGCTGCTGGTGTTACTTTACGTCTACAAACCTCAAATGATAAATCAACCTGGACAAATACCAGCTGGTCTGTTGCTACATCGGCTACAAACATTGCTGCTACTACTGTTAACGTAACTGTAACAACCAACCTGAATTCAAACAATACCTATTTTGCTCTTGTTGCTGATGGTGACCTATACCAGATTGACTACTGGTATATCGATAACATTTCAATTACTAGTGGTGGTGGTTCAACAACCCCAACCGTTACAACAACTGCTGCTTCAAGCATAACGTCAAGTTCTGCGGTAAGTGGTGGTAATGTAACTGCCGATGGTGGTGCAACCGTTACTGAAAGAGGCATTTGCTATGCAATAACTGCAAATCCAACAACTGCAAACAGCAAAGTTGTAACTGGATCAGGAACAGGAACATACACTTCAACCATGACAGGACTTACAGCAAGTACTCTTTACTATGTAAGGGCTTATGCAATTAATGCCAACGGAACAGCTTACGGCTCACAGGTTTCTTTCACAACATTAGGTACAGGAACAACTGTAATAATTGGTACCGGTACTGCAACTCAAGGATACCCACTTAGCTGCTACTATGGCTACGAGAGGAGCGCATCACTCTACACTGCTGCTGAGATAGGTAGAACAGGAACAATCAATATGGTTGAGTGGTACCCAACAATAAGTTTAACATACAGCGTTCCCGTTAAGATTTACATTAAGACCACAACCGCCACTACCATTGCTGCTTCAACATGGGCAACAGCAATTTCAGGTGCTACATTAGTTTATAACGGTACTATGGCTGGAACAACTGCTAATGCATGGAAGGCATTCAGTCTAGCCACATCATTTAACTATACCGCAAACAATGTACTGGTTCTTGTTGAGACTAACTACACCGGAACCGGTGCAGGTACAAGTACAGGTCCAGCTTGTCGTTACACCACTGCAACAAGCAAACACATGTATATAAGGGCTGATAACACAGCCCCAACAGGTACTGCAACTGTTACAAGTTACCGTCCTAACATTAGATTAACATTCTCTGGAGTTGCTGCACCTCAGTTGATTGAGCAGAATGTTGAGACTATATCTGGAATGATTAGTGCTTACCCAAATCCTACAACCGGGATAGTAACCATAAAGAGTGAAGGAAGTATTAGATCAATTGATGTTTACTCAATTACTGGAGCTAAGATTTACTCGAAACCAAATATTTCGAATAGCTCTTCCAATGAGGTTGATCTTTCTGAATTCCAAAATGGAGTGTATATTTTAGTTGTAAATGATGGCATTAAGCGTCATACAATGAGAGTTGTTAAGCAATAATTATAAAGCTTATTTATTAAAAAAAACCTGCGAATTTTTCGCAGGTTTTTTTATTGCAAATTTCTATCAAACCCAAATTCTTCTATTGTTTTGTATTAGCAATCTATCTATATTTGAAACCGAGCGATTTGAAAAGCGGCATAGGATTTCGCAGTTGTTGATATGTAGATGGCCGATAAGGGAATGAAAATTGAAATAGACAGGTTTTTATTGCAATTGCCTTTATTAAATTATAACATTCTAATACAAAAAACTATGTCGCACATTGGATCTTATGATTCCAGAGTAAAAACCTTCGACTGGAGTATTTCCGAAAAAGAATTAGATTATAAGCCGGGAAATACCATAAACATTGGGTGGTATTGCACTGATCGTATCTGCCAGATGGGAAAAGCTGATAAACTAGCCCTTATCTGGGAGGGAATGGGGGGTGTTGAAAAAAAGTATACTTATAATGACATTCGACTTTCCTCTAATACTATTGGTCAATACTTACGTGATATTGGAATCAAGCCAGAAGATCGTGTTTGCCTTTTTATGGATAAAATCCCAGAACTTTATCTTGGATTTTTAGGTATTCTTAAAATAGGTGCTATTGCACAACCCCTATTTTCCGCATTTGGTGATGAATCTCTCTTTATTCGACTTGAGAATGCTCAAACCAGAGTAATTATCACCCAAAAAAAACATGCTCCAAAAATTCGAAAGATTATTGATAAGATGCCATTTTTGGAGTATATTATCATTGTAGATCATGATTCTAGTAAGCAACTTGGTCCAAAGGAATTGTCATTTGATCTTGAGAATACACCAAAGGTTGAGAAATTTGAAATTCATCCCACGAAGGCCGAATCACCCTCAGTTCTTCACTACACATCAGGTACAACAGGACAACCAAAGGGAGTTAAACACGTTCATTACTCCTTAATTTCACAATATCTTACCGCTAAATGGGTACTCGATTTACAGGAAAATGATATTTACTGGTGTACTGCCGATCCAGGGTGGGTTACAGGAACATCTTATGGAATAATTGGTGCATTTAGTAATGGGGTAACCCAATGTATACTCGATTCAGGATTCTCTGCTGAGACGTGGTATAAGTTTATCGAGAAGCATAGAATTACTATGTGGTATTCTGCTCCAACAGCAATCCGTTCATTAATGAAGGCTGGTGATGAAATAATCAAGAAATTTGATTTATCGTGTTTACGCCATCTAGCAAGTGTTGGGGAACCACTAAACTCTGAGGCTGTTATCTGGTCGGAAAAAGTTTTTGGTAAAGCATTCCTCGATACATATTGGCAAACAGAAACAGGGTCAATGATGATAACCAATTTTCCTGAAATGAAAATTAAACCCGGCTCAATGGGGAAACCTTTTCCTGGAATAATTGCAACCGTAGTTGATCCCGATACTTATGAACCACTTGAAGGTAGCGGAAAGATAGGTTTAATAGCCATAAAACCGGGTTGGCCTGCAATGATGCGTGCCTATTGGAACAATGAAGAGACTTACAATAAAAAATTTAAAAACGGATGGTATCTACCCGGAGATCGGTCAAGTATCGATAACGAAGGCTATTTCTGGTTTGTAGGTCGCGATGATGATGTTATAAACACAGGAGGCCATCTCGTTAGCCCATTTGAGGTTGAATCCGCATTACTTGAACACCCCTCTGTTGCTGAATCAGCAGTGGTTTCGAAGCCGGATTTTGTTAATATGGAGGTTGTAAAGGCTTTTGTAACGCTTAAACCTGGTTTTGTTGCAAGCAAAGATCTCGATTTGGAGATTATGAATTATGTTCGGAAAAAATTATCACCGCTTGCGATGCCCCAGGAGATTGAATTTGTTGAATCGCTTCCTAAGACTAGAAGCGGTAAGATTATGCGTCGAATCCTTCATGCAAAGGAATGGGGCGAAGAGATTGGCGACACATCAACTCTCGAAAACGATTAAAGAAAAACTTAATCGCTAAGAATACAAAACCTGCCTGCCGATAGGCAGGGATTTCACAAAAGACAAGAAGTTCTTTTTGGTTAAAAGGTTGGAGTAATAGAAAACCGATAAACCAATGCACAGCATTACTGCAATACAGCCAAAATGCACAAACAATTAACTAAAATAATAGGAGAATAAAGTTATGGAAGAAATGAAAGCAATAATTCGGGAATATGTTGTAAAAGAGTATGTTGAAGATGATACTGAGATTGGTTATGATACCCCTTTAATCTCTGGTGGTATTGTTGACTCATTTTCAATGGTATCTCTTAAACGTTTCTTAGAGAATAAGTATAAAATATCTATTCCGGATGATAAGGCAACTCCCGAAGCGTTTGATACAGTAAATAAAATTGTTAAACTAGTTAACGAATTTATTAAATAAGGAGAAATTATGGCATATACAGATAAAACCAGAGGGATATATAATGATGTCCTTAAAGGTATTAAGGATGCTGGTCTCTTCAAACAAGAGAGATTTATCCACTCTGCACAATCAGCAGATATTGAGGTTGAATTTCCATCTGGTGCTTCATTAAAAAAGGCTATTAATATTTGTGCTAATAACTACTTGGGCATGTCTAGCCATCCCGATGTAATTAAGGCAGCGCATGCTGGACTCGATTCGCATGGTTATGGCATGTCATCAGTACGTTTTATTTGCGGAACGCAGGATATTCATAGAAAGTTGGAAAATATGGTGACTGAGTTTCTAGGAACGGAGGACACTATCCTTTTTCCATCATGTATGGATGCTAATGCCGGTGTATTTGAAGCAATTCTGACCAAGGATGATGTAATGATCTCCGATAGACTAGTACACGCTTCAATTATAGATGGAATTCGCTTAGCCAGTGCATTGCACGATACCTATAAGCATTCCGATATGGCGCATCTTGAAGAAAAACTTCAGTTGCATAACGATAAGCGATTAAAAGTTGTTATCACTGATGGTGTTTTCTCAATGGATGGCGATACAGCAAAACTTGATGAAATGGTTGCTTTGTGTGAAAAATATGATGCTTTACTTTTTGTTGATGATTCGCATTCAAGCGGATTTATAGGCAAAACTGGTCGTGGAACACATGAGAAATACGGAGTAATGGGTAAGATTGATATTATTACAACCACATTTGGTAAGGGGCTGGGAGGCGCATCTGGCGGTTGTGTTTCTGGTCGTAAAGAATTGATTGAAATGTGTCGTCAAAAAGCGCGTCCTTATCTCTTCTCAAACACAATAGCACCTCCAATTGTTGCTGGCGTAATCAAGGTTCTTGAGATTTTATCTGCTTCAACGGATCGGCGCGATAAACTTGAGAAAAATACTGTGTTTTGGCGTAAGGGCTTGCTTGATGCGGGACTTATTATTAAAGACGGTGATACTCCTATTGTTCCAGTAATGCTTTTTAATGCACAGCTTGCTCAGAATGTCTCAAAGGATCTATTTGAAGAGGGTATTTATGCTATTGGATTCTTTTTTCCTGTTGTTCCGCAAGGGCAAGCCAGAATTCGAACTCAGATATCTGCTGGTCATGAAATACATCATTTAGAAAAGGCTTTGGATGCATTCAAAAAGGTTGGTAAAAAGTATGAAATTTTAGGTAAAACAAAACAGGAAATTATTGATAGATACGGTATGTAGTAATGTCTTTTGGATACAGTTACCGCAAGAAACCAAGAATATTTATTTTCTTTGCGACTTAAAGATAACGCATTCTAAAAATCAAAATTAACTAATACATTTTTCAATGGAAAACAAATTGGCCAATCCTGCCCCACTGGGTTTGTTGGGTTTCGGGATGACTACAGTTCTTTTAAATATTCATAATGCTGGATTTTTTCCCGTAAGTGCAATGCTACTTGCTATGGGAATATTCATTGGTGGTATTGCACAAGTAATAGCGGGTACTCTTGAGTTCAAAAAGGGTAATACTTTTGGAATGACTGCATTTATTTCCTACGGGTTTTTCTGGATTATCCTTGTTGCGATTTGGATTTTCCCAGACCTTGGAATAGCAAAAGGAACTAAAACAGAAGAAGGTTTTATGGGATGGTTTTTATTTATCTGGGGTGTTTACTCTTTCTTTATGTGGATTGGAACTTTTAATAAAAATAAAACACTTCAATTCGTATTTCTTACACTTTGGATTTTATTCTTCTTGCTCGCAATCCGTGATTGGACTGGTTCTGCAGGTATAGGTATAGTTGCTGGTTACGAAGGAATTCTATGCGGTGCATCAGCCATTTATCTTGCAATGGCAGAAGTTTTAGAAGAAACTCTAGGGAAAAAAGTACTACCGTATTAAACTCTGAATTAATTAATATATCTAAAGGAATGTTTCCTCTTGAATTGAGAGCGAAACATTCCTTTTTTATTTAAGGATGTTTCAACTTTGCTTACTATTTGGATTTGAGGAAACACAAGGAGATATTATTAACAACTATTAAAATCATAAACAAATGAAAAAATCGCTATTTACCATCCTTTTAGTGTTTGCTGTTGTGACCGTTTTTTCACAAGAAAAGTCAAATGTTTACAACCCCAATGCCGATGCAAAAGCAGATATTAAGGTTGCCATTTCAAAGGCAAAAGCTGAAAGCAAACATGTGCTTGTTCAGGTTGGAGGCAACTGGTGCTCATGGTGCATTAAATTCCATAAAATGGCAACCACCGATGCTAAAATAGATTCATTAATAAAGGCTGATTACGTTTACATCCTATTAAACTACAGCAAGGAAAATAAGAATCTGGATGTGCTTAAATCCTATCAGAATCCCCAACGATTTGGATTCCCCGTTTTTATTATCCTTGATGGGAAAGGTAATCTTCTTCACACTCAAGACTCCGGGTTACTTGAGTTGGATAAGGTTTACGATCCTAAAAAGGTGTTTACTTTCCTAAAAGGATGGAATTTTAAAGCGTTAGATCCAAAGAACTATCCCGAAAAGTAAAACGTCCAAACATTTCTTTATATTGTAGAATAGGTGATATCCAAGGAGTTGTCTAAAGAAGAGCAACCTACCTTAACAGTTTCTTGGATCTTGAATATAGATTTTGAAATCTTCGTCCAAATTATAACGCATACTAGAGCGAATAGAGGGTGGCAAAGCAAAGCGAATTATGTGATCGGTCGTGTGTTCTTTATGTCTGTAGTGTTTTTTGACCATTTTGTAGCATCTTAAGGGCTTTTTCTGCACGGATCTTTCTTGTTTCCTCTTGTTTTGCAGATCCAACCCAATCGCAGTATCCTTTTTTGTATGATTTGGCAAGCGATTCAAAAAAGATTTTAGCCTGCTGGTCTTCATCTAGTAATCCTTGAAGTTCTGAGGGTACTCCTTCAACATATTCTCCTTTTGATAGCATATTGTATGTTAAAAACGATAAGTGTTATTAATGCTTCTTTTTAGAAGTTTTCAAGTTTACTTTTCTTTGATTCTCTGCCACTCTAAATTTAACGATTTTAGCAATTAATTCAACCGGTATAGGTTGGTCTAGAGGAAATTGAACGGAGCCTTTTCCCTGTTTATATATTGAAAGTTCTTTTTTGAATGCCTCAATTCCACTGGGAACAGGATAAAAACCAATATGATTTTTAAATGCAGCAAAATGAACCAAGTTTCCATTTAAAACAAAGGTTGGAATGGCATATTTAATAGTTTCCTCAGCATCAGGTGCAATTTGTCTTATGGTAGTGCGAACCTGTTCCAAAAGGATTTGAACTTCCTTTGGAAAACCGCTAATGTAAATGTCTATCTCGTTTTTCAAAGCATTAAAACTTTAAATTGATTAATAAGATCCCTTTCCCTTTTTCATAATTTCGTTTAATCTAACAAATATAAAACGACTAACTTACTCGCAAATTGGTGTTTATGCTAAATTTTACACAAAACAAAAACTCTATTTCCCCCCAATAAAATTAAATAATAACCATCAAAATGCAACTATTTAAAATTAATTGCAAAGTTTGCTGAGGTTCAAGTAAAACCTTTTCTTACTAGTTGCTTTTATTATTTAAACTAATGACATTAAAAAGGGGCAATCTTTTTAGATTGCCCCTTTTAATAAGATATTTTGCTATATCACTATAGTACTGCTTTTAATGCATCAATTGATCCATACCCAAAATCTGCATTGCGGTTAGGATATAATTGTGCGGATTGAATAAGTCTATTTAGCACCTGAGTACGTGTCCAACTTGGATAACGAGCCCAAACTAAAGCCGCAATACCAGCTGTGGTTGAGGTTGCAACGGATGAACCACCAACATAATCAATTGTATTTGCATAGTAACCTCCAACAACCGAAGTACGATTAGAATCACCTGCTCGTTGCATAACTACTGTAAAATCAATTTTACTGCCTTTGTGACAAACAGCACATTCAGTATAACCTGAACCATCGGTAATACCTGTAACGGCAACACATTCAGCCATACTTGCTGGGAAAATAACGCCTACAAAATTAGTCCATTCTGTTGATGTTCCTCCTGCTGCAAAAATCAATTTTCCTTTTGAATAAGCATATTTAATACCATCGGAGATGCTTCCAACAGAGAAAATATGACCAATTGACATTGAAATAATTTTAACGCTTGAATTATTACCAAGTTCCGTTAGAGCTCTGGCAACACCTTTTTGCTCTTGGTAGCCTTCCAGAACAACATCATGGGTTGCTCTGTAAGCAACTAGATTGCAGTTATATGCTACACCAACAGGCATATAATTATCGTTACGTGGGCTAGCAATGTTACCTCCCATTGATGTACCATGTCCACATTTATCGTCAACACCATCAGTCTTAGTAACCCAAGGCCAAATAGAGTCAATATAAACACCATATTTGGTTAGAGTACGACCACTTGAATAACCATCGTTAAAATTAGCGCCAAGCATATTTTGATAAGCAGATAGACCTGTATCGATAAGACCCACACCAACTCCAGCACCTGTGCTATACGACCAAGCTGATGGAATATTGTGTTTGTCATAAACCCAAGAAACTAGGCAATTGGGGGCAACTGTTCTATAATCAGCTGAATTAACGGCATCTGCTGAAGTGGTACAACCTGAATCACTTTTAATCATGCCTTTATAAGCAAGATAATTGTATCCTGCAGGCTCAATATACCTAACACCTGGCATTTTTCGCAAACGCTCAATAGATTCGAAACTGGTGATTTTTATATCGAAATTATTTAGTATTGCATCATCATTCAATACAATATTTTGACCTTTAAGGTTTGGGTTAGTAACTTTTTCTTCTTCAAGTGTTAAGCTCACCAGACGATTTTTAAGATCAATTAATTCTGAACTTCTCTTAGTTTCAAAAGGAGTTGAACCGTATCCAATAGTTACTATACTGTTACTTAACAATGCGGCACTCCAAACAGTGTGATTATCAACTTTTTTCCAATCGAAACTACCAGTTTCGGTAATAAATTTATCTATTACTTGATTAATTTGCTCACCCGTTAGTGGTTGTTTTTGTGTTGGAACTTTATCTTCGCTTGTTGGTAGATTGTCTTTTGTACAACTTGCCAATATAACGATTAGTAAACACGTAAATAATAGTTTTTTTTTCATATACATTAGATTTTTGGTTTGTGTAATATTGTTGCAATATAATAATTAAAAAGTAAATGAATATTTATGTAACTATTTATCAATATTACGTATTATTAATGTTCGTAAAATGAAAAAGAGATTAGGCGTTGAATCTTAGATAAAGCAAATTGTGGAGAAATAATTAATTCTAAATTTAAGAAGGGATATCCGTGATATTTCTATAATTTGATCAAATTGTGTTAACTCTTATTTTTAAATTTAAAGAATAGAGACGTTTTTTATGATAGATATATATTTGTAACCCATATTAGTTAAACAAAATAAAATTCTTTGAAGGTTCTTAAAAGTCGATTTTCCAATACATATTTTATCAAGTGCAAAAAATGGGATATTTTGTTTAAATTAAGCCTTTAGAGCAGTCGTAAAGGTCTGTCCTGTTGGGTTTCTTGACAAAAATATATTTATTGAGAGGTTGACTAAAAACAGAATTTAGAACCAACCATACCATGATTGTATTGGATTATTTAGTTCGTCTAGCGTCAGTTTTTGCGCATTAACTTCAAAATTTTTTATTCTACCAGTAATTAATCTACTTTGTACATTTAATGAAAGATTATCACTTAGGTTAAGGCCTAACGAAAGATTAATAATACTGACTACTCCTTCTCTTTTGCCGAATCTGACAATCCATTTGGCAATCTCCCTATGTGTAAATTCTTTTGAGCAGTTGATAAGTACGTGAATATTTCCATACTACGCATTTCGTCTATGCCCTTTTGCTTGTTTACATTTACGATTATGATATTACCCATGCCTTTTCCAAATTCACCTTTAAAATCATAAAATCCAGCCATGATTGTTAACTTACCCGCCAATACAAGATCTTTATACTTTTTATATGCTATGTTAACTTGGTAATCGAGGTTTTTTTCAATTACATGTGCATGTAGTTTTTCAAAATCTTTTACAGTTGAGTATTCTTTAATAATAGGTTGTAAAAAGTCCAATTCGTGCTTAATGCCATACGACTCCTCTTCGAAACCATGTAGGTAGGCTTTTATCGCCCCACAATCGGAGTGACCTAGAAAAAGCAAAAGAGGGGTTTTCAAGTGGTAAATACCAAAATCAACTGATCCCTCTGTGGATAAAATCTGGTTGCCAATATTATGTATCGAAAAGACTTTATTTGAAGTATCGGGCATAAGTGCTGCAAGAGGCACACGTGAATCAGAGCAGGTCACCAAGGTAATATATGGTTTTTGCTTAAATTTAAACCTTTCGAAATACTCTTTAGGATGGGTTTCTTTGAAGTAATTATTACCTAAAATGATATGTGAAATTATTTTTTCTGGTTGAAGCCTTTTGAGTTTAGTGGGTGTTTGCAGAATATCAGGTTCTCCCTCACCAATTGCAGTTACAACTATATCATGAAGTGTATCACGTCTGCTGACATGGCCGAGCAAGTGTTCAACCTCCTCAACCCTTAGAATATCACGAACTTCAGAATGTGCTTCAGCCACCTTAAACTTTATACCTTTAGCCTCCAAATTCTCATGCAGGCGCTTGATTAATCGAGCCCCGCTTGAGTCAATTGTGGCCGAAGTACTCAAATCGAAGATTACTGTTTTTAGTTCAGGCTGCATCTCCAAAATCTTAGCCCAAACGGTTTGGTATACGTTCGAAACATTGAAATATACCAAAGTAGATTCCACCCGAAAAAGGAGAACACCAGGTATAAGCTCATTATCAGGATGTCTCTTGAAATCAGTATACCTATTTGTACCTGGAATACGCCCAAGAAATGCAACATGGGGGGCTGATACATTTCGAATAATTAAAATTAGGGAGAAAAGTGCGGCAATTAGCACACCTTGCAAGATTCCAAACACAATTACGCTAACAAGTGCAGTCATTGCAATAGCAAAATCGAAACGGTTAATCTTAAATAATCGCTTCATTTCCTTGATATCTACCAAGCCCTTAATAGCAATAAGAACAATTGCCGCCAATATTACGGTAGGAAGATTTTTGAGCATACCTGTAAGGAAAAGAAGACACACAGCAATACTCACTGATGCAACAACAAGCGCAATAGGGGTTTTGGCACCAGCCTTTTCATTTACTGCCGATTGAGATAAGCCCCCACTTACAGGGTATCCCTGACCTAATGAGTTAGCAAGGTTAGCAACACCAAGGGCAAGCAATTCCTGCCGTGGGTCGATATCATAGCCATTCTTCTGGGCAAGTGCTTTTGCTGCAGATACACTTTCGATATAGGCCAGAAGGAAGCAGGCAAATGCAAGAGGAATAATGCTGCCTATATCTGTTATGTTGAATATTGGAAGAGTTAGCTTAGGTAAGCCACTGGGTATAATACCTACAGTTTTGAAATCCATTGTGCCAAGTGGGGTAAATGTTATAGCAAGAACAGATAAGGCAACTACGATAATTGCAACTGGTTTTCCGGGTAAAAGTTTATCACCAAAAAAAAGTAAAAAAATAGCAACTAGACCAAAAATTAGAACAGTAGCATTTGTTTCTGGCAATTGGGTTACAAGGTTTCCTAAACGACTAAAGAAACTCTCACCTCCGCTGGTAACTCCAAATAGTTTAGGAAGCTGCGTTAGACCGATGGTAATGGCTGCTCCAGCCTTAAATCCAACAAGAACTGTTTCGCTTATAAAGTTGATAATACTACTTAACCGAAACAGGTATGCAAGGATACTAATTGCTGCAAATATCATTGCAGAAAGGGATGCCAAATCAACCCAGCGCTGAACATCGCCGCCCGAAAGATTGGCAAGCGTTACACCTATTAGCATTGAGATTGCTGAGGTTGGCCCAATGGCCAAATGCCGCCCAGTACCCAGCATTGCGTAGAATAGCCCACCAATCAGATAACCATAAACGCCATACTGAGGAGGCAACCCAGCAAGCGTAGCATAAGCCAACGATACAGGTATTGCATAAGCCGCCAAAGTGATACCCGCTACTGCATCAGCACCAAAAACTGAAAGTGAATACTCCGAAAGCCATTTAATAGATGGGATATACTTAGAAAGTTTCTCTTTGAAAAAGGCTTGAATATTCATATGCAGAAGTGTTGAAATGTGTAATTAGCCATATTGCTAAAATAGGATTATTCAACAAATAATCAACAAAAAAACAATTACCATCTGCATAATAAGATGGCAATAAACAAATTATGAGCAAAACTCATTTTTGAACCAAACAAGCCCACAAAACAATAGTGTTCTGTGGGCTTAATTAAGACTTTATAGAATGTCTGTCCTATCAGACTGAAATCTAATTATTAGTATTCTTTAAACTTTCGAGAAGTTTATCGATTGATACCCAATAGATAAAATACGAAGACATGTCATTACCCCCTCGCATAAAAAAAAGATACTTATTATCCTTCGTTACAAAGGGGCAACACTCCCAATTAGGATTGGGTGTGTTGACTTCTACTCCAAGATTTATAGGTAAAGTCCAATCACCACTGGTCTTCTTATAACTAATGTAGAGATCGCTTGATGCGCCTTCGTTAAATCGACAAAAGATAATATATGATTCATTACGAGCAATGTAGAAATCATTCTCTGTTGCTGATGTATTTATTGGCAGTCCTAAACTTTGAATGGTTGTATCAGATTTATTTATAACAAATTTGCATAAATCGCTATTGCTATCTGGAGAGCCGGGTAAAACAGAGGCTGTATAGTAATTATTTAAACTAGTTTTCTGAAAATAATGAGTTACAAGGTTAGAAGAAAGAAGCCTTTTCGGCTCTGTCCAACCATTGTTTTTTCTTAATGAATAAAAGGTACAAGCTACTTTGTTATTGTTTATATTTTTTTGCATGTACATAATACTATCATTTTCGGATAGTGATGGTGCAATAAATCCTTCAAATGCAACAAATGGACCTTGCCATTTATTGTCTAAATATTTGTAACATTTTATCCTCAGATTTGTAGGAGGCCAAGTATTAAGTTCTCCATAGTAGATCTCTTTATTATCAGAGGAGATGGTAATTCTTTCTGCTGCGACAAGCCCTTTGGTTACCTCCAATTTAAAAACCTTTGGTGTATTTCCCGGTAGGGTTTGTCCAAGATATAGGCTATCTACAGGAATTGATTGCGAGAAACCAATAGTTCCAAATAAAACAAAAGGAATTGTTAAAAGTAAATTTTTCATAATAGCAATTTAATTAAGTATTAATGAAAGACCCATTAAATCAAATTTATCCCTAAAAGGAAGAATATAATTTAGCATTAAACTTTTTTTACGCATTAAAACTAAGCAAAAAATATATTCAATCGCAAATATTTAAAAAATTACTAAATGGTTAAATACAAAGGTGCAACAATTTTGTAAAGACTGCAAAATCCATTTATGTATTTTGTATATCAACAATTGTTGGTAATATTAAAAAAAGCACGATCCTTTCGAACCGTGCTCTATATCTTCGCTAACTTAATTTTCAAATTAGCATTACATTCCAAAGCTAATCTTTGCTATCATCTCCCAAACTCCACTTGCAAAACCAGTAATTATAAGACCTGCAATACAAAGACCGAGACCAAGTTTGGTCATAAAATCGCTCTTAAAGTAAGGGATAGGAGTTTCACTCTTGTTGATGAACATTGCTTTTACAACAAGTAGATAGTAGTACAAGGATATAATTGTGTTTATAGTTGCAATTAGTACAAGAATATAAAAACCTTTCTGCGCTGCTGCGGTGAATAGGAAGAACTTTCCGAAGAACCCAGCAACAGGTGGAATACCTGCCAATGAGAATAACGCCAACATCATTGTTAAGCTAAGCATTGGGTTGGTATGATATAATCCATTGTAATCATCCATATTCTCTTTACCCGATTGGTTCGAAATTGCGGCGATAACACCAAAAACGCCAAGGTTTGAGAAGATGTAAACTAACATATAGTAAACGATTGCTGTCATACCCATCTCGTTTCCGCCAATTACACCTAATAGGAAGAAACCAGCCTGTGATATACTCGAGAATGCTATGAATCGTTTTAAGTTCTGTTGACGAATTGCAAAAAGGTTACCAATGGTCATAGTCATAACGGCTATCACCCAAACAACCTTTTGCCACAAATCCGAAATGGTTGGGAATACCTTGAATAGGATTATTGTAAGAATAAATACTGCTGCACCTTTCGAAATAACTGATAGGTATGAAGTAATGTTCACTGGTGCACCCTCGTAAACATCAGCTGCCCATAGATGGAAAGGAACTAATGAAATCTTGAAAGCCATACCAGCAAAGAAGAAGATAAATGCTAGAACTGTTAGGCTATTCATGGCCATAGCTGGATTCAGCATATCGAAGTAAATGCTACCGTACATACCATATATCATCGAAATACCGTAAAGCATAATACCTGAAGAGAATGCCGATGATAAGATTAATTTAATACCGCCCTCAGCAGAGTTGTTTCTGTAACGATCGTAAGCCACTAATGCAGCTAAGGGAATAGTTGCTAATTCGAGGCCAAGATAGAACATCAAGAAATCACCTGCTGAGATCATATAGAACATACCAACTAATGTTGAAATCAGTAGAAGGTAAAACTCAGGAAATTTATCGCTATTTTCCTCTGTTTTAAGCCAAGTATTCGACTGAATCAGGATAATTAGCGTTCCAATGTTCAAAATGTTTTTTACAACTATATGAAGGGGAATTGTGGTATACATTCCTCCGAATAACGATCCAGTTTCTGCAGGTAAAAACCCTATAATGGTGTTTATCGCAAACAGGATTACTGCCAATCCACGGATACGTCCTTTATTCTGATCCGATGTGAATATCTCGGCTATCAGTATAATAAGCGCAACTGCAATTAGTACAATCTCGTGGCGCATTAAAAGAAAACTATTTAAATTCATAGTATCAATAGATTAAACCATTAAATCCCTGGTGCAATAGCTAATTTTTGAATAATTGGAACAAGGCTATGTTGAATCATGTTCGAAAGCCAAAGTGGTGCAAGACCAATTGCTGCAATCATTAGTAAAAGTGTAACGGTCGAAAGTTTCTCAAACCATGTAGCATCTTTAAAATGATTATACTCTTCATTCCTAATTGGGCCGAGAAGCAAGATTCCAACAACTCTTAATATATATACTGCTGTAACTACAATTGATGTGGTTACAACTATTGTTGCAACTCTGTGGAACATATCTGCATGTTGGAAAGCACCAACAAATACGGTCATCTCAGCAACGAAACCGCTAAGGCCTGGAAGACCAAGTGATGCAAGACCCGCAATAACATAAACAACTGATAGGAAAGGAATGATTCTCATCAAACCACCCATTTCGTAGATGTTACGAGTATGAGTACGTCCGTAAATCATCCCAATTAATGCGAAGAAGAGTGCTGTCATCAAACCGTGAGATATCATTTGAAGGATTGCGCCGTCCATTGCGGTTTTGTTCATCATTAATAGAGCGAAAATTACTAGTCCGCAGTGACTAACTGACGAGTAAGCGTTGATATACTTAAGGTCTTTCTGAACGATTGCACCGTATGCACCGTAAACAACGCTAATGGTAGTCAGGATAATGAATATCCAAGCCATTTCATGAGCTGCTTCGGGCATTAAATACATTGCTACTCTGAAACATCCGTAACCTCCAAGTTTCATAAGCACACCAGCATGTAACATAGATACTGCGGTAGGCGCTGAAGCGTGACCATCAGGTGACCAAGTATGTAGAGGGAATAAAGCTCCAAGAACACCAAAACCAACAAATGTTAATGGGAAGAATAGGCGTTGAGCCTCAATTGATATGGTAACTTTAGCAATTTCAATTAGGTTAAATGTTAATGGTTGACCTGCAGGTGCTGAATTCATGTAAATACCTAGAAGACCTACAAGCAGCAATGCTGAACCTCCCATAAGCATTAGAGTAAGTTTCATTGCTGAATACTCCTTTGGACCTGTACCCCAAATACCAATTAGCAGGTACATCGGGATAACCGCAAGTTCGTAGAACAGGAACATGGTAAATAGATCGAGTGAGATAAAGAATCCAAACACCCCTGACGAAAGCAGGATGAGCGAAATAAAGAACTCACGGTTTAGGAACTCAACCTCCCATGATGCGAATACCCCAGCAAAAAGAACTATTGCAGTTAAGGCTATCATGGCTACCGAAATACCATCAACACCAATTGCGTAATGAATATTAAGGTTTGGATACCACATGTAATCCTGAGTGAAAAGCATTTGAGCAGTATTTCCGCCTGAACGCTCAGCTAAATACATCCAAACAAGAATCCCTGCAAGGACTAGCTGTATTCCTGTACCGATTGCGGATACAAGGCGAGCTTGCTTCTTCTCCTTTGTAAACAATATCCCGATAATCGTAATCGTCGGTATTATTACCAGTAATGATAGTACATCCATGGTTATGCTGTTAAATCATTAATTTCGTATTCAGTCTATCTTGTAAATTTTCTTTCTAGTTCATGAAAAGATATACGAACGAAAGAACCAATATCAGCACACTCGAAATAAACACAAATGCGTATTTCTGCAATTGTCCTGATTGTAAATCTCTGATATGAAATGATGCATAGTTCGATGCCCAAGCAAATCCGTTCATGGTAGCATCAACAACATGTCTATCGAACCAAGCAACTGGTCCTGAGATGTAGGCAAAAATTATCCTCTTTGTAACGAAAAGGTAAACCTCATCCATATAGAACTTGTTGTACGACCATTTATATAGATGACTAAAAGTTGCCGCCATCTTTTCAGGAGCACCCTTAGGTTTCATATACATGTACATTGCAACAAAAATCCCAACTAATCCAATAAACACAGAGGCTGCAGCAATTGGCATTTCAAGATGCGCTTCAAATGCAGCACCATCAGAGGTTACAAGTTGACTAAAAGGGATATATCCAGCAAATATTGATGCAATTGCCAAAAACATCAATGGTATTGTCATAACCAGCGGCGCTTCGTGTGGAGTATGATGATAATGCCTATCCTCTCCCCAGAATACGTTGAAATACAAACGGAACATATAGAATGCTGTTAACCCAGCAACTGCATACTCAACAAAGAATAAAACTTTATCGTGATGATATGCTGCAGTTAGAATCTCATCCTTGCTAAAGAAAGCTGATAGGAATGGAACTCCAGCAATAGTTAAACAAGCAATTAAGAATGTAATGTGTGTAATTGGTAGATACTTTCTCAAACCACCCATCTCAGTCATAACATTGCTATGTACAGCATGTATTATTGCACCAGCACCAAGGAATAGTAAGGCCTTGAACATAGCGTGTGTGAACAGGTGGAAGTTCGATGCCATAAAACCAAGACCATCGTGGCCACCATAGCCCGAAACACCAAGAGCAAGCATCATATAACCAATTTGCGACATGGTTGAATATGCAAGAACTCGCTTGATATCATTTTGGGTACAAGCAATCACCGCTGCAAATAGCGAGGTAAATCCTCCAACGTAAGCAACAACCGTTAATGCATCGGGTGATGTTAAAGCGAAGATTGGGAACAACCGTGCTACCAAGTATACACCTGCAACAACCATGGTTGCAGCATGAATCAACGCTGAAACTGGGGTTGGACCCTCCATCGCATCGGGTAGCCAAATATGTAATGGGAACATTGCCGATTTACCAGCACCACCCATAAATATTAGTACTAATGCAAGAGTAACTACTGAAAATCCCATAAAAGTTATACCTGCTGCTTGAACAATTGCAGGACAACCAGGGGTTGTAAGAGTTACAAAATCGAATGTTTCGGTAAAGTATGATAGGATTAAAATACCAATCAAAAAGCCAAGGTCGGCGAAACGGGTAACAATAAATGCCTTTTTACCAGCAGCAACAGCACTAGGTTTATCGTAATAAAAGCTGATTAGCAAGAACGAGGAGACGCCTACCAATTCCCAGAAAATATACATCTGGAAAATATTGGTTGCTAAAACCAATCCTAGCATCGAGAAGCTAAACAGTCCGAGGAATGCAAAGAATCGCTGAAATCCGCGCTCCCCCTTCATGTAGCCATTGCTGTAGATGTGTACCATCAACGAAACGGTGGTAATAACCACAAGCATCATCACCGAAATTGGGTCGAGTAGCACACCCAAATCGATATGTAGCTTATCGGTTAGCTGAAGCCAAACCGTGTTGAAAGCTATAATTTTTTGGTATACACCATCCACCTTGCCCGATACCAAGAAATACTGGTAAGCGGTAATATACGAAAGCAAGGTCGAAATGAATAAACCTGTTGTACCGATAATACCAGCAATAGCGGGTTTCATCTTGTGTCCTGTTAGCCCTAAAAATAGGAACATTAACAAGGGAATTATCGGAATTAATATTGTGTACGAAAAACCTGACATAGTCTAAGGATTTGGGGATGACAGATTTTAATATTTCATCTTATCGACATTTTCAACATTGATAGTGTTGAAGTGCCTGTAAATATTAATAATAATTGCAATTGCAACAGCAGCCTCGGCTGCGGCGATAGCTATTATAAATAGCGAGAAGAAATGACCCTGAAGTTTATCGGGAAATAGGAAGCGGTTAAATACCAAAAAGTTGATATTCACCGAGTTCAGGATTAGCTCAACCGACATTAGAATAGTTATCAGGTTGCGGCGTGTAAGGAAGCCATAAACACCTGCAAAAAACATCAGGGTGCTTACAACTAAGAAGGCTTCCATTGGGATACCTGCGTTTAACATATCTTATTCTTTTGTTTTCTTACGTTTAGCAACTACAATCGCTCCAATCATTGCGGCAAGCAACAGCACACTGATTACCTCAAAAGGAAGAACGTAACCATCTCTGTCGGTGCTTAGCAAGCTGTTCCCAATTAGTTTCATATCGATCTCTTTAGCCGCTTCGGTTGTTGCCTGAAACTTGTGCTGAAGGATTGTTGTGATACAAAGAATTGCCCCGGCAATAGATGCAAGTGCTGAGAAGTATGCTTTTCTCCAACCTACAGTTTCAAACTTTTGGCTGATATGGCTGGTAAGCAAAATTGAAAAGATGATTAGAACTACAATACCCCCTGCATATAGGGTAAGCTGAACCCCAGCCATAAACTGGTAGTTGAGCATAAAGTAGAGCCCTGCAGTTGAAACAAGTACTAAGAGAAGAAAAGTAGCTGCTCTTAGGATTCTTCGGGTGGTTACAGTTAAAACTGAAAAAACCAATATGATAGCCGAAAACAGGGCAAACATGATTTGATGTACGGTAATTTCCATTATTCAGCCCCTTTCTTTAAGGTTGAACCTTCTTTATTTAGAGTTTTCACAAGTTTTTCCTTGTTGAAAACAGCATGTTCGAACTTGTTCGAAAATACAATTGCATCCGATGGACAAACTTTTACGCATAGTCCACAGAAAGTACACATTCCAAGGTTGTAGATATACTTGTCGAGTACTTTTTTCTTCTTTCCATCGGGTGTTTCGATGGTAACAGATTTTACCTCAATTGTTCCGTTAGGGCAATTGATCTGGCAAATTCCGCAAGCGGTACACTGATGCTCGTTCTTTTCGTTATGAGGCATAACCAATTCACCCTTGGTTCGCTCATACATTTTCAGTTTTTTACGATTCTCAGGATACTGTTGGGTTACAATTTTCCAAGGCTTAAAAAAATAAGCACTAGTTACCTTCATCCCAGTCCAAAGGGACTTAAGGGCGAAGAATATAGTTTTGAAGTAGTTAAATATTTCTCTCATAATCCAATCTGCCAACCCATTAAGACAATAAATGCCATTATTAGAATGTTAACCAAGCTGATTGGAAGCAGAAACTTCCACTCAAGGTTCAATAGCTGGTCGATACGTAAGCGTGGGAAAGTCCACTTGAACCACATCATAATGAGGATGATTACAACGGTTTTTCCAACATACCATAGAACAGGAGGTATAAAATCCATTACATGGTTAAAGCTTTCGAGACCTGGTATATGTAGAGGCATCCAACCACCCCAGAAAATGGTAGCGGCTAACGATGCAACAATAAACATGTTCATGTACTCTGCAAGGAAGAAGAATGCAAACTTAATCCCTGAGTACTCAGTGTGGAAACCTGCTGCTAACTCTGATTCAGCCTCAGCCAAGTCGAAAGGACCACGGTTTGTCTCTGCGGTAGCAGCAATCATATAGACTATGAATGCGGTAATAGCAGGAATATGTCCTTTAAAAATGAACCAAAGGTCTCTCTGTCCTTCTACAATGGTTGAAAGTTGCATACTGCCTGCAAGCACGCAAATCGCAATAAGCGACATACCAACCGAAAGTTCGTAGCTGATAATCTGCGCACCACTACGCATTGCACCAAGTAGCGAGTACTTACTGTTACTCGACCATCCTGCAAGCAGAATACCAACAACCCCCATCGACGAAATGGCCATCACATAAAAGACTCCAATGTTTAGGTCGATTGGGTGTAGCCCTTTTGCAAAAGGAATAGCTGCAAGTGCTAAGAATGAAGTGATGATTACAATAAATGGTGCTAGGTTAAAGAGTAATTTGTCGGCTTCGCGGATGGAGATAATCTCCTTCATAAGGAGTTTAATTAGGTCGGCAATGGTTTGGAAAAAACCATAGGGGCCTACCCTATTGGGACCAACACGGTTCTGGATAAATGCACAAATTTTACGTTCGGCATAAACCAGATATAACCCGACAACTGCATAGAATGCCAGGAATAAAACTCCTACAATAACCATTTCCCAAAGGACAGCCCAAAACGGGGAGCACGCTCCGCGCAATGTAACATCGACCCACTGGGTAAAGCTTGTAAAGTCGTAGAAATCAAAAGTAAATGACATATCGTATCGTATTCATTCGTTTTACTATCTGTCAATATCAGGAATAATGTAATCGAGTGAGCCACCAATAGCCACTAAGTCTGCAATCTTTTGACCTCTGGCCAAGGTATCAAGTGCCGAAAGATTACAGAAGTTTGGTGAACGAAATTTCATCCTATATGGATTTTTTTCGCCTTTGCTTATAATGTAAACACCAAACTCGCCACGTGCAGATTCAACTCTTTGATAGTACTCTCCTTCAGGAAGTTTGATAATCGGCTTCATCTTAACAGCGACGTCACCAGTAGGAATATTATCGATTAGTTGTTCGATTATATTCATCGATTCACGCATCTCGTCCAAACGGACCATATAACGAGCGTAAGTATCGCCTTCAGTACGTAAAACCTCGTTAAATTTAACCCTGTCGTAGGCATGGTAAGGGTGATGCTTGCGAACGTCGCATGAGAAACCGCTTCCTCTACCAGATGGACCTGTCATACCAAAAGAGATAGCTTGTTCCTTGCTCATTACTCCAACACCTTTAGCTCTTTCCATCATAATGATGTTGCCTGAAAGCAACTCATCATACTCAGGAAGGATTTTTCTGAAGTATTTTATAAAATCTTTAACCTTCTTTTGGAAATTTGGATCGAGATCAGCCATTAAACCACCAGGACAATTGTAACTCTGTATTAATCGGCTACCAGTGGTCTCCTCAAAAATATCAAGAATTTTTTCGCGGTCGCGAAGTCCATAGAAGAAACATGTTAAACCACCAAGATCCATACCGAATGAACACCACCAAAGTTGATGTGAAGCGATTCTGGCTAATTCATCCATAATTGTGCGGATAACCTTTACTCTTTCGGGTACCTCAATGTCAAGTGCTTTTTCAACTGCGAGGCAAACTGCTGCATTATTCATGTGAGCAGAAAGGTAATCGAGCCTATCGGTAAGATGTATGATCTGTTGGTAGGTCATTGTTTCGGTCATCTTCTCCATACCACGATGGATGTAACCGCAATGTGGTTCAACTTTTTGAACCATTTCGCCTTTTAGCGAAAGGACAAGACGTAACACACCGTGAGTAGATGGGTGTTGAGGTCCCATGTTAATGGAAATCTCCTGATTGTCTGCCTCTGGAATAATAATCTCTTCAGCCATAGTCCTATGATCAAATAGTATTTACTGAAGGGTCGTAGTCCTTCCGTAACGGATAACCTTTCCACTCCTCATCAAGGAAAATTCTTCTCAAATCGGGATGGTTAGTAAACTGTATTCCAAGAAAATCGAATGCTTCTCTCTCGTGGAATTCAGCGGTTCTCCAAATATCACAAATGGTTGGGATTTGGGGATTCTGCTTATCAGCCGAAACCTTAACAACGATTACATGATGAAACATTGTTGATTCAAGATGATAAACTACTCCAAGGGTATCGCCATAGTCAACACCCGTTAGGTTAAACAGATAGTCAAAAGCCAACTCCTTATTCCCTTTTAGCTGCTGAGCAAGGCTATACCATTTGTCAGCGGCAACCGTAAGATTGAGGCATTGTTTCCCCTCATCAAGAACGGCTGTAGGCTCTATCTTTAGTATACTATCTTTCAATTCCTGGTTAGTCATAAGTTCAGGCTGAAATCGTTATTTATCTTTTTTTAAAAACATACTCTCAGTCTTGATCTTGCGCTGGAGCTGCATAACACCATAAAGCAATGCTTCAGGTCTTGGGGGACATCCTGGAACATAAACATCCACAGGTATAATCTTATCAACACCTTTAACAATGGAGTATGAATTAACAAATGGTCCGCCAGAAACTGCGCATGCTCCCATTGCAATAACATACTTTGGATCAGGCATCTGGTCGTACAAACGTTTTAGCACAGGAGCCATCTTTGGTACGATTGTTCCTGCAACAACAATTACGTCTGCTTGACGAGGGCTAGCACGATAAACCTCTATGCCGAAACGGGCAAAGTCATGACGTGCAGCACCAGTGGCCATCATTTCAATACCACAACAGCTGGTTGCGAAGGTCAATGGCCAGATGCTATTGCTTCGTCCCCAATTAACTATATTATCGATTGTTGTGAAAAGGATGTTGCCGCCTGATTGTTTGAAGAGTTCGAGGGTTTCGTTATCCTCAAAATCTTCGTACTTCATCGATTTAATTTTTACTCCCATATCAAAGCCTTTTTCTTCCAGGCGTATAGTAGGCCTAGGACAAGTACAAAGAAGAATATCACGATCTCAATAAAAGCGGTCATCCCAAGATCTTTCATAACAACCGACCAAGGAAACACAAAAACGATTTCAACGTCGAACACTAGAAAGATAATGGCAAACAGGTAGTAACCTACGTTAAACTGCAACCATGTTAACCCTTTTGTTGGGATACCGCACTCATATGGATCGTGCTTTTGTGGGTTCTCTGAAGTTGGGGCAACATAATTTGAAAAAATTATCGCACCACCAACCAGTACAACCGCTACAATAAAAAACAGAATTAAGAATTCGCCGCTCATAGGCTATATTTTACGATTCGCAAATGTAGAATTTAGCATTAATAACACATCGATTTTAAAACAGCCGCCTCGATGATATATGTCAACTTTTACAATATACTGTTAGTTGATAAACAGTTAAAAAAGCAATAAAAACATTTTAAAGAACTCTGCTATTTGAAGCATTGGAGTATTCTAATACTCATCAGGTAATTCCTTTAGCTGTTTATAGGTAAAAACTGGTCCATCCTTACAAACAAAGTACTTACCAACATTGCAACGACCGCATTTCCCAAACCCGCACTTCATCCTGTTTTCAAGCGTTGTAAAGATAGTATCTTCAGTAAAACCTAACTTTTCGAGAACAGGGAACGTGTATTTGATCATAATTGGAGGGCCACAAACAATAGCAATGGTATCTTTGCTCGATGGGGCAACCTTTTCGAGAACAGTTGGAACAAATCCAACTTCGCCCTTCCAATTTGGAGTTTCACCCCCTGGGTCAACGGTAGTTACCAACTTCACATCGGGACGCTCCCCCCATTCCTTTAACTCGTGCTTATAAACTAGGTCGTTTACCGTTCTTGCACCGTATATAATTGTAATATCTTTATAGTTTTCTCTTAAATCGAGTGTATTCCAAATCACGCAACGCATAGGGGGAAGTGCAATACCACCAGCGATGTAGAGTAGGTTTTTGCCTTTCCACTCATCAATTGGGAAGATATTGCCATAAGGACCACGGAAACCAATGGTTTCGCCCTCTTCGAGATTTGCCAATGCGCCAGTTACTCTACCTGCCTTGCGGAATGTACATTCGATATACCCCTTGCGGGTAGGTGCTGATGCGATACAAAAGGTTGATTCGCCTTCGCCCATCACCGAGTACTCACCAAACTGCCCAGCCTTAAACTCGAACTTTTCAGCATCCTCAGGGTTCTTGAATTTTAATCGAAAAGTTTTTACCTCAGGTGCTTCTTCGGTAATCTTCTCGACCTCCATTAAGTAGGGTTTATAGATATTTTGACACATATCTCGAATAATTTTGAATGTTTGTCTTTCTATTTAAAACTTTATTTTGAAAAGGAAATGCTCACCAATTCTGACCATTTTCAAATTAAATATTCTCCAATTTAACCAGCTGCTCAAGGATATTCATATCCACAGGGCAAGCACGTGAACAGCGGCCGCAACCAATGCAACCAAGCGATTCGTTACGTTCAGGCATATATGAGAATTTATGCATAATCCTCTGTCTCCAACGCTGACTCTGAACCTCGCGTGGGTTATGACCTGATGTATGGATTGTAAATAGTCCAAAACCGCATGAATCCCAACATCTTAGTCGTTTACCAGTTTTACCCTTGGTTTCATCTTGAATATCGAAACAAGCACAAGCAGGGCATACAAACGCACAAGCACCGCAACCAATGCAGCGGAGCGAATTTTCAACCCAGAATGGGTGTTCGAAAGTGCCAGCAAGGTTTTTGGTTACCTTTTCGTGTGAGAATTGTTGCTTAACCTGAGCAAGGTTTCCATCTTTTGATTCTGCAGGAGCAGCCTCAAATAGATCTGCGGCAGCATTTACAATCTCTTTGCCCTTTTTGGTGATAATCTCGGCAAGATAATCGCCAGTGCTAAGTTTGGTGAGCAGTATATCGCTTCCGTTTGTTGCGCCTGGATTTAGTCCAACAGAGGTACAAAAACAGTTATCGTCACATTTATAGCAGCTAAGGCTAATAACCGCCATCTTATTCATTCTGGTATTAAAGTACTCATCTTTATAATCCCACATGAATATCGACTTCAAGGCGTTAAAGCCAGCAGCATCACAAGGGTGAGCACCCCAAAGGACAAGGCTTGGAACTTTTGCTAGATCTACCTCAGTAACCTCAGTACCATTCCTATCGGTTGTGAAACGTACAAGATTCTCTATCTTAGGAAATACGGTATTTTTTAACGATTGGGTTGTTTGAATATGATCATAGGTAACCTCGGTATATGATGGGTTATAGTGAAATTCTGTTTTACCATCTTTGATAATTGGAGCGAATATTTTATTGCCATTCGCCTGAAGCTTTTGGTAAAGTTTTTCAAGCGATGCCTTTTTGATTAGTTTCCTTTCAAGTTCCATATCTTAGAGAATAAAATTGTCTTTATCATCAAGTTTGTAATTTGATAGAACTGACTCCATCTTCATCGAAAGACCTGAGTCAACCCCAAATAATCTCTTTGATTCTTCAGCCATATGCATGGTAAGCAGATGAACTGGAATATCCAATGGACAGGCTCTTCCGCAGTCACCACAACTTACACAACGTCCCGAAAGGTGCATTGCTCTTAGCATGTGCCATTCATAGTTTCCATTTTTACTTGCCTGTACTGGAATCCATTGAGGTTGATTGCATTCAACAGCACAACGTGTACAGTAGCAAAGAGGGCAAGCCGAACGACATGCATAGCATTTGAAGCAGGTTTCAAGAGCATTTGTCCAGTAGTCAAACTTCTCTTGAGTAGTCATCTTCTTTAACTTCTCAATCGCCTCCTTATCCTTAGCCGAAAATGCGGTATTCGCTTTTTGAAGATAAGTTTCCATTACGGTTAGGTCGGGAAAATCGAGGAGTTTACCATCCTCACCTATGCCTAGAACCACAATATTTTCAGCCTTAACCTGTTCTTCGGAAATGAGCATATTGATTGTTCTCATCACTGGGATGGTAGCAACAATACCCATCTTTCCAAGATGTTTTACCTCATGCTTAACAAGATATACCGCTAGGTTTTGGGTGCAACGCTCATCGTAAATGAGTTTATCGACCTGAGCAGAATCTTTAATAAATGATGCTCTAACTTTATTTGAGGTTCCGTTTTCGTAACCTATGATTACTTGAACCTGTTTGCTATCTAGCAACTCCTTGGCTCTTTTTCTTATACTTTCCATTATAGTTCTTCTTCTATACCAGATTTAACAAGATTCTGATAATTTGTATAGGGTCCGAGTTTACGGAGTTTTTCGGTAGTAGTATTTACAATCTCAGCCCAACGTGCACCCTCGGCAGCCGATACCCAAGAGAAAGTGATTCGCTCAATATCAACACCCATATAATCGAGCAACTCGCGGAATGCCATCCAGCGGCGTTTTGCGTGGAAATTTCCACTGGAATAGTGACAATCGTTGGGGTGACAACCTGAAACGATAATCCCATCGGCACCATTCTGAAAGGCTTTCATCAAAAGCATAAAGTCGATTCTACCTGTACAAGGGAAGCGAATAATCTTAACGTTGGCTGCATACTTGATGCGGCTTGTCCCCGTTAAATCGGCTCCGGCGTATGTACACCAGTTGCATACGAAAGCAACTATTTTAGGTTCAAATTCAGACATTTGTATATGGTATTTTGAATATTTTCTACTAAAACTCGTTAAATAATGCCACTACCTCTGAGTAAACTTGCTGATTGGTGTAGCCATGAATGTCGATAGATTTGGAGCGACAAAGTGCAATACAAGTTCCACAACCTTGACATAATCCCTCGTTTATTTTAGCAAGCACCTTTATTACTTTACCATCTCTCGATTTAATCTCTTCTCGCTCGATTGCTTGGTATGGGCAAACTGGTTGACACATAAAGCAGCCAACACAGGTTGAATAGAGTGGTGGGCCTAATCTGTTAACCTGAGCAATTAATGGATCACGGGTTAATTCTGTTTGTGAGAACAATCCAGCAACTTTTACTGCTGCACCCGATGCCATTGAAACTGAATCGGGAATATCCCTTGTTGTTTGGCAAGCACCTGCTAAGAAAATACCTGCGGTGTTTGTCTCCACAGGACGAAGTTTTGGATGTGCCTCAGCAAAGAACTTATGTTGATCGTAAGATACATGTAAGGTTTGAGCTAAGTTTTCTGCACCTGGACTAGCAATACCTGCTGTTGCAAGCACTACCATATCGAACTCTACCTCTTGAGGTTGAGCACCAAGAAGAGTATCAGCTACCTTTAATATATATTTTCCGTTACGCTCAATAATTGTCGATACGCGACTTCTTACATAATGTACATGGTCTTCTTCAATGGCACGGCGAACAAACTCTTCGTAGTTCTTACCTGCTGCCCTAATATCCATATAGTATACGTAAGCATCACCCTCGTGAACCTTGTGTTTGTAAAGCATTGCATGTTTTGCGGTGTACATACAGCAGATTCTTGAGCAGTACTCTATTCCCTTTGCAGGGTCACGAGAACCAGCACATGCTATAAATGCTATGCGTTTTGGAATTTGTCCATCCGATGGACGTCGAATAACACCTTGTGTTGGGCCAGATGCTGATGCTAATCTTTCAAATTGAAGACCATCGATCACATCTTTATATTTACCATGTCCGTATTCTGGGAAGAAATCGGAACGCTTAACCTCAAAACCAGTTGCAAGTACAATTGCTCCAATTGATTCCTCGATTATTTCATCAGGTTGGTCGAAACGGATTGCCTTTGTAGGGCAAACAATTTCGCAAACTTTGCACTTACCTGTATTATAATAGGTACAGTTTACTTTGTCTATAACCGGTTTATTGGGTACTGCTTGAGGGAATGGAACGTATATTGCTGGACGAAACCCTAAGTTTTGTTCAAACTCGCTTGGAATTTTCTTTTTAGGACATTTTGTTGTACACAACCCGCAACCAGTACAAAGTTTCTCATCGAGGCTCTTTGATTTTTTACGAATTTTCACCTTGAAGTTACCTATAAACCCTTCTAGACCTTCAACTTCAGCGTATGTATATAGAGTGATATTTGGGTGCTGAGCAACCTCAACCATTCTTGGAGTTAAGATACATTGCGAGCAATCGAGAGTTGGGAAAGTCTCCGATAGCTGAGCCATGTGACCACCAATAGAGGGTGAGCGTTCAACCAAAATAACTTTATGACCACAGTTTGCAATATCAAGTGCAGCCTGAATACCTGCGACTCCACCTCCAATCACTAATGCCTTTTTGGTAACAGGAACCTTGATTGGTTGAAGTGCGGCATTCTTCTGAACCTTTGCCACCAATGTTCTTACAATATCAATAGCTTTTTCAGTGGTAGTATCATTTCTTTCATGAACCCAAGAACAATGCTCCCTAAGGTTAGCCATTTCGCAGAGGAAAGGGTTAAGGCCAGCATTCTCACAAGCTTTACGGAAAGTTGGTTCGTGCATACGTGGTGAACACGCAGCAACCACAACTCCTGTAAGTTTCTTCTCCTTTATTGCCTCAATAACTAAGTTTTGTCCTGGGTCGGAACACATATATTTATACTCGACACTATGAGCAACGCCCTTAAGTTTGCTGATTTCCTCAGCAACTTTTACTACATCAACTGTTGCGCTAATGTTTTCGCCGCAGTGACAAATAAAAACTCCTATTCGAGCCATTTTATATGAATTATTATGTTTCTTACTATTTTTAAGTGCCTTGAGTACTTCGAGTACTTGGAGTGCCTTAAGTTAGAAGAGTCTTTAACTCTAGGCACTTGAAGTACTTTAGGCACTCTAAGTACTTGTTTTTAACTTACTTCCAATTGAAGTGAAAATCGCAAGTAGTTCATTGGCTTCTGTTAGCATTGATTGAGTTTTTTTATTATCAATCCAATTTAAACGTTCAATAATTTCTAACCAATAAACTGTTTCACTTGCTTCGCTTTCACTTATTTTAATTTTATTCTTAAAATCTGCCTTACTCCTTGAACGATTTGCTTCCCTATAATTAGCTCCCACACTTGTTCCCGATTTAGTAATCTGGTATTTGATTACTTTACCCTCAGGCGTTTCGGGTAGTAAAGATGAAAGTTTGATAATTTCGATAGCAAACCTTTTGGTTCTTTCCTCAAGTTGTTTGCTAAACTCTTTGTTATCCATATCTTTCAAATTTACAGTGCCTAGAGTACTTGGAGTGCCTAAAGTTAGAAGAGTCTTTCAACTCTAGGCACTCGAAGTACTTTAGTTCACTTTAAGTACTTATGCTATGCACTCTCAACTTCTTTCGTCTTAACCTTTTTCTCAACAACCGGCTCCTCCTTCTTCTCAGGAAGATTTATAGCCACAAAATGACGCTTCAATCCAATTTCCTTTGGAGTTAACCCAACAGCTAATCCAATTGCCTGAGTCATATAGATAACAGGAACTGTGAATTTATTATTCCAAAACTTATTGATGCTTGGACGGCGCATATCGAGATTTGAATGGCACATTGGGCAAGCAACGATAATTGCTTCTGCACCACGATATGTGGCATCCTCAATGATCTTTCCAGATAACTTTGCAACCATATCGGTTTTTGAAACAGATAGACCAGCACCACAACACTCAACCTTATAGCCCCAATCCAATGCATTTGCACCGATCTTCCGCATCACATTATCCATCGATTGTGGATCTTCGGGACGATCGTACTTTAAAATCTTTGCTGGACGAACCATCAAGCAACCATAATAGCAGGCAACATTATAGTTGAATTTCTTTTTGATCTTGGGTTCAAGTTTATCAACAATAAACTTATCGACAAACTGAATTACGTTCATTATATTGGTTGTACCCTTGAACTCCATTCCAATAATTTCGCTTACACGATTTCTTAGAACAGGGTCATGAAGTAGTTCGTGCTGAGTAACTGCCAAACGACTATAGCATGCAGCGCAAGGAACTACAACATCAGCAAGTCCATGTTTTTCTGCAGCGGCAAGGATACGAGCAGGAAGAGCCAAGGAAAGTTCCTTGTTCATATTGTGAGCAGCAGTTGCACCGCAGCAGTTCCAATCGGGAACTTGTTCAAATTCAATATCAAATGCTTTGGCAAGTGCAAAAACTGACTCGTTATAATCTCTAGCTGAACCATTCAGCGAGCAACCTGGATATAGTCCTATCTTCATTTTTTATCCTCCTTGCTAACCTTTGTGAAAATATTCGAAATGTTTTTGATCCCTTTAATCCGTTCAGGAATAAAATGAAGTTTTCCTCTCGAAATCATTCCGGGCATCAAGGTAATATCTTGGAACATCTTCCATGATCTCATCTTATAATCAACCACTAATCCAAATTCGAATAACCTTCCAGTATATTTTATTGAATCGAGGAATGATTTATGGAATGAAACTATATTTTTTGCTTTTGGATTAACCTTTTTCTGACGAATAGATTCCTGACGGAGGTAGTCCATCATTACAGGGATATCAACCTCCATTGGGCAGCGCTGTATGCACATCTCACAGCTGAGACATACCCATATGGTGTACGATCTGAGGATTTTATCCTCAAAAACAGGATCGCCTGTTTGTAGCATTCTGAGGACCAAACTGGGCGGGTAATCCATATCGGCTGATAGGGGACAACCTGCGCTACATTTTCCGCATTGATAACATCTTTGGGCATGCACTTGGGTATTGTGCCGAACTTTACCCGCTAAAGAGTTATCTACTTCATGATGATGTGCTCCACTTGACATAGTAATGGAATATAATTAAGGGTACAAGTATAAAGAACATTCTGTCTTAGTATTTTCTTTTTTCTATGCTGAAAAACATGAAATAGAACCTCACTTTATTCGTCATAAAAAATCCCTTAAAATAAGGGATTTTTTTCCTATCAAAATCTGATAAATATCATCCTAGTGTTATTTTTTTAACAGTTTACTTTTCTTAATTCCGTAAGTGAAATAAATAATCATACCTATTGCAAACCAACCTATTAATCGTAACCAAGTATCTAAAGGTAACGAAAACATTTGTACAAGGCATATTATAGCTCCCAATGCGGGTAGGAATGGTACCCAAGGTGTTCTAAATGGACGTGGAAGTTCAGGTCTGGTTTTACGGAGTACAATAATCCCAACGCAAACAATTGCAAATGCGAGTAGTGTTCCAATAGACACAAGTTCACCTAAAAGACTAATTGGCAACACGCCCGCTAATACCATAGCGAATGCTCCCGTAATTAAAGAACTAATATAAGGAGTCTTGAATTTTGGGTGTACTTTCGAGAATACCGGAGGAAGTAACCCGTCCTTAGACATTGCGTAAAAAATTCTTGGTTGTCCCAAAAGCATAACTAGAATTACTGAAGTTAATCCGGCAATTGCAGCAATTTTCACAATTGGTTTCAACCATGCCATGCTACTTCCCATTGCATTAACTCCAACAGCAACTGGATCTGGAACATTTAAAAGTGTATAACTTACAACTCCTGTTAGTACAAGTGCTACAGCGATATATAAAAAGGTTGAGATGGTTAGCGAACCAAGAATACCTCTTGGCATATCTCTCTGAGGATTTTTAGCCTCTTGTGCTGCTGTAGAAACAGCATCAAAACCAATATAGGCAAAAAAGATTACTGCTGCACCCCTAAATATCCCGCTTATGCCAAACTCGCCCCATTTTCCTGTGTTCTTGGGAATAAAATCATGCCAATTTTCTAATTTTATAAATGCAATACCAACACCAATGAAAAGTAAAATAACACATACCTTAACAATTACCATAATATTGTTAAAGTTTGCTGATTCTTTTATTCCGATAACAAGTAGGGCAGTGAGTAAGCCAATAATAATCATTGCTGGGATATTTAGTACTCCAACAACATGTGGTAAGGTATTTACATCAATATTATGATTTGCAAGATAGGTAACTAGCTGACTTGAGGTTGCTTGCCAACCCATTCCCGGAACTTGTATTAGTTGTGTTCCCGGAGATGCAGCAAATTGCGGCGCAATATGTATTCCAATATCATTTAGTAAACTCACCACATAACCCGACCAACCTACTGCTACTGTTGACGCAGCAAACAAATATTCAATAATTAAATCCCATCCAATTATCCATGCTAAAAACTCGCCCATTGTTGAATATGCATAGGTATAGGCACTTCCAGAGATAGGAATCATTGATGCAAACTCGGCGTAACATAAACCTGCAAAAGCACATGCTAGGCCAGATATTATGAATGATAACACAATAGCAGGTCCGGCATAGTTTGCGGCTGCCTGTCCTGTTAATACAAAAATACCAGCACCAATAATAGCACCAATGCCCAAAGTTGTTAAGTTAAGTGGCCCCAAGGTTTTTTTAAACCCATGTTCTTTATCTTCGGATTCGGAAAGAAGTTGTTGAATAGGTTTTGTTTGAAATAATCGTGTTTTCATGTTAGGGTGAGGTTAATTTGAATGCACAATCTATTTTTTAAAATAAGGTTTTAAAGGTTATAATTATTTTATAGGAAAACAAATAATAAATCGTTCAATACTAAATTGCTTGTCGATTTAAAGGGTCTTATATGTTATTTTGAATACGATATATTAAGATCCGTTCCGTTTAAAATAGACAATAACTTTTTCAAACATTGTTTTTTCTTAGCTAAAAATGTAACTTTAATCGTCGAAATGCTGTTTATTTAATCTATTTACACCAATTTTGTAAATTAGTAATTACGAAACGAACTGAAAAATAAGGAATATGAAGAAAATTACCATTATTAGCATTTCAGTAGTTGTATTAGTTCTATTAGTTCTTCAACTACTGCGTCCAAAGTTTGCCGAAAATGCTTACTTAAAAGGTAAATTATTATTGGATTCATCACTTTATTCGGAGGCAATAGCAAAAATTGATAAAGCAATATGGCTAAAGAATAAACCCATCTATTTTAATAGCAGGGGTCTTGCAAAATCAGGCCTCACAAAAGACTCTGAGGCTATTATTGATTTTAGCAAAGCTATTGAAATGAATTCCACCGTTTCAGAGTATTACTTGAACCGTGGGGTATCATATCGGAAGTTAAAGGAGTTTGACAGATCTTTGGCTGATATTAATAAAGCTATTGAACTTGATGATTCGAATGCTAAAGCATTTTACAATAGAGGACTTCTAAAAGCAAGCCAAGGACAATTCGATGAAGCGGTTAAAGACTACAATCGGAGTATTGAACTCGATGGTTCGAATATTGAAGCATTCTATAGCCGAGGTGAATCACGTTCACACCTAAATGATTTTATGGGTGCAATTAGCGATTACGATAAGATGATTGAAGGCTCAAATGCCAATGCTGATGCGTACAAGAAAAGAGGAATTTTTAAATTCAACATACAAGATTATGTAGGTGCAGAGAAGGATTTACTTCTTGCATCAGAAAAGGAAAAAAATGATAAAGAGATCTTCTTTTATCTTGGGCAATCAATGTCAAATCAAAATAAATTAGATGAGGCTATTGAGTATTTGAACAAAGCCATTAAGATTGATGGTAAGTATAGTGAGGCTTATAGTGTAAAAGGTGGAGCTTTTCTTAAAAAGAGTGATTTTACAAATGCCATCAAAGAGTTTAATAAAGCAATTGATATCAACAGCAACTTCCTTAAAGCATATTATGGTCGTGGTATAGCAAAAGCATTGAAACAGGATTACAAAGGCTCTGTAGTTGATTTCACGAGAGTGGTGGAAATTGATAAAAATTTTGCTCAGGCATACTACAACCGAGCAGTTTCAAAAGCAATTCTTGAAGATCACAAAGGAGCCCTAGAAGATTATGATTTTATTATTTCAAAAGATCCAAAATATGCCGAAGCATATTATAATCGCGGTGTATCAAGGATGAATACCAAGGATGAAAAAGGAGCCTGTGAGGATTTCAAAAAATCTTTGGCACTTGGTTATAAACCTGCTGAGAAAATGGTTCAGATGTATTGTGGCATTTCGACAGTAAAGCAATAATACTTTATTATGCCCGCTGTAATACCTATAAGCAAAACACAATCCTTTGTCATTCCGGGCGAAGTCTCGGAATCTATAATAAGCTGAAAACTGGATTCCTGCTTTCGCAGGAATGTTGGGGGAAAGTTTATTGTTTTTAGGTATATATTGAAGTTAAAACTGAAGAGAATATAGAAAGGATGGTATTTAGCCATCCTTTTTGATTATTAATATTTAAAGATTGAATAACCCATCGTATACCATTCGGAATGTAAAAGCCCAATCTAGGATGGATGATTTTGTATCATAGTATGTTTCAAATCTACCGCCTAAAGTAAAGCCCTTGGCCACTTCAACTGAATAGATAATCTTTGCAGTATAGAGATTCCGAATTTTAGAATCAAATTCAGGTTTTACAAAAGAGTAGGAGCCAAACAATTCTTCACCTCGCGGATTAACAAACTGTGAGGCATACCAGTAACCAATTTCTCCTCTTAGATTTGGACTTTCAATAAATAGTTTGGGGTAAATAGCCTTTCCGTTTAAATATTTGCTTGATGGATTTGGCGATTTATCGCTTGAAAGAAACCCCATTGTTTCGAAACCCAAAGATGTTTTTTTTGTGCCAATAGGGAAACTATAGGAGAACCCTGCCGCAAGATTAATCATTGTTGTAACATCTAAATTCGAGCTATCTATCTGGCCTCCATTATGAACCCCAAAACCTGCGAAATTTAGTATTAAGCCTGTATTTGTTTTAAAGGTACTTGGTTTAAATATTCCAGAAAAACCCATGGTGAACACCTCTTGAAACGGACTTCCTTGTTTAATATATCGTTCCCAGTTTGTCCATGAATCACCTTTAAATTTTTCGGTATTTGTAAGAAATTGAAGCCCCGTTTCTGGTTGGGAAATTAGTAATCTTTCAGGTTTAAAAAGAGGCTCAGGTAGGTAATGCGCCTGTTTGGAATGAATAGTTCCAAGTATCATCTCTACATTATCCAACAGTTTGACTTCGAGAGAAAGGACAGGCACAAACTTTTCAGTACTATCAGCACCAGCAAAATAGAGAGTGTGGATACCGGCTGAAAATCTAACCTTTTTATTGGGTTGAAATACAATTTTAGGTTGAATAAAGAATCCTGGGTATGTATAACCTTTTTTGGTGTTGCTAACAAATTCTTTATCATCAAAAAAGGCTGATGAATAAGGATTTAAAATAAAAACACTTGTATCACCCTTATCCAAAGATTGATGAGCATTGTATTTAACCCATAATTCTTGTGCATTTGATAATATCGCAAGTATTGTAAGAATAATCAGTATGCTTAGTTTCTTCATTTGTTTTAAGATTTGGGATAAAATTAACTTTTTTTAAATAAATTAGATTGATTTAATGAAAATCACGAACATCTCAACAAAAAATTACATCTAAAAAAATCATACATTTGAACCATTAAAAAAATCATTTATATGCAAACATTTGATAATAAGTCATTCAATAAATTCAACAACCTATTTGGTTGGCTTGCTTTTGCAATAGCAGCCATTGTTTACCTTATAACCATTGAGCCAACCGCTAGTTTTTGGGATTGTGGTGAATTTATTGCAAGCGGTAATAGACTTGAGGTTGGACATCCTCCCGGAAGCCCCATTTTTATGCTAATAATCCGATTCTTTACAATGTTTGCTCCAAGTAAGGAGTTAATACCCGTTTTTGCAAATGCAATGTCGGCTTTAGCAAGTGCTTTTACTATAATGTTCTTGTTTTGGACAATAACTCACCTTGCTCGTAAAATTATTGTTAAAGATGAATCCTACACGTCTTCAAATATTATTTTGATTATTGCTACTGGATTAATAGGGTCGCTTGTTTATACATTTTCCGATACTTTTTGGTTTTCAGCAGTAGAAGGGGAGGTTTATGCATCCTCATCGCTATTTACAGCATTAGTGTTTTGGGCAATTCTTAAATGGGAGAATGTTGCCGATAAACCGTTTGCTAATCGCTGGATAATTCTTATTGCATACTTAATGGGCTTATCAATTGGAGTACACCTACTAAACCTTTTGGCAATTCCAGCAATTGTAATGGTATACTATTTTAAAAAGTATGAAGTCACTAAATGGGGTGTTATAAAAGCCCTTTTTGTTGGGTTCTTATTACTTTTAGCATCACTTGTAATTATAATAAAAGGATTTGTAGTAATTGCTTCAAAAATCGAACTTCTTTTTGTAAATGGATTTGGATTACCTTTCAATTCAGGCGTTTTTTTCTATCTAATATTAGTATTAAGCCTGCTGATTTATGGAATTTATTATACACATAAGAATCAGAAAATAATTGCAAATACAATACTTATAAGCATAACAGTAATGCTTATGGGTTATTGCTCTTATGCTGTAACTGTTATTCGTTCATCGGTTAAACCACCAATGGATCAGAATAATCCTGATAATATGTTTTCGCTACTATACTACATAAATCGTGAACAGTATGGCGATAGCCCATTATTATATGGTAATTCTTTTAATGCGCCTATAATTGGTAGTGAGGAGGGAGCACCTTCTTATGCCCCCAAAGATGGTAAATATGTAATTACTGGTAAAAAGGTAAAGTACATTTATGATGAAAGATTTATGACAGTTTTCCCTCGGATGTTCAGCAATGAGCCAAACCATGTTAGCGCATATAAAAGGTGGACAAATTATAGAGGTATTCCAATTCAAATAACAAATAACGAAGGGAAAGAGGAGACCAGATATGTTCCAAAATTTACGGACAATATCCATTTTTTCTTTAGCTATCAGCTTGGTCACATGTACTGGCGGTATTTTATGTGGAATTTTGCTGGTCGGCAAAACGATTTTCAGGGAAATGGTGATGTTTTAAAAGGAAATTGGATTAGTGGAATACCTGTAATCGATAATCTTAGACTTGGATCACAGGATAAACTCCCAGATGTTTACAAACAAAACAAAGCAAAAAACAGATACTATCTACTTCCATTAATATTAGGCATAGCAGGGTTAATTTACCATTATAGAAAACATCAGAAAGATTTTTGGGTAGTCACTCTTCTTTTTGTTCTTACAGGAATTGCAATAGTTGTTTACTTAAACCAAAAACCCTTTGAACCGAGGGAGAGAGATTACGCCTATGCAGGAAGTTTTTATGCCTTTGCAATATGGATTGGTTTAGGTGTATTGGCTTTGTATGAATTACTTAAGAAGGTAGCTAATGAGCGCATGGCCGCAGTTGGTAGTGGTATTGTATGCGTGATTGCACCATTAACTATGGGGATAGAAAACTGGGACGATCATGATAGATCCGGTAGATATACTTCCGTAGATTTTGGCTACAATATGCTTATTGGTTGTGCTCCCAATGCTGTACTATTCACATATGGTGATAACGATACCTTCCCTCTTTGGTACAATCAGGAGGTTGAGGGGGTTCGACGTGATGTTCGGGTATCAAACCTTAATTATCTTCGTGGCGATTGGTATATAGACCAGATGAAGAGGAAGGCGTACACCTCAGATCCTCTTCCTTTAAGTATGACGCGCGATAAATACTTTTCAAATAAACGCCAAATTGTGCTTGTTGCCGATAGAATTAAAGGTGCTGTTGATCTTAGACAGGCTATTTCATTTATTCTGAGCGATAATGAAATTTCACAAGTTCCATCACCTTATGGCGAAAACGAAAAGATTTGTTACTTTCCTTCTAAATCCCTTTTCCTTCCAGTTGATAAAGATAAAGTCATCAAAACAGGTACGGTAAGACCTGAAAAAGCAAAGGAAATTGTTGATACTATGATCTGGAAAATTAAAGAGAATGTGGTTATTATGGAGGGATTGGTGATGCTAGATCTTTTGGCAACAAATAATTGGGAGCGACCATTATATATAGGGTCAACCGTTTCAAACGATTCGTACCAAAACCTCGATGGCTATTTCCAGCTTGAAGGGATGATGTATAGGATAGTTCCTATAGAATCCCCCAGGCTTGATTATGATTTTGGTAAAGTGGATACAAAGTTGATGTACGATAACATCATGAATAAATATCGTTTTAGAAGTATTGCCAATCCAAAGGTTTACCTCGATGAGAATAATTCACGAATAATCTCTAACTATCGTACCATTTTTGCTCGACTTGCAAACGCATTAGTTGATGAGGGGAAAAAAGATTCCGCAATCACCGTTTTAAATCGATGCATTGAGGTTATCCCTCCAAGTAATGTTCCGTTCAACTACCTCTCCTTATCGCTAGTTGAGGGTTACTATAGAGCCGGTGCGGTTGATAAAGGGATGGCTTATTCAAAAATTATGCTTAAAAGTTCTGCTGATCAGATGAGATTTATCCTGGATCTTTCAAAAGAACAAATAGGTAGACTTCATAACGATATCCAACTCAATATGGCAATTATACAGGAGTTATATAGACTCGCTAATCAGTACGAGAAGGGAAGTCATAAGAAAGAAATTGAAGAGGCTTTCAACACTTTTGCATCGAAGTTAGATAGGTCATAGTATGATAAATCTTAGTCCCCCGCGCTTTTTGACACGCTTGTTTCCATCACTCATCTGGAGTTTTCCAGATGAGCCTGATGGTGTTTTTTTAACCTTTGATGATGGTCCTACTCAGGAAATTACTTTGTGGGTTCTAGATCAGCTTAAGCGTTACGATGCCAAGGCAACCTTTTTTATGCTGGGAAAGAATATAGAGTTGAACCCTGAAATCTACGAACGGGTTGTTGCCGAGGGTCATACTATCGGAAACCACTCCTATAGCCACTTAAAGGGTTGGGCAACTGAAACCGGGCAATACGTTCAGGATGTTGATTTTGCAAACGGGTTTGTTCACAGTAAACTATATCGACCCCCTTACGGTAGGATTAAACCATCACAATTTCGCATTTTGCGAGATCGGTATAAAATAATTATGTGGGATGTACTAAGCATGGATTATAGCCGGAGGGTTTCACCACGGCGGGTTACAAATAATGTGGTTAACCACCTTCACCCTGGAGCAATAATTGTTTTCCACGATTCTAAAAAAGCAGAACGAAACCTTCGATATGCCCTCCCTCGTGTTCTTGAGGCAATATCGCAAAAGGGATTAAAGTTTAAACGGATAGAACAGGATAGTTTTTCGTTTAAAGGTTAAAGTTCAACGAGAAGTTTAATGCTGAATTTGAAAACTTGTGGGAGTTTTGGATCGTGTTTTTTTAATTGTAATCCATGTCAACCTGAATGCCTAAAAGTTTATCTTCTGGTAGTTCATCTTTTAATTCCAAACAAATATTTTGTTGAATAATCGTTTTATACTCATCATCTTTAAGATATTTTTTTACTTCATCTAACTGGTTCTGATTCAATGATAAAATATATTGTTTGCCTGATGTTTTTATGTATTCATTCAGTATTTTAAAGAGTTCTGCTATTTGTCTGGGGTCGGTATCACTTAATAATCTACTATCATGGAAAATGCAATTTACTCTATGTGCGAAACCTTTTAGCAAAATAGTTATGTCGTAACAAAATATTTTTATATTGCCTATGCCATCGGAACGATCTGCAGATATTTTTGCATCAATATGATACCTTATTTGATTGTCACCATCATTATTTTTAACAGTTATTCCTGCTGTTGCATTAGGATAAAATCTTTTTGATAATTCTCTGAAAAAATCAGTAGTAGACTTAATAACTTCCTTTGCATCATCTAAATAATATTGGGTTTTTTCAGTAGAAGCAATAAAATCCTTCTCGGTCTTAATCTTTGATTTTTGGTATTTAGAAATTAAAGTATCATAGCGTTGAATATTTTCTTCTTTCGCTTTTAAATCCGCTAGTTTATCTTTTAGTTTTAATACAATATCTAAAGCATGGTGAGTGTCTAAATACTTAAGTTTTGTATCTAGTTCAATCTTTTTTTGATCAATATTTGTTTGCAGATCGTTTAAAGAACGCAATAACTCATTCTTTTTATCTAATAGTCTCTTTTCTCTATTACTCGATAAATGTTCGTAAAATTTTTCTAAATCTTCTAACGTTTTTAATGATTCTTGATTAAAAATAGTAGATGTCTCTTTGTAGATTTTTTCAATATTTTCTCTCTTAATATCTGGAGAAATCTTTCTGCTTTCTTCAATATTAAGAATTTGATTTTCAAGAAGTGTAATTTTATTCTTTGCCTTTTCAATATCAATCTTAGTTTTATCAGCATCTTTGTTAATATCGTAATAGTCATCGGCTACTTTAAAAGCCTTTAGGTCATTCTCAAGTTTCAAAATATCCTCTTTTACTTGTTGCCCTTCAAGAGTAGCGTCTTTCTTTTGATTAAAAAAATCTTTAAGCAACTCATCTTCATTCAGTTCTTTAACTAAATTTCTAATCCTTTCTTTTTCCTTACGAAGTTTAAATTTTTCTTCAACTAACAAAACATCTAGTCCTAACAATAAAGCATTAGTTATTTGAATCTGATAATCTTTTTTAACCGCATTAGGATTATTGTAATCGCTATAAGAAGTTTTTCTAGGTCTTATAAAAAATGGAAGCAATGACCTATAGCTTAATTGACTTGTTTCTGCTGGAATATCAAATAACAAATCCTCAAACTTATTCTTGAATTTTGTAACTGAAATTTCTTGACCATTTAAAACGATTTTATCTTGCTTATCTGTTGTTCTTTCTGATTTAAATATATTACCTCCTATCTTAAATGTAAGTGTAAATGACCAACCTGATAGTTCTTTTTTGAAACTATCTTTTTTACTCGAACCTAAGCAAAAATGCACAAGTGCTATAATTAATGATTTACCAACACCATTTGTTGTATTTCCCTTTTTATCTGATGATTCTGGATTTTTTTGAATGGCAACAATAAAATTCAAACCAACCTCATTTTTAAAATGGACAGGTCTAAAAGATTCCTTATTTGCGGTTAATGAAATTAATTGCATTTGTATATTAATCCGTTTTTCTGGTCAATTGCATTTATTCCATAAAGGAAAATAAAAGTCATTATTAAATTGTCAAAACTATGCTTGGCAATGTAATACTCTTTTGATATATCTGCTTGATATATCTTCCAAATATCATCTATACTCATTGGCTTGTCAAGTTTCGAAAGCAGGTAACTTCCAAACCCTAACAGAGATTGAGAAAAATTAATATGTTTAGAAGGCATTATCATTTTCTATTCTTTTAAAGGTTCTTCAAAAATATCACAACTTTCAAAATATTTAGCCATTACTGCTAAAATAGGTGTAAGAAATGCTTGCTCATTCTTAGGCATACATTTGTTTACTATTTCCCAAAATAAAGAATCGCCATTGTAACTTGGCTTTAATTCTTCATAAAGACCTATAAGCTTTTTTTGTAACTCTTCAGCAAGAAAGTTTTCATTTGCTAAAAATTCATTTAATGCACCAAGACTAAAGGATGCGGTATCTAAATGTTGTTTTGTTTCTTTGCTAATGTTGTTAAATATTATTTTTTCATCCCAATCTGGAAATTTAATTCGGCCGGAAATAGGATTAACTGGAAGTTTCATTATATATCCAACAACCTGAGTTAAAACTGAGAAATTCAAATTAGTTATTTGTTCTAAATTAGGTAGATAACTTACAATTTTAAGTATTTGGTCGTCTGGTAATTCAAAAACGATTCTTTCTAAATCTTTAGCAGTTAATATTTTACCTTTAATTAATGAGTTGTCTTTTACGATATTCGCAATTGTTTGATTGGCGTCAGCATTTACACCCTTATACTTATCATTAACAACAAAATAAAATTCTTTTACAGGATTCCACTGTGAAACTAATCCTGCAAAATCCTTCTCTAATTTAACGATAGCATCAGGATAACTTTTACTAATATCTTCAGGGGCAAATACTTGATAGAATATACCCTTGCTTCTAATGAAACCATCATTTTTTCTATCTCCAATATTACCCCAAGGTTTGATCTGCTCAAATTCAGGTTCAGCATAATTCATAACCTGAGTAAATAAGTCTTCAAAAGCATTTCCATCAGACCGTCTTATCTTATTTTCAAAAAATATCCTTACTAGAGTTTTTTCCTCTGTTTTCATATGGCAAAAGTACAAAAATCATTTAACCAAATTTGGGGGGTTATGAGTGTTTTTTTTAGCATGAGGCATAACTTGTTTGTGCTTTTACTTTCTAAAAGTATTCAATAATTTTAACCAACCCTAAACCAAATTTTTTCAAATGATTACACGATTCCAAAAATTGAACTATTACGTTTTAACTTTCCCTCTTTTTCTTCACAATATAAAAAGTATAAAACCAAATAAAGGGTCGTAGCAAGAAATACAAGAAGAATAAACTATCGGGGAGTTTTACCCTTTTCCAATCGTTAAAGTTAGGATGTAGAATCGACCAGCAACTTAGTTTATAGTTAATGTTCCGTTTTAATTTCATCTTATAGAAAGGAATTCGCAGGCGGGTAATTTTTTGCGAAAGGGTCTTTTGTTCACTGCCAATAGCCGCAGTTACAGCAAAATTTGTAATGCTTTTTACCAGATTATTTGACTTTGTGATTGCTGAATGTTCTGGACTTCCAAAAAATAGATTCGATAGTATAATTGCTTGCTGAACGGGTCTTTCGTTACCATTTTTCTTTGCATTGATAAGTAGTTCATCAAGATGGTTTTCCTTATCATTTAAGAGTTGAGCAATATCGCGAAGCCAAAGAAGCCGAAACCACTGATGTAATGAGCCGTGTAAACAAAGATATTCAAAGCAATGTTTTTTCGATAACACATGAATAGGACTACCCGCCATATTTAATTCCTGCCTTTCGGCAAATACCTGCTCTGTTGGGGTAGGGAAGAGGATCTTTTGTGAAAATAACCGCCAGTGAATCTCAATTAAACAACCATTGTGAGGATTTCTGTAGGCGTATTGATTCTTATAGTGCTGATAAAATATTTTTTGCTTTTTTGAAAGTTCAAAATCTGGGTAAACCCTTCTATATCCTTCGTTTCTAAGGATTTCATTAACCCTTTCAATATTATCTGGGAGAATAAGAATATCAATATCACGGGAGGGTCTAAGAGCATCATTGTTATAAATTTGCTGTGATAGGAATGGCCCTTTAAGTAGAATACTCGGAATACCCTCACGATTTAAGATGTTTGATATCCGAATTCCCTCTGATGCAAGTTTTAGAACGTGTTGGGTTTGAACTATAAACTTTTCTTTAAGAATTGATGGTGTTTCAATGGGAAAATTCACGGATTCTGCACGAATATTCTTGAAAAGCATCGGGAGCAACTTGTGTCGTTCGCTAAGAAGAATCAATCGTTCCCAGCTAAAAGGCTTTACCAACAAATCCCTAACCTCCGCCCTGCCTATGCTTTCTTCTGCCGAACAAACCGATATCAGCAACCTTTGCTCAGGCGTTAAATAGGAAATTAGTTGTGAACGGTTAGTTATGTGCATACCAAAGTGGTTAGTAAGAGGTAAAGGTAAAAAAATCGGGGTATACACATATCCACATTCATTCTAAAACTCCAATCATATTAAAAGATTCCTTACATTTGTTCTTGAACAGACGATAAATTCTAAGAAACTGTTTAAGTCTTGGAAAAAAAATATATGTTTATACTATAAATGTCATTTCATGAGCAATGTATGGTGAAGTGCATCCCCTCCTTTTTTAAGGAGGGGCCGGGGAGGTAAATTCAGTACTAATGCGATTTTCCTAATTAACCCCCTTGTGTTCCCCCTTAAAAAAGAGGGAAATCCAACCCACATTGATTCATTGAAAATCTTTAAAAATCAAGCGGTAAAGATTTGAATAGCTTCTAATATTTTATATTTTTTGGCAACCACCCATACATATAAAGCGTTTGGTCTAACAATTCAATCGGAAATTGAACTACCAGAACTGTCTTTATTTATAGGCAAAGCCGATATAAATATTTCGTTGGGGACGACTCCCAAAACATTAGAAAATCCTTTGTTTACAGGCGTTCGATTTTTAACCAAGCACAATGAATTTCTTTTAAAGGTTGACCGAATTGCAAATTACTATGTAACAGGAGGCAATCAAATAACCATTGAGTTGATGCCCGATGTGGATTTTGCCGATGTTCGCCTATTCTTATTGGGTTCAGCATTTGGTGCGCTAATTCACCAAAGGGGATTGTTGCCATTTCATGGTAGTTCTGTGAATATCAATAATTCAGGGGTAATATTCTCCGGTCATTCGGGTGCCGGAAAATCAACTATTGCAGCAGCCTTAAGCAAAAAAGGATATTCAATCCTTTCGGATGATGTGAGTGTTATATCATTGATAAATAATGAGATACCTTTTATTGTTCCTGGATATCCTCAAATGAAACTTTGGGCCGATTCAATATCCAAGCTTGGGGATGAATCATCGCAATATGTCATAATTCGAAAGCAGGTGGAGAAGTATAATATTCCAATTGATAAGTGCTTTCATGAAGAACCGCTTCCTCTAAAAAATATCTTTATTATAGTTCCTAGTAATCTTGGGGAGCTCAAGGTTGAATCTTTGAAAGGTGTTGAGAAGTTCAACCTGCTAAAATATCATACATATCGATTTAATTTTATAGCAGGACAGGAGATGCAGGCGAATCATTTTAAATATTTAACCACAATTTCAAAGCATGTTAATGTTTTGCGACTAATTCGTCCTTCAAAAAAATTTATGTTTGATGAGATGATAAATCTGATTCTTGAGAATATTAAATAATCTGTAACTATTTGGTAATAAAAAAGATATCACGCCAAGTCGCTAAGACGCAAAGAAGATAAGATGGAAGAGAAACACAGTTAAAATCAATTGAAATACTATGATTAGAGTATACCAAATTGAACCTACGGTTTGTATGCAAAGAGAAAAAACCTTTAGTTTTTGCTCCCTTGGCGTGCTTTGCGACTTTGCGTGAACCCAGCAGGGCTTAACGAGATTAAGTTTTAATGATTGCTATAACTTGTAATTTTTACTTTCAAAGAGAATAGTTTCTCAAATATAAACTGGAGTAGTTACAATAATCTCTTGCATGGATGATTTAAAAAAAATAGTGTGGCTGGCTTCTTACCCAAAATCAGGGAATACGTGGTTTCGGGTTTTCCTCACTAACCTATTGAATAAAACCGATCAACCTGCTGATATTAATAATTTATATACAACACCCATTGCTAGTAGTCGTGAACTTTTCGATGAGGCAACAGGTCTTTCATCGTCCGAATTAACATCCGAGGAGATCGATTTACTTCGCCCCCAAGTTTATGAATTTATATCCCGAACATCAAACGAATTACAATACCAAAAGGTTCATGATGCTTGGCAAATCACTAAGTCTGGAGAACCAATGTTTTCGGATACTATTACAAGATGTGTTATCTATTTTATTAGAAACCCGTTAGATGTTGCTGTCTCTTTTTCTAATCATCTTAGCAAACCGCACGAGGATATTGCTAAGATTCTATCCGATAAATCCTTTGCATTTAGCAGTAACCCAAATCGATTTCACCTTCAGTTTAGGCAATGCCTACTCTCGTGGAGCGATCATATTCATAGTTGGGTGGATGAATCTGGACTTCCCATTCTTGTTGTTCGGTACGAGGATATGAAGGGTAATACATTTGAAACATTTAAAAAGGCTGTAAATTTTCTAGGTTTGGTTGCATCCGATGAGGATATTCTAAAAGCTATTCGCTTTAGCGATATTAAGGAGATGCAAAAGCAGGAAAGCCAAAGCGGATTTAGTGAAAAACCCACCAAGGCAGATTCATTTTTTAGAAAGGGCGAAATCGGTTCGTGGAGATCAGAACTAGCCCCTGAACTAGTTGATAGTATTTGTAAAGATCATCGTGAAATGATGATTCGTTTTGGGTATTTGGATGATAAGGGGTTTCCTGTTTAAATTGAACTCAATGTAATAAAAAGGATATTTGTTTGCTGATGTAGATTTTAATATTGCGGTGCGATGCACCTTATTTTCTTGAATTGTATAATTGGACTACAAATATTATGCGGCTCTGCTGCTATGAGAAATGTATTCAAGCCTTGGGTGCGTAGCACCTTAATATTTGTAGACATTTCATGACCATAAGAATACAATAGGTACAGAGTACCGTAATCTTTTGAAATTATTTGACAATCAGGCAGGTAGTCATTAATTTCTTATATTGATCTTTACGGCAAATTAATCGTGAAAAGAACCTGCCGTTTAAGAACCTCTTGTCCGTTTGCCCAATCGTAAAAATATCGCACTGGTGCAATTCCAACTACCTTTTTTTCTAGTTGTAAGGTTTCCACATCAAAATACCACTCCTCAATAAAAACTACAGAAATTATCTCGGAAGTTAAATCTACCTCAACAGCTCTCTCTTCATTCTCTCCACTCAAAGGATTTGTAGCTATTAGGATTTTTGGTTCAATAACTCTCCCTTTTGCCTCCTGGGATGTTAACTTAGCGGAAGTATAATAATCGTAAGCAATTGCATTCCCTGAATATACATTATCTAGTAGGGTTTTAATAAAAATGAACTGGTTAAAGCCATTAAAAAAGGGTGATATTGTATTGCTATATATCTGGCTAAGTTGAAAATCTAGGTCGTTTTGACTTAATCGTTTTGCAACCAAGTCGCTAAAAATATCATTCCGATATGCCCCATCAAAATTAAATAGATGCTCGTACTTAACTTGTGCGGCAAGTTTAAGTTTTGATTTATCAATCTTATAATTCGGATTGTTGTATAGCCTAAATACTTTCCTGTAACGGAATTTATCGAAATCGGAAAAGTCGTCTAAATATCTTCTAACAGGTTCATAAGCATAAACTTCCTTGTGAAAACTTAAAGGGTTGGCAGTTAAACTCCATCCCTCAATAAAATTAATTGATGATAGTTCTTTGGGCTCAATTTCATGGTAAGATACCATCACATCAATAGTACTATCATCGTTAATTTTCCTCACCGTATCGGTTCTTTGCCCTAGGTTACTTTGGATTTCGGTTAATGCTAAGGGTTCATTTTGATCTAATGCGCTAAATGGGAAAAACTCATCTGATTGAGAAGGATCAAATACTTTAAAATTGCCAGATAAAACCTTATCAACGATTACCTTTTGTATTTCGATAAGTGCCTTAAAGTCAAATATCGGCATAGAAGGAAAATTCCTTTGAACGCTATCTTTTGAATCTAGATATAGAGAATCAAACCCAACCTGTTCCGATATTATTAGTTTTTCTGGTAGAAGAAGGTTGTCCTTTCTAAAGCCTGAAATTTGTGAGAAGAGATTGCTACTAATGGCCATGCAGGCAATTAGTATGTTTAATTTTATTATTTTCATAATCAATGTGTTACAATTTTTTATAATACATTCAAACAATGCTTGCTTTTTATTTTCCTCCCGTTGTATCAAATAAACCGCTGAATTTTAGGAACACGCCCAGAAGCGATCCTACTGAAATTAAAATTGTAGTAAGATTCGATAGGAAGCTTAGCTGTGTAGCAATTAGAAAAACAAAAATACTTGCAGCAACAAAGATTAAGGGCCCTTTGAAACGATGCCAATTACCCAGAACAATAATTTTTTTCATTCTCTCTTCCAGGTCTTTTTTATCGGCGGTTGTTAGAATAAAATTCTTAAACCCTTCGCTGGTAATTGTAACCCCATTATCACAAATTATAAGCCCTTTTCCAATTAATGATTTAAGAATCTTTTCATTCTGCACATTAACAACTCCATCTTGCGCTAAATCGAATAAAACAAACCGCTCACTGAAACTTAGCCTATTCCAAAGAAGTGTGTAATAGGGTTGTGCCAATTCTTGAATTTTGAGTATCAGGGAATCCCCACAATTCTGACGTTCCTTATCATAATATTCGTAAACAATTGACTCAAGGTTCATCAGATGCGACTCAAAACCCAATTCCTGTTGAACAGTTGATTCATAAACACCAAAATGGGGCATTGGTCTAGGCTCTGTAAACACCATACAATGGAAAACTGGTAAACGAGAAAATACTTTTTCGAAACTGTGAATTAATATTTGGTGATAATTTTCATCGTCAGAAATTTTCCAAAAGCCAACATATTCGTCGATTAACGATTGCGGATCGGTGTGAAGCATTACAATAACTCGTATTGGAGGGTTAATGTCCAACAGCATTTCTAACCTGCTAATTTTTGCTTTAAACAGATTTGAATACACTAGATTGCTGTCGAACCCAATAACGAAGAGCGGTTCATTGGCCTTTAATTCTGGAATCTTAATATGGCTACTTGAAATATTGATAAATTTATCCGCTGTAGATTTTGCATACGCTCTCTCATCGAAGTGAATATTTACGATAGTTGCACTTAATTTGCTTTCATCGAGCAGTTTAAGACAATCATCGAAATTATAGGGCTTATAATCCTGAATATCGAAATGGAAAAGTTTTCGGGAAAGGTATCTAAGCAAGAAATAAATAGTGATAATAAGAACTAATGCTAAAAACCAAGAGATTAAAGAAAATCCTTCCTTTTTTAGAGGATGAAAATTGGCAAAATTCGCCGTTGAGGTGATGATAAATCGTGCCTCCTCCTTTTTTCTTGAATCGTTACTGTTAAAAGCATTAAAACTCAATGAGGACGTGCCTTTCTCCACTCTTGGAATAACTTGTGGGTTTACAACTAAATTATCTTGTTCGCCTAAAAATTTGTTGAAGTATAAATGAAAAATTATGTTCAACTCTAGCGATTTATCAGAGTTTTCAGCTGGTTTAATTATCCTTGAATCAGTTTTGCAGCACGTGTTTTCGAAAAATGAAATGTACCTTCCTTGTTGCAATCGTTTATTAATAATTGATGTGTCGGTAACTAGCAAGGATTTGTTGTAGAATTTATATGTTTTTTCGGTTCGTGCGTTTATTTGTTGCGCAATGGATATTTGTTGGTTTGTAACATAGTTGCTGTATTCATGTTTAAATGTTTTTTTAACAATAAGGAATGATGGTATTATTGCGGCTAAAACTAGCCAGCTAAAAAGAAAAGGAGTGTAGGGATGAATTTTTTTAAATGGGTTAAACTTTAAAAGAAAATCGAGGTGGTTGAACACCATTAGGTAGACTGTAATTAAAAACAGTTGACTTAAAATTATAATACTGAAGTTTATATCCACTCCATTTAAAAAATACCCAAGAATATCTATAATCATCAAAGTAAATATCAACAATGAATAATAGATTATTTTCCTATTTAGATTTCTTTTAACAGTATCATTATTCTGCCTTAGATTATAAAAAGCAAAAAAGAAACTGGATACAATTATTATTGCAGAAATAAGAACTGAATGTATAGGTGTAAAATTTTGATAAATGTTCCCCAAGGAAAATATTATTAAACATAGGGTTATGAAAATGTTACTGATTATAAGACCCTTGTATTTCCTTTCGTTGTGCTTATTTAGTATTATCCAGCTAAGAAAGTAACTCTTACCTGCTAGTTTACTACTTTTATAATCAACAACCTTAATAGAGATGTAGAGCAGTACTAAAAAAATAAAAACCGATATCAAGGCAATAAAGGCGAAACCGCAAGCCTGTACTGTAATAAGTTTAATTCCAAAGGGGTCGCACATTGTTACTAGGTAAAGTTGGGTATTCTTAAGTGCCGAAACGTTTAGGAAATAGGTTTTTCCATGTACTTTAGCCTTAAATAAATCGCCAACACCTGAACGAATAGCCGTTGCTAATCGTTGATTCTGATTACATGCATCAATAAAATCTTCTTTTATATAAAGTGTATTTTTAGAATGAAACCAGACTTTTCCCGAGCCATCAACTAAGCAATATTCATATCCATCGGGGATAATGGGATCTTTTAAAGAGTACATTTCCGATGTAATGGCCATAAGTTTTGCTTTCTTATTCCAATTTTTTGATTCAGTTGAAAAAGCCAGCAGCCATTCCCCTGTTGTATTGGAATATATAGGCTCCACATTGTACAAGCACAATGTGTTATGTTTATGGGTATGCTCCCACGACCATTTGCTGTAATTTTTAACGTATTCGCGATCCGATAGGAGCGATAGTGAACCCTCGCTAGCCCGCGTGGAGAGCTGCATTATTTGATTATCGGTTGAGTCGACCCAAAAAAATGTTTTAAAATTTTGTGTTTTTTGGGGAAAGAATTTTGATTTACTATTTGAAAGAATAGCTTTTTCTGTTCTCCCTTGAGTTGGCGTAATTAGGCTGTCGTAAGCACTCATCTGCTCAAGCAGAGACTCTGATTCTTTATAAAAAGAATCAGAAATAGAGTTGCTTAAGGATTTTAGGTTATTATGTATATTATTTTTAGATTGGAAAATTATATAGGCATCCGTAGTTAAAATAACAGCAATTATTACACCTGCTACAAACGATATACCTCCCAGAGATAAGCCGAATCGGGAAAGCCTTTCAAAAGGACCCATCAACAATATCTTTATCAGAGGAAAATTAAAGAGTATAATACCCAGCGTAAGAATAAAGATAAAAACTGTTGTTGAATCTAGCCCACGCTTCATTCCGAGGTAGGTTTTAATTTCGATAAAGCCACCAAGGTAGTACTCTTTATTATTGAACGTTAGTGGTACAATAAACATCTCATATTCTTCGCCTTGAATGCTTATTTGCCTAACTGTACCCGCTTGTAGAACGGGAAATTTGCTATTAATTGAATCGGCGTTACTTTGAATACTTCCAAGCGATTGTTTGGGTGCAGATTTGTTTATTGATTCGTAAACGCTGCATTCTGTTAGTTCAATATTAAATGGGAATGTGTTAAATACCAGTGTTTCATTTTTTACCGATTGCCGTTTTATCAGGATATATTGGGAGAAAAGATCTTTTCTCAGCAGGGAATTAAGAAAAGCGGAGTATGAGATTTGTAAATATTTTTTCCCCCCAACATCGGGTAAATTCGTAATAGGAAATGATAATAAATTGTCGGAGATATTGGAACTAATAGTGGTACGACTGAAAAAATTGCTTCGTAGGGCAAGACTATCCTTATAAGAGTTAATTATTTTGTCGATTCTAATTTTATCAACGTTTTTTTTGATAATTCTCTTCCCAGATTCCTTACTGATTAAATTCTTCCCTAGTCTTTGTAGGGTTAAATCCTGCTCCTTAATTGCCCTGCTTAACTCGTTAAGCACATTAAACCCTCGTTGCTGGAGAGCACGCTCATTTTTATAAATGCTGATAAAAAAATAGATGCTCAACGATAGGATTATTAGCAAGAATACGCCCAGCGCAATTCCAGATACTCCACGGAAAGGGTTTGTAAACTTCATACCCTAAATTATTTAAGTTGATAACTAGAAATCAGCTATAATATTGATATTTAGAATTATAACTGATGCCAAAATAACACCCAGATTTCAGATTATCGCATTTTGCGATTATTCTTTTTTAGGGGTTTAAATCTTCAAAATGGGGTGTTAATTATTACCCTAAGATACAAATGTTTATAAGAATAAAATTATCGTATTTAGCATTAAACATCAAACCATTACAAATTATTTTATTTAAGGGCATAATGAATTATTTAGATACACAATGAATTAAAATATAAAAGGCATAACCCTTTCGAATTATGCCTTTGCCCTGCAAAATAATTAAGTATGAATTATGATTTGCTATCTGATCCCGTTGTTTCTCTGGCAAGAACAAAAACTCCGCAGATATCCTCGCTGTCGAAGCTATGCCCTACAATTTTGCCCTCGTGGGTTAGCGTACCCTCTAATGTGTCTAGGTTATAATCAATAATTACAGAACCATCAGGCGATAAGGCTTTTTGCCCCTTTAAACTTATCTTGTTTCCATGTATCGTTCCCGAAATCTCCTGATGGACAAAAAAAGGCTCATCATCCTCAATCTTTTCCTCGTACTCAAGATAACCAGTTATGCTATTCTCATTCTGGATAAAGAACGCAAAACCATTATCCAAGCCACATTCAAACTCCTCGCTAAAAATCCATTTCCCTGATATGTTGTGAACCATAACGAATGTTTTTCCAAAGATAGCTGATATAGCGACTTGGTTCTATAAAATTATTTATTTCAGCATCAGGATTCAATTAAAGCCTTTAAAGCACCCATTACTGGATTTTCTTCTCCTTGAGGGGCTTCCTGAACTGCTCCTGGTCTACTGTCTTCTTGTACAATATCGAGGCGGATAGAATTTTTTTCTTCGGTCAAAATGTAATTCATTACGAAATTATTTGCAGGTATATCTTCAAGGTCTGGACGGGGAGCAAAAAGGCTATATCTAATTAATTTATAAGGTGTAACCTCCAATATTTTACCCCATTGCTCAAATATTTGACCTTCCCATTCAGATCTGAATCTGATTCCACTGCCCACTTTCCAGTCGGTAATTAAGTCGCTACCATATTGCCATTGTTTTACTAGTTCAGGCTTTGTTAATGCATCCCAAATTTTATTTACAGGGGCATTTAGACTAATTGTTGAGATACTTTTTATCATGTTCTGATTTGTTTTTGCTGTTCCCAAGTGTTCAAAATTACTCGGAAATAAATGCGGTTGCATCAATTTCTATCAAAAAATCGGGATTCATTAGCCCCGCTACAAAAAGCACCGTAATCACAGGTGGGTTTGAAGTACTTTTCATAAATGCCTGAGATGTTTGAAATGCCATGTAAGCATTTTGTCCTTGTACAATATAGATGTTGAGTTTTATAATATTATCAAATGAAGCATTGCAATCGGAAAGTGCAATCTGAATATTTTGCATTATTTGTGCTGTTTGTGCTTGAATATCGCCTTTACCAACAATCTCACGGTTTGCATTAACAGAATTTTGCCCACCAATATAAATTGTTTTACCATTTCCCTGTGTTGTAATAACTTGTGAGAATGCAGGGTTTTTCATAAGCCCATCGGGATTGATATGCTTAATTTTCTGAGTCATTTTTTAAGTTTGTAAGATGTATTCTTAATGCTTGTGTGTGTTTTAGTATGCCGAATCGAAATTCATGTTTAGTAATTGATCAGAAAAACGTAATACCATAAATGCATATTTTGTAACTTGTTGTTAGCATTACTAAGTATTGTATTTTGATTTTTTACTTTGATAGTATTTCATACAATTTATTCTTAAAATCTAATGGATTATCATGCATCATCGCATGGCCAGCTTTAGAAATAATCGATATTTTAAGCCCTAATTTTTCAAGCTCCTGTTTTGGATATTCACCCAAACTTAATTCCCCAACAATAATGTATTTGTTTTTTGTAAACGCCTTAATCACTTCTCTTTGGATTGGTTTAGTACCTTCTAATAGTTTTGTAGCGCTTCTATGAATAGCAATAGGTGTGCTTAGTAAAAAAGTACCATAATATATTGCTAAACTCGATTTGGGATCACAAAATGATTTAAGACTCTGTGCATAAATATAATGCCCTCTATTTACATAAGTATCTTCAGCTTGAGATGCAATAATCTTGCTACCAGAACCAATCCCAGGATCCAAATTGGGCTCCATGAGTATTAAGTCTTCAATTCTTTTGCTGTCTTTCTGGGCTAACGCTATAGAAATAACACCTCCCATACTATGCCCAACGAGTGAGTATTTTTCTATTTTTAGTTCATCTAACAGGTTAGAGACAATATCGGCTTGTTGATATAAGTCGTATGAATAATTTGAGGGTTTGTCGCTAATCCCAAAACCTAATAAGTCAATAAGTATTAATCGATATTTACTAAAACGGTTATCGGTTAATAAGCCTGAAAAATCGACAATTGAGGAAGAGCCTAGTCCATGAAGAAATACAATATTCTTAGTTCCCGAACCGGTATCAAAGTATCTTACGTATGATTGTAGGTTTTCAACCCTAAACACTTTCATTTTTCTTTCAGTTAATTTATTGGTTTCAACTTGCATACTATCAATTACTGGTTTTTCTTGAGCAAAGCAAAAATAAGAAGAAAACATAAATACCATTAATATTTGTTTTTGCATGGTAGTTGGTTTAATTGGTTGTGATTTAACATCAGTTCGATATAAGAAACAATGGAAAATAGGAATAATGGAATACTGGAAGATATAAGCAAGAATCAAACCTTGTGTTATCCATTATTGACTTCGTCGAGTTCCGCTTCGCTCCAGTTCCATCATTGGCTTCGCCGAACTCGTAAACTCGGTTCCAACCTTCCATTATAGCACTAAATAATCACATGTCTCTGTAAATGAATACATTACCATATTTCTTATATCGAATTCTAAGATACAAACAAATTTTTAATCAAAATTATGTTCATAAAGTTTTACAAAGGGTGTCTGCCTCTTGACCGCAGCAAATACCCTGTTGACCAGCTTGCAGCGGATGGCGTTAAT